>NZ_JAPZSK010000002.1:0-306177 GCF_027531815.1 Gemmatimonas sp. | reverse complement strand
CCCAGCCACTCTCGCCGCCCCCCACGGAGTGCCACATGCCACGCGAGATGCCGGCGCTGCGCCCGCTCTGCACCCGACTGTTGCTCGGTCCGCGATAGCTCGGCTCATCCTGCTTGTTGCCGAGCACGTTGTACGGCACGTTGTTGTCGACGGTAACGTGATAGATCTGGGCGTTGCTGAGGCGCTGGCGGAACCACGTCCGGCCGCGGTTGATCGTGATGGACAGTCCCTGATCGTGCGCCACAATCTGCCGGTTGGCGTTCGTGGGATCGATCCAGATATCGTGATGGTCTCCGCCCGGCGCTTCGCCACCGGTCAGCGTGGTGAGCGTGCGTCCACCGTCGATCGACCGCGCATAGCTCGCGGTAAGAAAGTAGAGCTCGTTGTCGTTGTCGGTGGCCACGGCGGTGCGCGAGTAGTAGTGCGCGCGCCCCATGGCATTGCGGTCACGGGTCATGAGTTGCCAGGTGGCACCGTCGTCGTCGGTGCGCCAGAGCTGCCCGCTTTCGGTTGCCTCTCCCTCAAAGGGCAGCCCATCTCCCGTCTCAATGAGGGCGTAGACGCGTGACGGGTTGCTGCGCGCGATCGCCAGCGCGTGCTTGCCGGTGATCTTCGTCGGCAGGCCGTTCCCGACGAGCTTCGTCCAGGTCACGCCACCGTCGGTGCTCTTGAAGAGGCCGCTCCCCGGCCCACCGCTGCGACGCCCCCAGGTGTGAATCTCGATCTGCCACATGCCCGCGTAGAGCGTACGCGGATTGGCGGGGGACATGGCCAGGTCACTGCAGCCGGCGTCGGGGGTGGTGAAGAGCACCCGCGTCCACGTGGATCCGCCATCGGTGGTGCGGTACACGCCGCGTTCCTGCTGCGGGCCGTAGGCGGTTCCCAGCGCGCACGCCAGGACTACATCGGGGTTCGTGGGGTGCACCACCACGCGCGCAATGCGCCCCGTCTTCTCGAGCCCCATGAGCTGCCAGCTCTTGCCGGCATCGGTGGACTTGTAGATCCCCTGGCCAATCGAGATATGGCTGCGAATGTGCGCTTCGCCGGTGCCCGCCCAGACGATGTTCGGATCACTGGGGGCAATGGCCAGTGCGCCGATCGACTGCACCGGCACGTCATCGAAGATCTCGCTCCAATGCACCCCACCGTCGGTCGTCTTGTAAATGCCGCCCGAGGCCGCGCCCACGTAATACGTGTGCGGATCGCCCGGTATGCCAACCGCCGAGCTGAAACGATTGCCTTCGGGACCGATGTGTCGCCAGGTGAGCCCCTGGTACAACGCCGGCGTAACGACGGGTTGCGGGGCGGGGGGCGCGGGTCGCTGCGCGCCGAGGGCGACGGGGAGGGCGACGGGGAGGGCGGCCAGTGCCAGCAGGGCGGCGAGTGGTCGGTGCATGACGGGTCTCGAGGTGGAGGGGACCACCCATGCTACCGCCCGCTCCCTCTCCCGTCAAAAGGGACGCGGAGGCACAGGGAGTGTTCTCCGTGCCTCCGCCCCCTGGTGCCTCCGCTCCTTCGTGCCTCGCACCGCAGGCTCACCCCATCTTGGCCTGCAACCGCCGGTCGATGGCGTCGAGGAAGTCTTCCGTGTGGAGGTACGGCGTGTCCTTCGAGATGAGGATCGCGAGATCCTTGGTCATTTCCCCCGCCTCCACCGCCTCGATGCATACCCGTTCGAGCGTCTCGGCGAACGCCGTCACCTGGGGCGTTCCATCGAGCTTGCCGCGATGGGCGAGGCCGCGCGTCCACGCGAAGATGCTCGCGATGGGATTGGTGGAGGTCTTGTTTCCCTTCTGGTGCTCGCGGAAGTGACGGGTGACCGTGCCGTGCGCCGCTTCGGCCTCCATCGTCTTGCCATCGGGGGTGAGCAGCACGCTTGTCATGAGCCCCAACGAACCGAAGCCCTGCGCCACGATGTCCGACTGCACGTCGCCATCGTAGTTCTTGCAGGCCCACACGTACCCGCCCTCCCACTTGAGCGCGGAGGCGACCATGTCGTCGATGAGGCGGTGCTCGTAGGTGAGCCCCTTGGCATCGAACTCCGCCTTGAACTCGGCCGCGAACACCTCCTCGAACAGATCCTTGAACTGGCCGTCGTACGCCTTGAGGATGGTGTTCTTGGTGGAGAGATACACCGGGAAGTTGCGCTGGAGGCCGTAGCGGAAACTGGCCCGCGCGAAGTCCCTGATGGAGTCGTTGAAGTTGTACATCCCCATGGCCACGCCGCCGTCCTGGCCGAACTTCGCGACCTCGAACTGCATCGGCTCACTGCCGTCGGCAGGCGTGTAGGTCATGGTGACCGTACCCGGCCCCGGCACCTTGAAGTCGGTCGCCTTGTACTGGTCGCCGTGCGCGTGGCGCCCCACCACGATGGGCTTGGTCCACCCCGGCACCAGGCGCGGGATGTTGGAGATGATGATCGGTTCGCGGAAGATCACGCCACCGAGGATGTTGCGGATGGTGCCGTTGGGGCTCTTCCACATCTTCTTGAGCCCGAACTCCTTCACGCGCGCCTCGTCGGGCGTGATGGTGGCGCACTTGACCGCCACACCATGCCGCTTGGTGGCTTCGGCGGAATCGATGGTGACCTGATCACCGGTGGCGTCGCGATGCTCGATCCCGAGGTCGTAGTAGTCGAGCTGCACATCGAGGTACGGCAGCACCAGCTTGTCCTTGATGAACTGCCAGATGATGCGCGTCATCTCGTCGCCGTCCATCTCGACGACGGGGTTCACAACCTTGATCTTCGCCATGCGGGGAGTGCCGGAGATTCGGGGGTGGTATGCGGCCTGAGCCGCCGAAGCGGCCGTGGAATCCTGCTGAACGGAAAATGGGGACGGGAACAGGGGGCTGGAAGCGGACCCGGCCTCGTGGCCCAACTGCCGGTCGGGCGAGCGCAGGCGCCGTCGGGTCGCCCCCGACGGCAGACACGGGCGGCGCGCCGTACACTTCTCCTGCCCTTTCCCCTTCCCACAGGACTTCGCCATGGTGCCCTTCTCCCCTCCCCTGCCGGCGTGGCGCCGCCGTCTGGGTCTCCTGCTGGGCGGCGCTCTGTCGCTCGGCACTCTGGTCACGGTGGCCGATGCCCAGGCCCCGGCCCCGTCCGCCCAGTTGGTGGCCGCCCGCGAAGCGCAGGAGCGCGAACTGCGTGCGTTGGCCGAGGTCCATCGTTCCGTGATGATGCCCATGAGTGACGGCACCCGGCTCATGACCGACGTCTATGTCCCCAAGCAGCGGCCGGCCTCCGGGGTGCCGCTAATCCTGAGCAAGACGCCGTACAACATGAACTGGTGGGACGTGCGCAACGGGGCCCCCCGTGACCTCGGTGCGGCGCTGACGGCGGTGAAGCGCGGCTACGCGTACGCCCTGCAGAACGAACGCGGCCATTTCTTCAGCGAGGGGGAGTACGACATTCTCGGACCGCCAATCACCGATGGGCGCGACGCCATCGACTGGTTCACGCGGCAGGGGTGGAGCAACGGCAAGGTGGGGCTGATTGGCTGCTCGAGCACGGCCGAGTACCAGATGGCCGTAGCGAGCACGAAGCCCAAGGGGCTGGCGGCGATCATCCCGCAGGGATACGGCGCCGGTGTGGGACGCATTGGCCCGTGGTACGAGCAGGGGAACTGGTATCGTGGGGGCGCCGTGCAGATGCTGTTCATCGCCTGGCTGTATGGCGAGCAGAACACGCAGCGTCCCCTGTTCCCTGCCAGCCTTTCCCAGGACGACCTGACCCGCCTGCGGAAGTCGTTCGATCTCGCGCAGCAGCAGCCACGGGTGGACTGGTCGAAGGCGCTCTGGCACCTCCCCATGAAGGACCTCATGCGGGCGGTGGATGGGCCGCGCGGCATCTATGCCGACACCATGCCCGTGGCCACGGGGGGCGCGATGATCTACCGCACCCCCAATGATCCGGCGTGGTACAAGGGCGGCCTGTACCATGACGACATGCCCTTCGACACGCCGGCGCTCTGGTTCATGTCCTGGTACGATGTGTCGGTGGGGCCCAACATTGCGCTGTGGCAGCACGCCATGAAGACCGCGTCGCCTGAGGTGGCGAAGCAGCAGCATGCCGTCATCGCCCCGGTCGCGCACTGTGCGTACACCCGTGCCAGCGCGAACATGGTGGTGGGCGAACGCCCCATGGGGGATCCGCGCCTCGACTACGACGCGCTCACCTACGGTTGGTTCGACACCTTCCTCAAGGGCGAGAACACCGGCCTGCTGGATACGCTGCCGCGTATCCGCTACTTCACCATGGGCAGCAATAAGTGGCAGGCCAGCGACAGCTGGCCACCGCGGGGGGCTGCCCCCGTTACGTGGTACCTGTCGAGCGCCGGCAACGCCAACACCATGAACGGCAGCGGGGTGCTGCTTCCCAAGGCGCGCCGCGCACAGCGGGATACGTTCAGCTACGACCCCGCCAACCCCGTCATGAGCTATGGCGGCAACGTGTGTTGCACCGGCACGGCCATCCAGGCGGGTTCGTTCGACCAGCGCGTGCGCGAGACACGCCCGGACATCCTCGTGTACACGAGCGAACCACTCGAGGAGCCCATGGAGGTCTCCGGCCCGGTGAGCCTCACGCTGTACGTGTCGAGTGATGCGAAGGACACCGACTTCACCGTGAAGCTGATCGATGTGGACAGCGCCGGACGGGCATGGAATCTCGACGAGACGATCCAGCGCATGCGCTATCACACCGGCTACGACCGGCCGCAGACGCGCATGGAACTCGGCCGGGTGTACAAGGTCACACTCGGGCCACTCAACACCAGCAATCTGTTCCGGCCAGGACACCGGGTACGCATCGAGGTGTCGAGCAGCAACTTCCCGCGCTTCGACCGCAACCTGAACACCGGGGGCGACAACGTGACGGAGACGCGCGGGGTGGTGGCGCACAATGCCGTGCACCACGGTGGCGCCACGCCCTCGAGCATCACGCTGTCGGTGGTGAAAGCCAGACGCTGAGCGGTCTCCCCACGACAGGCACACGGCGCGGCTCCAGATCGTTTGGGGCAGCGCCGACCTGCTCGTTCAACGGACCACTGTCGCGTCCCGCGTACGGGTCAGCGCCGTTCCTCGAACACGCCCACGTTGCGGTTCTTCTCCACGTTGTCCGCGGTGAAGTAGCGGCCGTTCATGGCCACGTACACCCCAGCGGGCAGACACTGCACGAAGCTGAGGGCGCTCCCGAGGTTGAACAGTCCGTCGGAGCTGCCGAACGCATACGGGACCATCGCTCCCGTGAGCACGATGGTCTTGGGCAACGCGGCAGCGGCGAGGTATTGCGCCGTTTCGACCATGGTGTCGGTGCCGTGCGTGATGAGCAGGCGTGACTCGTGCGCATCGCGGCAGGCCTGCACGATGCGCTGCCGATGCGTTTCCTTCATCTCGAGGCTGTCGATCATCATGAGCACATCGACCTGCACGTCGAGCATGCACCGCCCGCGCTGCAGCATTTCGGGCAGGTGTGTCTGCTCGAAGTGCAACGTGCCGGTCAGCTCGTCGTATTCCTTGTCGAAGGTGCCGCCGGTGACGATGATGCGGACGCTCACGAGGCGTCCTCGTTTCGTGTCCGGGCTCGCGCCCGCGCCGCCCTGGCGCGCGCCTTCCGGGCCGCCTTCTCGGCGGCCAGCCGCTCCGCTTCGGCCAGGCGGGCGTCGCGGGCCGCGATGTCACGGGCGCGGGCGGCCCACGCGGCGCCATCGCGCGCTTCCGCCTCCCGCGTACGACGCAGGCTCTCCGCGTCACGCCACGCGGCAACCCGCGCGTGGTCGCCCCCCAGCAACACCTCCGGCACCGACTGGCCCCGATACTCTGCCGGCCGGGTGTAGCTGGGCGCACTGATGCCGCGATCGAAGAACGAGTCGGTCCGTGCACTCTCCAGGTCGCTCATGGCGCCGGGGAGCAGGCGCACCGTGGCGTCCACGATGGCCAGTGCCGCCGGCTCGCCCCCGCTGAGGACAAAATCACCGAGACTGAGTTCTTCGGTGGCCAGGTGCGCGGCCACGCGTTCATCGATGTCCTTGTAGTGCCCGCACAGCAGGGTGAGCTCCTGCCCCGCGGCGAAGCGCATGGCATCGGCATGGGTGAAGCGGCGGCCCCGCGGAGAGAGCAGGACGATGGGCGCCGTGGCGCCGAGGGATTCCACCGCCTCGAAGAACGGCCCCGGCTTCATGACCATGCCGGGCCCTCCACCAAAGGGATAGTCATCCACGGTGCGATGCCGATCGTGGGTGAAGTCCCGCAGGTTCACCAGCTGGTACGTCACGCCGCCCGCTGCGGCGGCCTTGGCCGGGATGCTGAGCGCCAGCGGTCCCGCGAAGAACTCCGGGAAGATCGTGACGATGTTGATGCGCAGCATCGCAGGCAGT
Source organism: Gemmatimonas sp. (assembly GCF_027531815.1). Classification (NCBI taxonomy): domain Bacteria; kingdom Pseudomonadati; phylum Gemmatimonadota; class Gemmatimonadia; order Gemmatimonadales; family Gemmatimonadaceae; genus Gemmatimonas; species Gemmatimonas sp. Next base: position 299,800 of record NZ_JAPZSK010000002.1, on the reverse strand, counting down.
GCGCTCAGTCGAAGAGGCCGTCGAGCGGCGCGAACACGATGGTGCCGGCGCTCTCATCGACGGACAGCACCAGATCGTCGTTCCACGGCACCAGCGGACGGCCGGTCGCCGTCTCGACTTCGAGAATGTAGCCCTGGGGGGCGTCGTAGACGTCGCGCACATGTCCCACCAGTCCGCGCCCCTCCACCTCCACCCGCATGCCGATCAGATCGCCCACGTAGATCTCGTCGTCGTCGGCCTCGGGGAGCGTGGCGGCGTCTGCCAGGAGGTACCGCCCTCGCCAACTGTCGGCGATGTCGCGATCGGTCACTTCCGTGACGCGCACGAGCCACTCCTTGTTCATGGGGCGGCCATCCTCCACGTGGAGCGGCTGCGCCGCCGCATCGGGGGCGAGATTGCCCTCCCGATCGCCCGCGAAAAGCAACGCGCCGGACGCGAGCATCACGTCCGGCGCACCGCTCAGCGATTCGACGGCCCAGGCGCCGCGCACACCATGCGCGCGGCGGACCCGACCGACGACGATGTACTCGGCCAGCTCAGGCCTCGCCGGAAGGCAGGGCCACGGCGGCCGACTGCAGCTTGGCGGCAAGCCGGGCTTCGTGGCGCGCCTTGAGGATACCGGCGCGACGAATGAGCGAGCGCACCGTGTCGGTAGGCTGCGCGCCCACGTTGAGCCAGTAGTTCACGCGCTCGGTGTCGAGGTTGATGGCGTTCTCGCCACCACGCGGCTGGTACTGCCCGAGAATTTCAATGAAGCGACCGTCGCGCGGGCTCTGCGAATCGGCAACGACGATGCGGTACATCGGGGTCTTCTTCCGGCCTTCACGGCGGAGACGGATCTTGACGGCCATGCGAATCTCTCAGGCAGTGTGTGCAACTGGGCAACGTGACGTTGCTCCGGGCTCCTCGCATCACCGGCGTTTCCGGCGTGCACCCGTCCCGGGAAAAAAACCCGGGTAGCCTAGCAATATAACCGGTTGACGGAGCGGTATTCAACCCGGCCAGCCAGCCCGTGGGCGCAGGGGCGCCCCGCCCGCGGAAACCGAGGCGGTCCGGCAGCAGAGCGGGGGCCCCCAACGTAGTCTGTGCATACCGTTGCTCCCTCCTGTGGCCACCTGCCCCGCCCCATGTCCGTCATCCCCTGCCTCTCGCGCGCGCTCCGCAGCGCCGCCGTCGTTGCGTTGTTTGCTCCCGGGCTCCTTGCCCCCCCAGCACGGGCCCAGAGCGCGCCCAAGCCCGCCGCACCCGCCGAGGGGGCCAAAGGCATGGTCGTGTCGGCCAGCGCCATTGCCAGTCAGGTGGGGCGCGAGGTGTTGGCCAACGGCGGGAACGCTGTGGATGCGGCCATCGCCACCGGTTTCGCCCTCGCCGTGACCTACCCCACGGCCGGCAACATTGGCGGTGGGGGGTTCATGGTCATTCGCTTCCCTGACGGACGCGCGACCACCATCGACTTTCGCGAGCGGGCGCCGGCGGCGGCGACTCCCACCATGTTCACCGACAGCACCGGCGTCTATTCCTCCCGCATTCACCACGGCTCGCACAAGGCCGTTGGCGTGCCGGGCACCGTGGCGGGCTTCGATCTCGCGCATCAGAAGTACGGCAAGGTGAGCTGGTCGAAGCTCGTCGATCCCGCCGCACGCCTGGCCGACACCGGCTTCGTCGTTCCTGTTGGCCTGGCCGCATCACTGGGCAATGCGCGGCTGCAGGAGCGACTGAGCGCCTACCCCGCCACCATCGCTGCCTATTATCGCGACGGCAAGCCGTACGCCGCCGGCGACCGCATGCGGCTGTCTGATTTGGGCAATACCCTGGGGCGCATTCGCGACCTGCGGCGCGATGGTTTCTACAAGGGCACGACGGCGCACCTCATCGTGGCCGAAATGAAGAAGTACGGCGGGCTGATTTCCGAGCAGGACCTCGCCGCCTACGAGGCGCGGGAGCGGGCCCCCGTTCGCGGGACGTTCATGGGCCACGACATCATCACCATGCCTCCGCCAAGCAGCGGTGGGGTGGCCATGGTGGAGATGCTGAACATCCTCGAGGGCTTCGACCTCAAGACTGCGGGACACAACTCGCCGCAGTATGTCCACCTGCTCGCCGAGAGCATGCGGCGCGCGTATCGCGACCGTGCGGTCCACCTGGGCGATCCGGATTTCACCAAGCCCCCCGTGGAGCGACTCACCAGCAAGGCCTACGCGAACACCCTGCGGGCAGGCATCGACCTGACGAAGGCCTCGCCGTCGTCACCGGCCGACGTGAACCAGGGATACGAAAGCGACGAAACCACCCACTACTCCGTGGTGGACAAGGACGGCGTGGCGGTGTCGGTGACCTACACGCTCGAAGCCGGCTACGGCCTGGGCGCGGTCGTGGAGGGCGCGGGGTTCCTGCTCAACAACGAAATGGGGGACTTCAACGGCAAGCCGGGACTCACCGACAGCACCGGTCTGATCGGCACCGCCCCCAACGTGGCCCAGCCGGGCAAGCGCATGCTGTCGAGCATGACCCCCACCATTGTCGCGAAGAATGGCAAGCTCGTGGCGGTCGTGGGCAGTCCGGGCGGGCGCACGATCATCAATACGGTCATGCAGGTCGTGCTCAACGTCGTGGCGTTCGACATGCCCATCCAGCAGGCGGTGAACGCGCCGCGCCTGCATCATCAGTGGCTGCCCAACGCCATCAGCGTGGAGCGTGACGGATTCCCCGCCTCCACCCTCGACGCGTTGCGAGCCAAGGGCCACCTCGTGCGCATCGGCAGCCAGCAGGGGACGGCGCATTCCATTGCCATCGATCCGCGCACTGGGGCGCGCCTAGGCGCCGCGGATCCGCGTGATCGCGATGCGGGGGCTGCGGGGCATCACTGAGCGGTTCCCCTCAGCGCCCGTCCCCAAATGCAAAACCCGGAACTGCGAAGTTCCGGGTTTTGCATTTGGATCGTGACAGTCGGGTTGTGACCGACTCACTTCACCGTGAAGCCCGCCACCGCCTTGTAGGTGTCCCACATCACGATGATCTCCCCGCCCTTGCCGGCGGGCTTCACCTGGATCTCCATCTTCTCCACGACCGCGTTCTTGTCGGTGACCGTCATGGGGATGCGCACGAGGTCCTGCGCCTTGTCGTACGCGGTGCCCCACTGCTTGGTCTGCTTGTTCACGATGAGCTCCCACTTGCCGTTCGCTTCGAGCTGCGTGAACAGCGTGTAGGTACCGGCCGGCACGGACTTGCCGCCGAAGTCGAGCGCCTTGCTGGTGGTGAAGTGCGTGGCTTCATTGGCGCCCGTGCGCCACACCATGCCCCACTTCATGTCGTTCAGGCCGTTGAAGATCACGCGGCCACGCTTCGACGGGCGGCCGTAGTTCACCTTGATCTCGGCGCCCGAGACGCTGGCCGTGAGCGAGTCACGCGGTGACGCGGGGGCCTGACCGCGGCCACCGCCCATCTGCATGCCCCCCTGCGCGGAGGCCGACACGGAGAACACCGAAACAGCAGCGAGCGCAAAGGCACCGCGGACCAGCGAGCGAGAGATCGTCATGGCAGGAATGGTGAGGTAGAGGAAAGACATCAGGCGGCGCCCACCGGACGCCGCCTGAATGTTATCACCACCCCCCAGCGGGTTGTTCCCCGCCCCCCCGCTACTCGGCCGACCGCCGGGCCTGCGACAGGAAGGCCGGTTCCAACTCCAGCAGGTTGGCCAGCTTGCGAATGAGGTAGGCCTCCTGGTCGTCGAAGTGCCCGTCGGCCAGCACCACCTGCCACATGAGCTCCGCCAGCACGATACGCTGGGCCAGACTGTACTCCTTGACCACCTGACGGGTGAAGACGAAGTGGTCGACGGCGTCCCGGTTGGCCGAGGCCGCCTCCGCGAGCAGTTCCCGCGCTCCCGCCTCGTCGACCCCGAAGTGCCGCTGCAGGCTTTCCATGATGCGATGCTGCTCGGCATCGCTGAAGGTGCCGTCGGCGCACGAGAGCTCCACCAGCAGGGCGCAGGCGGCAATGCGCACATCGTGCGGGTACACCCGCGAATGCGCCCCCGGGGTTCCGGGGACGCTGTCGCTCACCAACCGTCGAAGGGCATCGAACATGTGATGGTCCGTTGTCCTACATGCGGCGCTGCGGACCGATGGCACGGTCCAGCTTGGCCTTGGCCGCTTCCAGTTCCTTGCGCAGGAACGCGTACCGATCGATGGCATCCTGACCGACCTTCTGATCGGCCCGCGCCGTCATGCCGGCGAGATACGTGATATGCGCCTGCAGGCCGGGCTTGCCGTAGCGGATGGGCTGGGTGTTGAGCGTCTCGCTCACCTCCTTGACCTGCTTGGCCGTGTCGGCCGCGGCGCCGGTGGCCCCCTTGTAGCGGGTCTCCGCGGCGCGCACACGGGCCAGCAGCGCATTCACGTCCGCCACCATGTCGCGCAGCTTCACGTTGTGCGCAAACTGCGCCTGCAGGTCGGCTTCGGTGGTACCGTCGGCCGCCAGTCGCGGATCGATGCGCACGCGCAGCGGCACCGACTGGGTGTCATTGCCCACGGTGATACGGGCGGTGTATTGCCCCGGCGGGGCGCCGAGCCCGTTCTGGTGCTGCACGTTCCACACGAACCGGTTGAGCCCCGCGTTCTTCGTCACGAGGTTCATCGTCGGTCCGGCCGTCATGGCGGGGGCGCGGCCGCCACGCCCCGCCATCATGGATTCGTCGGGATCGTCGTCTTCGCCGCCGCGCCGCCGCGGCGGCTGCACCGGCGCCACGCCGCTCTTGAAGCTGTTCACCACCTTGCCTGCCGCGTCCACGATCTCGATGCGCACCGTATCGGCGGGCGCCGTGGGCAGGTAGTAGTCGATGGTGGGGCCAAGGATCGACTGCCCCGTCGTGGTGCGATAGCCGTCGCGGGGACGGAACACGGTGTACGAGGCGCTGGTCGTGGTGGGGCCCAGCTGCTGCAGCGGCGCGATGTTGTCGAGAATCCACGCCGCACGCCCCTGCGTGGCGATCACGAGATCCCCGCGGTGCACGCGGATGTCGTTGATCGGGATGATCGGCATGTTGAGGTTGAACGGCTGCCAGTGCCCGCCGTTGTCGAACGAGATGTACAGGCCGAACTCGGTGCCCGCGTACAGCAACCCTTCACGCACCGGATCCTCGCGCACCACGCGCACCGGCACGTCGGCGGCAATGCCGTTGGTGCCGTCGGTGAGCAGCGTCCAGGTCTTGCCGTAGTCGTTGGTGAGGTAGATGTACGGCTTGTAGTCGCCCAGCAGATAGCGGTACGTGGCGAAGTAGGCGGAGCCCTTGCGATGCGGCGACGCATCGATCCACGCCACGCGCCCACCCTCACCAAGCCCCTTGGGCGTGACGCGCGTCCAGCTCTTGCCGTCGTCGCGCGTGACGGAAAACGGGCCGTCGTTGGAGCCGGTCCAGATCACGCCCTTCTCCAGCGGCGACTCGGCGATCGCGTACAACGTGCTGTAGAACTCCTCACCGGTGACGTCGCGCGTGATCGGTTCGCCGCTGCCCCCCTGGCAGCACTTGGGGAAGGCGGTGAGGTCGGGCGAAATCTTCTCCCAGTTCGCCCCGTTGTTGCGCGACCGGTGCAGATACTGCGACCCGTAGTAGATGACCTTGGGATCGTGCGGCGACGTCGCCATTGGCGTCGTGCGCTGCATGCGGAAGATGAGATCGCCGCCGTCATTGCCATAGAGCGACTGCGCGCCGATCCAGTAGTTCTTGGTGACGCCGGCCTTCACGTTCATCACGGCGTACTGCCCCTTGCAGTTGCCGTGGATGATGTTCTCGTCGGACGGATGCGGAATGATAGGCCCTGTTTCGCACCCGGGGCCCACGCGCACGGCGCCCATGTTGAAGGGGTTGTTGAGGCTCGGCACGATGTACGTGCTGTTGTCCTGCTGCGCCATGTACAGGTTGTACGGGAACGCATTGTCGAGCCAGACGCCGTAGAACTCGGCCGTAGGCTGGATATCCTGCGAGCTCCATGTCTTGCCGCCGTCGAACGACACGTTGGCGCCGCCATCATTCGACTGCACCATCGTGTTGCCGTCCTTCGGGTTGATCCAGATGTCGTGATTGTCACCGTGCGGCGTGCGGAACGGCGTGACCGTCTTGCCGCCGTCGGTGCTCTTGTAGAAGGTCTCGGCACCGCCGTACACCACGTCGGCATTGGTCGGGTCGGCCCCGAGCGAGGTATAGTAGAAGGGACGCGTGATGAGCCCCGGCGTGCTGTTCACCAGCTGCCAGTTCTCGCCGGCATCGTCACTGCGGTAGAGGCCACCGCCGGGCAACGCCTCGACCAGCGCATACAGCCGGTTGGGGTTGGCCGCCGTCACCGCCACGTTGCCCTTGCCGATGAGCTGATTGGGCAGGCCGGTGGTCTGGATGCGCTTCCACGTGTCGCCGCCGTCGGTGCTCTTGTAGAAGCCCCCTTCGCGCGAACCGGAGATGATGCTCCACGGCTTGCGCTCGATGCGGTTCATCCACGCGAACAGCACATCGGGGTTGCCGGGCTGCAGCTCGACATCCATGGCGCCGGTGCTGTCGCTCACGTACAGCGTCTTCTTCCACGACTTCCCGCCGTCGGTGGTCTTGAAGATGCCGCGCTCGGTGTTGGGCTTGAAGATGTCGCCGTAGGCCGCCACCCACGCCACGTCGGGGTTGGTGGGGTGCACGCGCACCGCACCGATCTGGCCGGCGTTGTAGAGGCCCTTGAACTCCCAGGTGGCGCCGGCATCGGTGGAGCGATACACGCCGCGCCCCGTGGACACGTTGGAGCGCACGCCGTCGGAGCCGGTGCCCAGCCAGATCACCTTGGGGTCGCTGTCCGCCACCACCACGGAGCCCATGGACCCGACCGGTACCTTGCCGTCGGTGATGGGCTCCCAGCTCTCGCCGCCGTTGGTGGTGCGCCAGAGTCCCCCGCTGGCCACCCCCATGTAGAACGTCTTGGGTTGCGACGGCACGCCGGCGACCGTGGTGACGCGGCCACCGCGGGAATGCCCCACGAGGCGATACTGCATGCCACGGAAGAGCGCCGGATCGACCGACGCCATGAAGGGGGCCTTGGGGGCAACCGCAGCGCGAGCGCTGGCGGCGGCGGGGCGCGACGCCGGCTTGGCCGGCTGTGCACCGGCGAGAGCCGGGGCCACGCCAAGCAGGGCGAAGAGAACCGGGGCGGGGCGGCGAATCATGCGGAGAGGCGGTTGAGGGAGGGTCCGGCCAGTGCGCCGGACACAGATAAGCTACGCCCGATTCCGCCCCGCGTTGAGCGTCGCGCCGCGCTGCCGGCCGCCGCCGGCGGCAACCGGGCCCCTGCTGCCCGCTATCGGGCGATCGCCCCGGCGCGGATTCCCGACGCGAGGTCGAACACCTGCCCCACCGCCCCTACCACGCAGCGCGAACGGTCGAGCCCGAGTGACTGCCGGAAGCGGTAGACCACCTCCACCCCCGTGCAGTGGGCACCAATGAGATGGCGCACGCCAAAGCCCCGCAGCTGCTCTTCGGTCCACGTCAACGTCTGCTCCGAGGCATTGAACAGGTGAATGCCGCCAATCAGGGCGTGCACCGGCGCCGGCCGCACCACGGCGCGCGCGTGCTCGATGGTATTCACGACACCGGCGTGTCCACATCCGGTGAGCACCACGAGCCCCTGCTCCGTATCGAAGATCATCGACATGTCATCGGGCACCGTATCCTCGACGAGGCGCCCGCCGATCTCCACCTTGGTCTCGAGGCGTCCCGCCGCCGCGCCGCCCCAGTTGCGCTCCGGGTATCGCCTCGGCACCGGGCCGGTCAACCAGACACCGGGCAGCACTTCGCCGGCCTGCCTGTGCACCACGAAGACGCCACCCGTGGCTTCGTACAGCGGCCGGAAGCGATTCATCGCGTTGAGATCGGCGGGTTCGCCCTCGCGCCGCCGCGGCGCGAAGATCCCCTCGGCCACATGCGCACGCCCCAACGCGTCGGCGCGCGTCGCCGCCAACTCACGGCGCAGCGGCACCAGGCCAACGGTATGGTCGCCGTGATTGTGACTCAGGATGACCTCGGGCACCGTATCGAGTGCCAACCGCAGGTCGCGCGCGTTGCGCGACACCACGTCGTCGTGCGCGCCGGTATCGAAGAGCAGGCGACGTCCGTCCACCTCCACCAGGGCGGCGAAGCCCCACTCGCCGAGCCCGCTGTCGGCGAGCATCGTGGAGAGAATGGTGATGCGCAGCTGCTGCACCTTGCGCCGCGCCGGCGTGAACGGACGCCCGGCGCCCGCAACGAGCGAGGGTGCCAAGGGGGCGGCGAGGGCCGCGAGCGTGAGCTGCCGAACGACCGAGCGACGTGATGTCATATCATGGTCTCGAAGTGTGAACCCGCCATCGTCATGCCGTCGGGAGACAACGCCCAACGCCATCCATTCTAACGCGGGTGCTGCCCCCCCCGCCTGCAGCACCCGCCCCGTGCGGGCGAGCTGCTGCCCGTCACGAATGGCCACCACGCCGTTGACGACCACGGTGCTGATGCCCACCGGGTACTGAAACGGATTGGCGAACGTGGCGCGATCGGCCACCGTGGCGGGGTCGAACACCACGGCGTCACCCGCCATGCCCACCGCCAGCCGCCCGCGATCGCGCAGGTGCACCCGATCGGCAGGACGCGCCGTCATCTTGTGAATGGCATCGGCCAGCGGCAGCGCCTGGCGTTCCCGCACGAATCGACCGAGGACCCGCGGCATGGTGCCCGCGCCACGCGGATGGGGGCTGCCACGCCGTGTGGGGCCGTCTATCGCAAAGCCGCCGCCATCACTGCACACCATGCCATAGGCATGCGCGAGCAGCTGGTCGATGTTCTCCTCGCTCATCGCGAAGCCCAACATGCCCACATCGGCCTCGTTGCGGCGCAACAGCCCCACCGCTGCCTCGTAGGGATCCGCTCCCCGAGTGCGAGCCCACGCCCCGAGACGCTGCCCTTCGGCATCACGATCGGCGGTGTTGCGCACCCGTGCGATCTGCACGTTGTCCCAGCCACCGATCATCTCCACCTTGGCCAAGGACTCGGACCTGATGCGGGGGGCGGTGCCGGGGTCGTCGAGCCGCTTGAGAAAAGCCGCGTCGCCGCCATCACGCGCCCACACCGGGAAGAGATTGGTGAGCCCCGTCTGGTAGGCTTCGTACGGGTACACGTCGAACCACGCGTCGACACCCGCCGCACGCGCCTCGCGCAGGCGCGCGAGCGAGGCATTGAGCTTGGCCCAGTTGCGGGTGCCCTGCTGCTTGAGATGCGACAGCTGCAGCGCGCAGCGAGCGCCGCGCGCCACGGCGATGGATTCGTCGATGGCTTCGAGCAGCTGATCATCTTCGTTGCGCATGTGGGTGGCGTACGGCAGCCCCCGTTGCGCCAGCGGTTGACAGAGCGCCACGAGTTCGTCCACGGTGGCGAAGGCCCCGGGGGTGTACTCGAGTCCCGAGCTGGTGCCGCAGGCGCCCTCCGAGAGCGCGCGCTCGACCATGGCCACCATGCGGGCCAGCTCATCGGTGGTGGCCCGGCGGTCGGCCTCTCCCACGACCGCTCCACGTACGCTGCCCAGACCGATCATGCTCGCCACATTGACGGCCGGCGCCATGGCCGCCACGTCGCGCTCCCAATCACTGAACGACCGGCCCACCGCGCCACTGAAGCGCGAGCTCCCGTCGGCGCCCACCACGATGGTGGTGATCCCCTGACGAATGACCGACTCGGCCCGGGGATCCTCGCGGAGGCTGCTGTCGCCATGCGAGTGGATGTCCACGAAGCCCGGCGCCACCGCCAGCCCGCGCGCATCGATCTCCTCGCGACCGCGCGCCGCCAGCCGTGGCGCCATGGCCGTGATGCGCCCTGCGCGCACGGCCACGTCCATCTCGCGGGCCGCCTCGCCCAACCCATTGAAGACCGCGCCGCCGCGCAGCACCAGATCGGGCGCCTGTCGCCCGGGCACATGCAGGAACGGCCCGACCGCGCCCATCGCGGGCACGGCGCACGCGGCCGCCGTCCCCTGCACGAGGAACGCGCGCCGGGAGAGCGGCGTCATCGCTTCGCTCCCGGGCCGAGGACGACACGGCCGGGGGTGGCCCCCGTATGCTCCCCCTCCTTCAACACCTGCACACCGTTCACGAACACGTCGCGCACACCCGTGGCGTACTGGTGCGGCTGTTCGAAGGTGGCGTTGTCCCGGATGGTCCGGGGGTCGAACACCACCACGTCGGCGTGGTACCCAGGCTTGAGCCAGCCGCGCCGTGCGATACGCAAGTTGGTGGCGGGGAGGCTCGTGAGTCGGCGAATGCCTTCCTGCAGCGTGAGCACCTGCTCGTCGCGCACGTACTTGCCCAGGAAGCGCGCAAAGGTGCCGTACGCTCGCGGGTGCGTGTTGCTCTTGAGAAACGCGCCTTCGGTAGCCATGGAGGCGGCGTCGGACCCCACACTCACCCACGGCTTGCGCAGCTGAGCGGCGATGTTGTCCTCGTTGATGATGAAGTAGATGGTGCCCACACGCGTACCATCCTTCACCACCAGATCCATGGCCGTTTCCTCGGGCGTGGTGCCGCGCAGCGCCGCCACCGCGGCCAGTGTCTTGCCGGTGTATTGCTTGAGCGAATCGGCCTTGAATCCCGCCAGCACGACACGCTCCGGCGAGCCGGCAGCCAACAGCAGGCTCTCCCACTGGTCCGTTGGCGTGCGCATTTCCTGCGCCACCTTCCGGCGAATGGCCGGGTCCCGCAATCGCTTCGCCCACGCGGCATACCCGCCCTCCTGCACCCAGGGCGGCATGGCGGCGTCGAGCCCGGTGGCACCGGCGGTGTAGGGGTAGATGTCGGCGGTGATCTCGAGCCCCGCCGCCCGTGCCGAATCGATGCGCGCCAGGACCCCCGCCATTTTCGGCCAGTTGGCCTCGCCCGCCGCCTTGAGATGATAGATCTCGGCGCGCGCGCCACTCTCTCGCGCAATGGTCATGAGCTCCTCGACCGCCTCGTCGAAGCGCCCTCCCTCGCTGCGCAGGTGCGAGATGTACATGCCCCCGTAGGGCGCGGCGGCCTTCATGAGCGCGACCAGCTCGGGGGTCTTCGCGTAGAACGCCGGCGCGTAGATGAGCGATGAGCCTACGCCCAGCGCGCCCTCTTCCATCGCCGTCCGCACATCGGCCTGCATGGCGGCCAACTCCGCCGCGGTGGGCTCACGGTTGTCCCACCCCACGTGATTGATGCGGAGGGTGGTCGCTCCCACGAACGACGCGATGTTGGTGCTGATCCCCTTCTTCACGAGGGAATCCTGATAGCCGCGCAGCGTGCGCCAGGTGATGGGGTACCGGATGTCACCCTGCTGCGACAGCATCTCCGCGCGCAGGGTATCGGAAAGCGGTCCCATCGACTCGCCCTCACCCATCACCTCGAGCGTCACGCCCTGGCGAATGTCCCCCTGACTTCGGCCGTCTTCGATGAGCGATTCGGTGGCCCAGCTGAGCATGTTGATGAAGCCAGGCGCCACGGCAAGCCCCGTGGCATCCACCTCCAGCTGCCCCTTCTCGGGCACGGTGCCCACGGCGACGATCGAGTCGCCGCGAATGGCCACGTCGGCGGTGCGCGGCGCTCCCCCCGACCCGTCGTAGACGGTGCCGCCGCGAATCACGACATCGTAAGCCGGTTTGCCGTTACACGCGGAGGCGAAGAGCAGCGTGCTGCCCAGCAGCACAGCGTGCCACGTGCGACACACGGCCGCCTGCAGCACAGAGGGGCGATGACGAGGATGCATCGAGAATCCGGGGGAATCGGGTGAAACCCATAGGTTGTGCCGTGGTGCCGGAACTTGGCGCGTCGTCGTTCCCGGCGTTAGGCTCACGATACACTCCTGCTCTGCTCCCCGTATCCCCGCGGTCGTCATGCGTACTCCAGCCGTCTCCGCTCCACGCGACGCGAGTCCGGCCCTGCTGGCCACCTGGCGCGAGGATCTTCCCGCGTCCGTGGTCGTGTTTCTCGTCGCGCTGCCGCTGTGCCTGGGGGTGGCGCTGGCCTCGGGTGCCCCGCTGCTGTCGGGCGTGGTGGCCGGCATCGTGGGGGGGATCGTCGTGGGGGCCGTGTCGGGGTCCCCACTCATGGTCAGCGGCCCGGCGGCGGGGCTGACCGCCATCGTGTTGGCCGGCATTGCGCAGGTGGGCGGCTTTCCCCGCTTTCTTCCCGCCGTCATCCTGGGCGGTGCCATCCAGGTGGCGCTTGGCGCGGCACGCGCCGGCGTGATCGGCTACTACTTCCCTTCGAGTGTCATCAAGGGGATGCTGGCCGCCATCGGGCTGACGCTCATTCTCAAGCAGATCCCGCATGCGGTAGGATACGATGCCGATTACGAGGGGGACTTCGCCTTCGTGGGTGCGTCGGGGGAGAACACCTTCGATGCCATCGGCTCGGCGTTGGCGCAGGTGCAACCCGGGGCCATCGCCGTGGCCTTCATCGGCGTGGCGCTCATGGTGTGGTGGCCGCGCTCGCCCATGCAGAAGATGCGGCTCTTCCCGGCGCCCCTCGCGGCGGTCGCGATTGGCGTGGGGCTGAATGAACTGCTGCTCGCCCTGGAACCGTCGTTTGCCATTCGCGGCACCCACCTCGTCAATCTCCCCACCTCCGGTGTTGGCGGCGTGCTGTCGCAGATCGCGCGCCCTGACTGGAGCGCGCTGCGCGACCAGCAGGTGTGGATGCTCGCCGCCACGCTTGGCATCGTGGCCAGTCTCGAGTCGCTGCTCAGCCTCGAGGCCACCAACAAGCTCGATCCGGAGAAGCGCGACGGCCCGGCGAACCGTGAACTGTTCGCGCAGGGGATCGGCAACATGCTCTCGGGGTTTCTCGGTGGCCTGCCGGTCACCGGCGTCATCGTGCGCAGCTCCGCCAACGTCGATGCCGGTGCGCGCTCGCGGCTGTCGGCCATCGCGCACGGCGTGTGGCTCATCATCGCGGTAGTGGCCTTGGCCCCGGTGCTCAACCGCATTCCGCTGGCGGCGTTGGCGGCGGTGCTGCTCGTGACGGGGTTCAAGCTCACTACGCCGTCGCTCTGGAAGAGCGCCTGGCATTTGGGATGGTCGCACTTCATTCCGTTCGCCGTCACCATCGTAGCGATCCTCTTCACCGACTTGCTGCGCGGCATCGCGGTGGGGCTGGTGGTGGGCATCGGGTTCATCGTCGCGGAGCACATGCGGCGCCCTGCCCTCACCAAGGTCAGCCCCCCGGGCGCCGTGCTCACGCGCTACGTGCTCCCCGATCAGGTCACGTTCCTCAGCAAGTCGAATCTCATGCAAACGCTCGATGCGCTACCGGCCGGCTGTCGCGTGGAGATCGATGGGCGCAAGACGACGCGCTTCGATTACGACGCGCTCGAGGCCCTGCTCGAGTTCCGCGAAACCGCCCGTTCCCGCAACATCGACTACCGGCTCGTGGGCATTCCCGAGACCGACCTTACGCCTGCCCACTGACCGGATCGACCATGGAAAACTTCCGCAAGATCATCCAGCACAACCGCGAATGGGCGGCGGCCATGAAGGCAGCCGATCCGGAGTATTTCGAGAAGCGGGCGGCGAAGCAGGAACCGCAGTTCCTGTACATCGGCTGCTCCGACAGCCGCGTCCCCGCCAACGTGGTCACCGGTACCGAGCCGGGCGAGCTCTTCGTGCACCGCAACATTGCCAACGTGGTGCTGCCGAGCGACCTCAACGCCATGAGCGTCCTGCAGTACGCTGTGGAGGTGCTCGATGTGAAGCACGTGATCATCACCGGCCACTACAACTGTGGCGGCGTGAAGGCCGCCATGGGCACCGCCAGCTACGGGCTCGTGGACCTGTGGCTGCAACCCATCCGCAATGTGGTGCGCTGGAACCGGCCGGAGCTCGAGCAGATCGAGGATGAGCAGGCACGCTTCGACCGGGTGGTGGAGCTCAACGTGCTGGAGCAGCTCTATCACCTGTCGGAGACCCCCATCGTGCAGAATGCCTGGGCCAAGGGGAAGCGCCCCCTGCTGCACGGGTTGGTGTACGACATTCACGAGGGGCTGTTGCGCGAGATCGCCACGGGCGTGGACTGTCAGGAGGCGGCCGATGCGCTGGCGCAGCGTCGTCAGTCGGGAGTGCCGGCAGGCCCGCCGCCCATTCTGGGGCGCATGTCCGCCCCCGTGCTGGCGGGTGACGAGCTGGCCGACCAGATCGCCCGGCGCGTGATGGAGCGCATGTCACGGACAGGCGCGTCCGGCAACTCCCACTAGTAGTTTTGGGGGATGCCCAAGATCCCTTCTCCGTTCAAGGCGCTCCCGATGGAGCGCCGGCAGTGGCTGGTGCTGCAGGCCCTGGCCAAGCACAAGGGCGCGAAAGCGCTGTACGCCCAACGCATTGCCGCCAAGGGCGGCGGCTTTCGTGCGTCAACCCTGGTATCGTGGCCCGCCGACAAGGTGGGCAAGGAAGCGCTCCGGCTGGGCGCGCTCACCGCGCAGGACGAACTGGAGCTGCTGCAGCTGCTCTATGTCGATCTCGAGCCGCAGTACCAGATCACGTTCCTCGACACCATGGGGGTGGCCCATGAGAACGGGGTGCTCCCCGAGGATCTCGAGGTCCCGTATGCCGATGCCGCGGCCGTGAAGACCGGCGCCGAGGCGGTGCTGGCGGCGCATGGTGATGCCGGCCGCCATTACCTACGTACGCTCGTGGTGTACAACCTCGCGGCGTGGCCGGGCTTGGATTCTATCGTGCCGGCTGAAGGCTGACGCCGCAGTACCCCGCTACTACAAACTCGAACCCGGAACCCACAACCGATCAGTTGTGAGTTCCGGGTTCGAGTTTTCAGTCGTGGGTTGGCGCCATGCTCAGCGCATCCCGAACATGCCGCCACCGCCGAAGGGGAGGCGGGGCATCCCGCCCTTCCCGCCGCCCTGCATGCCGCCCATCTTCTTCATCATCTTCTGCATTTCGCGGAACTGCTCGAGCAGGCGGTTTACCTCGTTCACCGGCCGGCCGCACCCCTTCGCGATGCGCGCGCGGCGTGATCCGTTGATGATCTCGGGCTTCTTCCGCTCCTGGGGCGTCATGGAGAGCACGATCGCCTCGATGTGTTTCATGCGCTTGGGGTCCATCTTCACGTCCTTCAGCATCTTCGAGTTCACCCCGGGCAACAGCTTGAGGAGATTCTCGAAGGGCCCCAGCTTCTGCATCTGGCGCATGGCCGACAGGAAGTCCTCGAGGTCCATGCCTTCCTTGCGGACCTTCTTCTCGAGCTTCTTGGCCTCGGTTTCGTCGAAGGCTTCCTGCGCCTTTTCCACGAGCGACACGATGTCGCCCATCTGCAGGATGCGCCCCGCCATGCGCTCGGGGTGGAACTCCTCGAGCGCGTCGGGCTTCTCGCCCACACCGATGTACTTGATGGGCTTCTTGAGCACGCCGTAGATCGACAGCGCGGCGCCACCACGGGCGTCACCGTCGAGCTTGGTGAGGATCACGCCCGTAATGTCGAGCGCCTCGTTGAAGCCCTGCGCAATTTTCACGGCTTCCTGACCGGTCATGCCGTCGGCCACGAAGAGAATCTCGTCGGGCTTGATCGCCGCCTTGAGCCGCTTGAGCTCGTCCATCATGTCGGCGTCGATCTGCAGGCGCCCGGCGGTGTCCACGATGACCACCCGGTCACGGTTGCGGGTGCCCTGCTCGATGCCCGCCCTGGCGATCTTCACCACATCCTGCGTGGTGCGGTCCGCGTAGACCGGCACGTCGAGTGCCTTGCCGAGCGTCTCGAGCTGATCGATGGCGGCCGGCCGGTACACGTCGGCCGCCACCAGGCGCGAGCTCTTGGCCTCGAGCTTGAGCTTGCGGGCCAGCTTGCCGGCGGTGGTGGTTTTTCCCGACCCCTGCAACCCGACCATCATGATGATGGTGGGGGGCACGGTGCTCATGCGCAGCCCCTCGCGCCGTTCGCCCAGCATGGCGGTGAGCTCGTCGTGCACGATCTTCACCAGCTGCTGCGCCGGCTGCACCGTCTTGAGCTGCAGCACGCCAACCGCCTGCTTCTCCACCCGCTCCAGGAACTCGCGGGTCAGGGCGAAGTTGACGTCGGCCTCGAGCAGGACACGGCGAACCTCGCGCATCCCCTCCTTGATATCGGACTCGGTCAGGACGCCTCGTCCGCGCAGCTTGGCGAAGACGTTGCCGAGTTTGTCTGTGAGCTCGTCGAACATAGAGGGGAAAGGTAATCGATCCGGAAGGCGGACGGGCCCTTGGCCGCCCCAGATGCGTTTCCGGCGCCTCCGTGACCCCGCGCACCGCTATTTTTCCCGGGGGGTGACGGAGAGGGCCACCGGTGACGCAACTTGCGTCGGAATCACGCGTTGCTCCCGTTTTTCGGCGCCCTAGATTGGCCCGCTCCTGGATCACGCTGTCACTCTTCCTGCCAGCCCGTGTCTTCACAGAACCCGCGGTACCCCGCCGTCACGATGCCTCGCGGACAGCGCAAGGAGGAGATCCTCCGTGCGGAGCTGCCGCCGTCGCTGCCGCTCATGGCCCTGCGCTCCACGATCGTCTATCCGCTGGGAACGATCGCCGTGCAAATGGGGGCAGCCGAAAACCTGGCGCTGCTGCGGGCGCACGAGGAATCGGGGCTGGTGGTGGCCCTGGTGGTGGCCTCCGGTGACGGCGACGATGCCATCGATCCGCAGCGCTTCGTGGGGCGGGTGGGGGTGGCCGCGCGTGTTCACGAACGCATCAACCTGCCCGGGGAAACGGTCCAGATCACCCTGCAGGGGCTCCGCCGCATCACGATCGAGGGCATCGATCAGGTGCAACCGTTCGCCATTGCGCAGGTGCAGGGCGCCCGCGAAACGCCCCCCGACCCCGCCGAACTCGACGAGCTGGTGGCGCGTACGGTCACCGCCGCCGAAACGCTCGCCGAGCTGGTCGACCGCATTCCCAACGAGGTGCCGCAGATCCTCAAGATGAACGTCTCCGACCCGGGACGATTCGCCGATCTCGCCGCCACGAACATGAACCTGCGCATCGCCGACAAGGAGGAGGTGCTGCAGCGCCTCGACATCGGCCAGCGCATCCGCTTCATCCTGTCGCGCCTCGAGCGCGAGGTGGCACGCGCACGCGTCATGGAGGACGTAAAGAAGCAGACGGAAATCAAGATCGAGCAGCACCAGCGCGAGTTCTACCTGCGCCAGCAGCTGCGCGCCATTCAGTCCGAGCTGGGAGAGGCGGATCCGAACGAGAAGGAGTCGGTCGACCTGCTGCGCCGCATTGACGAGGCGCACCTGCCGGAGAAGGTCGCGGCGGAGGCACGTCGCGAGACCGAACGCCTGCGCATGCTCTCGCCTGCCTCGAGCGAGTACCAGGTGCTGCGCACGTATCTGGACTGGGTGCTGGCCTTGCCGTGGCACACGCGCAGCGGCAATGACGAGGAAATCCTGCTCGCCAAGGTCGAGGAGGCGCTTGAAGAGCGGCACTACGGCCTCGATGAGGCCAAGGAGCGCATCATCGAGTACCTCGCGGTCCGCAAGCTGCGGGGCGGCGATCCCACGGGCCCCATTCTCTGTCTCGTGGGGCCACCGGGCACGGGCAAGACCTCGCTTGGCGAGGCGATCGCCAAGAGCATCGGCCGCGCCTTCTACCGCATCTCCGTGGGCGGCGTGCGTGACGAGGCGGAGATTCGCGGCCATCGTCGCACCTACGTGGGCGCCATGCCGGGCATGCTCATCCAGGCGCTCCGGCGCGTGGAGGTGCGCGATCCGGTCATCATGATCGACGAGATCGACAAGATGTCGAGCGGCGGGTCCTCCGGTGATCCCACGGCGGCGATGCTCGAGGTGCTCGATCCGTCGCAGAACACGACCTTCGTCGATCATTACCTGAATCTGCCCTTCGACCTGTCGAGCACGCTGTTCATCTGCACCGCCAATAATCTCTTCGATATTCCCGGTCCCCTGCGCGACCGCATGGAGGTCATCCGCATCGCCGGCTATACCATCGAGGAGAAGGTGGAGATCGCGCAGCGGTATCTCATCCCGTGCCTCCTCGACGACCACGGACTCACCCCGGAGGACCTGCACATCTCCGAGGCGGTCCTGGGCTTCATCACCAGTCGCTACTCACGCGAGGCGGGGCTGCGCACGTTCGAGCGCAGCATCGCCACCCTCATGCGCAAGCGGGCCCGCGCAAAGGCCGATGGCGACGAGAGCACCTGGGAGATCGGTGCCGCGCGTGCCGAGGAGCTGCTGGGCCCCCCGCGCTTCTCGCAGGAAGAGGCCGAGAAGGAGCCGGAGATCGGCGCCGTGACCGGCCTGGCGTGGACGGCCACCGGCGGTGAACTGATGACCATCGAAGCCCTGCGCATGCCGGGGGTGGGCAAGCTCACCGTGACCGGGCAGCTGGGCGATGTGATGCGGGAGTCCACCGAGGCCGCCTATTCGTTCGTTCGCTCGCGTGCCGCCACCCTCAGCATTGCCGAGTCGGAGTTCCGCGAGAGCGACATGCACCTGCACTTCCCCGCCGGTGCCGTGCCCAAGGACGGTCCGTCCGCCGGCATCGCTGTCACGCTCGCCCTGGCCAGCGCCCTGTCGAGGCGGCCAGTACGTCGCGACCTGGCCCTGACCGGCGAGGTCACGCTGCGGGGCAAGGTGCTGGAGATCGGTGGCGTGAAGGAGAAGGTGCTGGCGGCCTATCGTGCCGGGCTGCGCGAAGTCATTCTGCCCAAGGGGAACGAGAAGGACGTGCGTGATGTGCCGCAGGAGGTGCGCGAGAAGATGGCCTTCACCTTTGCCAGCACGATGGACGAGGTACTGCATCTCGCCCTGCTGCCGCACCCGACCAGGCACCCGGCCGACAAGGTGGAGAGCCGCGCCACGCCAACCGGCCGCAAGTCGCGGGCGGTACCCGCCGACTTGCGCTGACCGGTCAGCCCAGCGACTGGCCAACCACGTACAGCAGCAGTCCCACCAGGCCGCCAACCAGCGTGCCGTTGATGCGGATGAACTGCAGATCGCGACCGATCTGCAGTTCGATCTTGCGCGAGGTCGCATCGGCGTCCCACGCGGCCACCGTAGTCGCGATCAGCGCGGCCACCTCCTCGCGCGCCTGCTCCACCGAATAGGTCACGAGCTCCACCACCCAGCCATTCACCTTGTCGGCCAGGGCGGGATCGGCGAGCACCTTTTCGCCCAGCCCCGCCAGCCATCGCTCCAGCTGATCGGGCTCGGCTTCCGTTTCGGTGGCCAGCCGTTCGGCATACTGCGCCAGACGCAACTTCACGTCGCCCCACACCTCCCGTGAGAATTCGGCCACGCCGGGATGGTCGAGCAGCTCCAGCTTGATCTGCTCGGCACGGGCAATGGTCGCGGGATTCTCGCGCAGGTTCTGCACGAAGCGCTCGACGGCCTCGTCGTAGCGCTTCCGCAGCGGGTGCGCCGGATCGGCGGCCACGGCCACGAGCGTCGCCTCCACACCACTCACGATCTTGTCACCCAACCGGTTCTCCACGGCGCCCGGCACCCACCACGGGCTCTCCTGCCGGATGCGCGCACGGATCATCTCCTCGTTCTCGTCGAGGAAACGCGCCGCGAGCCGCAGGGCATCGTCGAGCAGCGTCTGATGCCGTCCGTCCGCGGTGAGCAGCTCGAACGTCTTGGCGGCCAGCGGCGCCGCCTGCAGACGGCGCAGACGGGCCACGATGCCGCGGTCCACGAGCGCCTGCACCTCGTCGTCGCGCAGCACCCCGACCGCACCGGACAGCCCATGCGCAGCGGCGCGCGCCAGTCGGCGGCTGTTCTCCGGCCGGGCCACCCACGCCGCCGCCCGCTCCCCCAGCTTCATGGCGCCCAGCTTGCTCGCCACGACTTCGCGCGTAAGGAAGTTGCGTTGCACAAAGTTGCCCAGCGCCGTCCCGATGCGATCCTTGCGCGCGGGCACGATGGCGGTGTGCGGAATGGGAATGCCCAGCGGGTGGCGAAAGAGGGCGGTCACCGCGAACCAGTCGGCAATGCCCCCCACCATGGCCGCTTCAGCGAAGGCGCGCAGATAGCCCAACCACGGATACTGCGCCTCGTACACACGGGCCGCGACGAACACCCCGGCCACCACCACCAGCATCATGGTGGCGGCCCGCTTCATCTGCGCGAGACGCACGCGACGCACTTCGTCGTCGGGGGTGATGCGCAGCGCTGCCGGCAGGGCGTCGTCGGCCGCGCGGGGCCCCAGCGGAGCAGGATTGTTCATGGGCGCGTCGTGCCCGTCCCCGGTCGGAGAGGTCAGCGGCCGCCGGCCGGGCTGTCCACCACGATGCGGGACGGATCGATGGGAGCCGAAACAGCGGCAGGAAGGTCCATGTAGAGCACTACGGGTTTTCCGTTCACCTGTTCCAAACTCAGCGTCACCGTGCGCGCGCTGCGCGTCGGCGTCGCAGCCACGTCGAAGCGACGGGTCGTACTCCCGGCGGCGAGATCCGGCTTGGGCAGCTCATAGCGCCGACGCGCCGCGTCCCCCATGGCATCCAGAAACTCCGCCGCATCCGCCGGGGAATCCCACGCGGAGGCCCAGACGAGCGCTTGTCCCTGCGCGGTACGAATGACCGCATAGCGGTCTCCGTCCACGCCGGTGGCGGCGCGCCGGGCGAGCTCATCGTCCTTGATGTGCTGCACCAGCGCCAGTCGCGTTTCGAACTCGCCGAAGGTGTTGCTGTACATCACCTCTCCCGAGCTCGGCGCCGGCAACGTGACCCGCACGGGCACGTCACGACCATTCGTCCCGCCACCGAAGTAGGCCGAGTCGCTGAGGATCTGCTTGGTGGAGACCGGCAGGTCGGTCAGGAGTTCCTTCTCCGGCCGCACGGTGACGAAGCGCCGCACGAAGTCGGCCCCGCCAAGGTAGGGAAAGAGCAACCCCTCACGCACGGCGCGTGGTGCCGACGCGAAGACCGGCATCCCGACCGAGCCCTCGCGGATCATGTCGCGAATGCGATCCCAGCCGCCCGGCTCCCTGAGCATGGGCCCGGCGTTGGCGTCGATGCGCAG
This sequence comes from Gemmatimonas sp., assembly GCF_027531815.1. Classification (NCBI taxonomy): domain Bacteria; kingdom Pseudomonadati; phylum Gemmatimonadota; class Gemmatimonadia; order Gemmatimonadales; family Gemmatimonadaceae; genus Gemmatimonas; species Gemmatimonas sp. The sequence continues at coordinate 278,766 of NZ_JAPZSK010000002.1, read as the reverse complement.
CTGCATGAACACCGCCTGCCCTTCCAGCACCGCCTGCGCCGCCACCTGGCGATCGCCGTCGTCCACCCGTGCCTGGATGGAATCGATCTTCACGTACTGGTCCTGCAATGCGTGCACCAGTTCGTGCGAGACCGTCTGCTTGAGCAGCGCGTCGGGCGCCCCCTCCACCACATAGAGCACCTTGGTGGCAGGGTCGTAATACCCCACGATCTGCTCCTCCAGCAGTCGCTGCAGGAGTACGCCAAGCTGCATTGTATCGGGCACGAGGCCGAGCAGCTTGTATGCGGCCTCCTGTCCGACCACCTGGGCGCGCCCACGGTCGCTTTCGAGCTGCTTGCGCACGAACACCGCCACTTCGTCGCGCGAACGCTGCTCCACCTTGGGCGGCGTCTTGAAGGGTAGCCCCATTTCCCGCTCGATCTTGGGCACGAACTCGGCCACAAGGTCGGCATAGGGGCCCTCGCCATTCTTCGGCGTGTCGCCGCAGGCCGCGATGACGGAGGCCACCAGAACGAATGCCACCGCGCAAATGCGCGACGAACGGAGCGAATGGATCATGGGCAAGGTCAGGCAGAGAATGCGCGCTCGATGTACCAGCGGATCAGCGCATCACCCCAAAGCAAGGTGAGCATTGCACCGGGCGCAAGGAAGACGCCAAAGGGGACGTCAGGGAAAGCGAATTCCTCACCGCGTCGACTCGCGCGCAGCTTCACGATGGGTCCCACGATCAGCAGGAACGTGACGGCCCCCACGAAGGCGCCCGCGACGATGGTGAGCAGCGAGCGTTCGGCGCCCACGGCCGCCCCCACCACCGCCATGAGGGTCGTGTCCCCGAACCCCATGGCCTCGCGCTTCATGATCACCTCGGCCAGCCACCCGATGATCGTGATGGCGCCGGCACCGACACAGGCGCCAAGGATTGCCGGCCAGGGCGAGACGAAGTGCGAGGACTCGCCCACGAAGAAGTTGGCGAAGGCGAAGAGCAGCATGAGCAGCAGCCCCGAGACGGTGAACCCGTCGGGGATGAGGTAATGCTTGGCGTCGGTGACGGCGATCCCCAGGAGCAGCGTGGCGAAGGTGGCCACCCGCACGGCTTCGAGCGTGACCCCGACGTGGTACACCGCCGCCACCCACACCAGCCCCACGATCACTTCGATCAGCGGGTACTGGACGGAGATGGGCAACGCACAGCCGCCACATTTGCCGCGCAGGAGCAGCCAGCTGAGTACGGGGATGTTCTCGAACCAGCGGATCTGCCGTTCGCAGCGCGGGCACCGCGACCGCGGACGCACCACGCTCAGTTCGAGCGGCCAGCGCGCAATGCACACGTTGAGGAACGACCCGAGGCAGGCCCCCACCACGAAGACCGGGAGCAGCACCAGCAGCAGCTCCGTGAGTGGGAACAGCGCGAGCGCGGGGGCGCTGAAGAGACCGCCGAGGGCGGCCGAATCAGCAACGGCGGGGGCGAACGGGGGCGATCCTTGCATGCCGTCAAGACGACCGAGCGGCCGGCTGCGCCACGCCGAGTGCGTAGAGCACGATGGCCGCAGCGGCCGCCACGTTGAACGATTCCACCGTTTTGGCCATGGGAATGCGCAGCCGGCGTTCGACCGCGGCCGCCACGTGAGGGGACACCCCCGCCCCCTCGTTGCTCACCACCAGCGCCAGCCGTTCGGGGAGTGCGCCGGCCGCCACCTCGGGAAGCGGATCCCCCTCGAGGTCCGCAGCCCAGAGCGCAACCCGGTGCTGCGCAAGGAAGGCCGCCAGTTCGTTCCACTCCATGGTGGCCACGGGATGATGAAAGAGCGCGCCCATGCTGCTGCGCACGACCTTGGCGTTCCAGAAATCGACGGTGCCGGGCAGGGCGATGGTCGCGGTGACCCCAAGCGCGGCAGCGGTACGCACCACCGTGCCCACGTTGCCCGGATCCTGCAGGGCGTCGAGCACCAGGTAGCGCGCGCCGGCGTTTGGGGCGAGGGAGGCCGCCGAGGGGATGTCGGCCACCGCCAGCACCCCCTGCGGCGCGTCGGTGTCGCTGGCACTGGCCAGCTCGTCCCCCGTCACCACCTGCACCGGCACCCCGCGCGTTTCCGCCTGCTGCAGCAGCGCCAATCCACGTGCCTGCCCTGGCAGCGCATCGGTGACCAGCAGGCCGGTTACCGTGAGCGGGGAGGCGAGCAGCGCCTCCACCGTACGCACGCCTTCGGCCACGAACCGGTGCTGCCGTTCGCGGCCCTTCCGACGCTGCAGGTCACGGGCGAGTGTGAGTAGCTTCACCAAAATGGGGACAACGCGCGGAGTTCGCGGGTAGTAAGTCACGGATGCGCAGCAGCGGCCTTCGGGCCGCGCACAACAGTGGCAGTGCCACGGCGGAGGGAATATGGCGGGAAACGGGGCGTGGGGTAGCAGCGCAGACGCCGGCAGGGTCACCAGGCGCCTGCAGCGCGGTGTGGCCGTGGGCGCCCTGGTGGTCGGGGGGGCGTGTGTTCCCGGCACGGCCCAGGAGTTGGAGATGGGCAGCCAGTATGCGCAGCAGATCGAGCAGCAGCTACCCATGGTGCGCGACCCGGAGGTCGTGCGCTACATCAACGTGCTGGGTGATTCCATCGCGCGGGTCGTGGACGATCGCAGTCTCACCTGGCGCTTCAATGTCGTCGACCAGCCCGAGATCAATGCCTTCGCGGTACCGGGGGGGCACATCTACGTGAACCGCGGGCTCATCGAGCGCACCACCAACATGTCGGAGCTTGCCGGCGTGCTGGGGCACGAGATTGCCCACGTCACACAGCGGCACAGCATGAAGCAGATGGCCGCCGCGCAGCGCGCCAACTACGGTCTCAGCATCGGGTGCATTCTGGCCCCCGCCTTCTGTCAGGGCCTCGCCGGTACGGGGGTATCGGTGCTGGCGCAGGCCGGCTTTGCCAAGTTCAGCCGGGACGATGAGACCGAGTCCGATCGTTTCGGCGTGAAGTATGTGACGCGAGCCGGCATCGATCCGCGCGGCATGCCCAGCATGTTCCGCATCCTGCTGCGCGAACGCGAGCGCAATCCTGGGTCGGTGGAGGCCTGGTTTGCCTCGCACCCCGTGGAGGAGAGCCGCATTCGCACCACCGAAGAGGAAATCGACCGGATCGACCCGGTCGTGCTGCGCTCGCTCACGCGCGATTCGCGCAGCTTCCAGCGCTTCAAGGAACGTCTGGCAGCGCTGCCCCGCTCACCGGCTCCGCGGCGCTAACGTTATGGGAGTCGCCGTACGAACTCGGTGATCAGGGCCTCGAACTGGCCGCCGGCGGCCTTCCCCGCCTCCATCACCTCGGCGTGACTGAGTCGTTCGACCGATAGTCCCGCGGCCTTGTTGGTGATGCACGAGACGGCCACGACGCGCATGCCGATGGCCCGCGCCATGATGACCTCGGGTACCGTGGACATTCCCACGGCATCGGCGCCAAGGCGCTCGAGCATGCGCACCTCGGCCGGCGTCTCGTAGGTCGGTCCCAGCAGCCCGCAGTACACCCCGTCCTGCAGGGAAACACCGACCGCCGAGGCTGCCTCACGCATGAGCGCACGCAGCGCCGGATCGTACGGATCGGACATGTCGGGAAAGCGCTCGTCACCCGGCTCGGTGGGCCCGATGAGGGGATTGCGGAACATCAGGTTGATGTGATCGGCAACGAGCATCAGATCGCCCGGTGCGAAGGTACGGCGCACCCCGCCGGCCGCATTCGACGCGATGTACACCGACGCGCCCAGCGCGTGCAGCACACGCACCGGGAACGCCGCGAGAGAGGCCGGGTGCCCCTCGTACATGTGGAAACGCCCCGCCAACATGACGACCGGCCTGCCCGCGAGACGTCCCAGCAGCACTTGCCCCGCATGACCGGCTACCGTGGCTGCCGGGAAGCCGGGGATATGGGAGAACGGGATGGGGAGCGCCTGCTCGAGCCGCTGCGCCAACCCCCCGAGACCTGACCCCAGCACGATGCCGGCCACGGGGGCCGCCCAGTCGCCCTCGACCCGCCCACGAATGAACGCCGCCGCGGCCTGCGCGTCCGGGCCCCCCGTCGCGCGCATGGCGGGCGTCATGCGGCACCATCCGCCTGATGGCCGGCCGGCAGAAACAGCGCCGGCCAGGGCGATGCCATGCGCGCGAGATCGCGTTCGGCGCTGGCCCGCAGCGCCAGGCGCTCCGTGTACGGCAGAAAGCCGGCATCGAAGGCCTGAAGCGCCACCTGCGCCAGTGTCTCGTGGCTCCAATCGAGGTGCACGGCGCAAGCCACGAACTCGTCGGTGAGCGACACCCCGCTCATCAGGGTGTTGTCGGTGTTCACCGTGACGAGCGCTCCCAGCTGGCGATAGCGTTCGATGGGGTGCTCGGCGAAGGCGTTCACGACCCGCGTCTGCACGTTGCTCGTGGGGCACACCTCGAGCGGGATGCGTCGGTCGACCACGTAGGCCTCGAGCGCCGCGTTTTCGCGCAGCCGCGTGCCGTGGCCAATGCGGTTGGCTCCACACTGGTGCACCGCCTCGTGGATGGACGCGGCGCTGTCCCCCTCACCGGCATGCACCGTGACGGCCAGGTTGTTGTGGCGCACGTACTCGAAGGCAGGGGCATGCGCCCGGGCGGGGTTGCCGAGTTCCCCCCCCGCCAGATCGAAGGCCACCACCCCGCGGCGCTGGTAGGCCACGGCGAGTTCCGCCATCTCCATGCTGTGGGGCCACGGCAGGCTGCGCAGCGCGCACACGATGAGCCGTGCAACGACGCCCGTTTGCGCCTCTCCTGCCTGCAGTCCAGCCAGCACCGCGTCCATGACCGCATCAATCGCAAGGCCTTCGCGCGTGTGCAGCGCGGGGCAGAACCGCACCTCCACGTAGCGGACGCCGTCGGCCGCGGCATCGGCGATGCGCTCCCGCGCAATGCGCCGGAGCTCGTCGGCCGTCTGCATGACCGCCAGGGTGGTCTCGAACCGGGCCAGGTACTCCGCCAGGTCGTGCGCGTCGTCGACGCGCATCCAGCGGGCCAGCGCCGCGTCGTGCTGATGCGGCAGCACGAGGCCGCGCGCGGCCGAGAGTTCGCGTAGCGTGGCTGGCCGCAGGGAGCCGTCGAGATGGCAGTGCAGCTCGGCCTTCGGCATCGCGCGAACGCGGGCGACGAAATCAGGATTGCGCGTGGTGCTCATGCTGCACCGTCGCTCAGCCGCTCGCGCGCCGTCACGACGCGGAAGATCGCGCCGCCTACCACCGGCGTGTCGGCCGCGATGGGCAATCCGCGACTGTCGGTGAGACGCAGCTGTCCACCGACGATGCCGTCGGCGTCTTCGGGGAACAGGGCACGCACCGCATCGAGTGCCGCTGTTCCGGCGGGCACCGATACGCCGCGCTCGTTCACGAACACCCGGACTTCCACGTTGGGCATCAATTGCTCCCTGAAGTGATGGGACGCACCCGCTCGGTCCGGTCGCCCCGCACCGGTTGCGGCTGTTGCGAGAGGAAGGCGCGTACGGCGTCGATGTCGCGCACCGTGAGAAACTCGGTGGCGATTGCTCCGGCGAGTGACCCGCTGAAGTCGTTTTCCACCATGAAATCGTTCATCGCGACCGTGTAGATCCGATCGGGATCGATGGGACGCCCTGCCGCGTCACGCGCGCGCACGACCCGCGCCCCGCGTGGACGGGCCGGATCGTATTCGACGGTCACTCCGCTCACGTGTGCGTCCGGCCGACCGCGATCCACCGTTGCTTCGAGCAGCTGCAGCAGCGTACGCCCGCGCAGGCGTACGCGTGCCACGAGATTGCCGAACGGCGTCACGTAGTGGATATCGCCGTAGTTCAGTGGGCCGGCGGCCATGTCGGCCCGCACACCGCCATTGTTCCACATGCCCACGTCACTCCCGGCGGCGGCGCGGACGGCGTCGGCAAGCATGTTCCCGACCGGGTTTTGCGCACCGGCCCGCAGCATGGGCTCGGCCAGCGTGGCCACGTGCTGCTGCAATCGGGGGCGCACGCGCTCCTCGGCCACGCGCACAATGGAGTCGACCTCCGGTGCAGCCTCGGCCACCTCGTCACCGCGCACCGGGCGCACCTCGGCTCGTGCCCGACCGCCACCCACGGGAACGTCGACCACGACGATGCCACGGCCACTCGATGTGGGTTCGACGGCGGGCATGCCGTTGAAATCGAGCGTGATGTTCACGTGGGCGTGTCCCATGACGTACACGTCCGGGCGATCCGCCCCCATCTCGCCCAGGCGCCGGCCGATATCGATGCCGGCACCGCTGCAGTCGGTGGGGCGATCGCGTTCACAGCGGCCGCCGTCGTGAATGACCGCCACCACGACCTGCGCCCCCGCCGCGCGCAACGCGCGGGTGCGCTCGACAAACACGGGGACCGGGTCGAGGAAGGTGAGCAGCCCCACCTTGCGCCGGCTGGCGGTGTTGGGGGTGTGCGTGCCGGCGGCCCCCACAATGCCGATTCGCACCGTGCCCCGCGTGACGATCGTGTCGGCACGCAGCCAGGCGGGGCGCTCGCCGTCGGGGCCGCGAACATTGGCGCCCAGAATGGCGTGGCGCAGATCGCGCATGCGCGCGCGCAGGGTGTCCTGACCGAAATCGAATTCATGATTGCCCAGCGCACCGGCGGCCACATCGAGGCGGTTCAGCACGTCGACGGTTGGCCGACCGCCGTACCAGTCGGAGGCCGGCGAGCCACTGAACAGGTCGCCGGCATCGATCACCACATGCTGGCAAATGGGGGGCTGGCATTCGCGCTGCGCGCGGCGAATGGCCGCGGACAGCGCCACGGCGCCCCCTGTGGAGGCGTTGCCCTGATCGAACTGCGGACGCAAGGCCGCGTGAAAATCGCTCATGGCGATCACCCGCACCATCGGCGAACCAACCGGCGCGCCGGCGAGCCCGCCGGCAGCCGCAGCGCCTGCTGTGCCGCGCCCCGACTGGCCGGCCGCGCGCCCCGGCCGCTGCTCGGCGTAGGCCTGCTCGCGGGCCGACGCCGGTTCCAGCGTCCAGTTTCGCTGCGCGTAGGCGGCGGGATCGAGCGTGCCGGCCCGGCGCACCTCATCGATGACCAGCTGCCGGATGTCGAGGTCACGGTCGTACACCAGCGGCGCGCCGGCCAACATGGAGAACCCACCGCCGCCCCCCTGCCGGTAATTGTTGAGCGCCATCGTGAAGCTGTCGGTGGGGAGCACCTCGCGCCCGCGTACCTGCAGACGGGTGATGCGCTGGCCAACGGGGCGACGCAGGTCGATCGTGTAGTCCGCGCCACTCACGACATCGAAGTTGTAGCCCGGCACCGAGGGATCGAGGATCCCCCCGGCGGCCCGGCCATCGGCCCCCACGGTGCGATAGTATCGCGCCGCATGTTCGAGGAAGTCCCGGAGCTGCGCGCCGGTGATGCGTACGGCGCGCAGCGTATTGTCGTAGGGATACAGCCGCGACAGCTCGGCCTGGGTGATGGCGCCCGTATCGAGCGCCGCCTCCAGGGAAAATGCGGCCGTGGCCGACAGTTCGGCGCCGGTGGTGCGTCGCATGACCTCGTTGACGAGGTCCGTGATGGGGGCGTCGGTGACGCGCGCGCTGTCGGCGCGCCACGCCACGGTCGTACGCCCCACCGGCTCGTTGACCCACGCCACGGTGGCCTCGTGGGTGCTGCGCGCCGCCGCCAGCACGTCGGGGTGCTCGCGATGCCCCGCCACCCGCACGGCGCGCCCGGTACGCGCCACCACGCTCCAGCGGCCCTGGCGTCGCTCGAGGGTGAGCGTGCCCAGCCCCACCGACCCCGCCCAGTTGCGGGGCTGCATGACGAGCGCCCCGTTGATGGTGGAATCCACCAGCTCGCGGTGCGAGTGCCCGTAGACCACGACGTCGATGCCGTCGATTTCCCGTGGAATGCGTGCCGCCACGTTTTCGGACGGGAGCCCCGTGGCGACCGTGTCGTAGCTTGCCGGTTCGTTCAACCCGGAGTGCAGCAGCACGAGCACGACATCGGCCTTCGCGCGCCGCGCCTCCTGCACACGCTGGCGCACCGCCGGCACGATATCGGTGACCGTCAGCCCCGCGGCCTTGAGATTCTCGCGATCCCACACCATGGAGCCAGGGGTCGTGCCCCCGATGATGGCCACCCGCACGCCGCGTCGCGTGACCATGGTATACGGGGCCACCCAGGGTTTACCCTGCGCATCCAGTACATTGGCCGCCACGAACGGAAAGCCCGCCTGCGCGATCGCCTTCTGCAGCAGTGGCACGCCGTAGTTGAACTCGTGGTTCCCCAGCACGGCGGCATCGTAGCGCATGACGTTCATGGCGGCGATGACGGGGTGCACCGGCGTGGGGCGAACGCGCGCCGCCACGTAGAGCAGCGGGTTGCCCTGCAGGATGTCGCCCCCTTCCACGAGCACGACGCCGTCGGGATTGGCCCGCCGGGCGGAGTCGACAATGGTGGCGGCCGCCGCCAGGGAGTGCGCCGGGTCGGCGCCCCCCGCGTAGTAATCCCACCCGCGCAATCGCCCGTGCACGTCGGTGGTGGCGGCAATCGTGAGTTCGACGCGGCGCGGGGCCCGTTGCGCCGCCAGCGGCTCGATCATCAACGCGGCCAGCGCGGCCAGCCCCCCGCCGGGGAGCAGTACGGCATGAAGCCAAGACAATGGACGTCCCATCAGGGAATGCTAGTCGGTCCCCCCGGTCGTTTGGAGTGGCGTGGGCGGCGGTCCGAATCCGTCCTTGCCGGGTCCCCCCTGCCGCCGCGAACTTCCCGTGGCACGGTCCGATCGGCCCCGGTTGCCGATACCTACTCGTTACACCGCCGTAACCGTCCGGAAACGACGGCGGTCCATGCTAGAGATATCCCTCGTGGACGAACCGGTTACTCCGCTCATGAAACCGCTCATCATCGGCATCGCGGGCGGTACCGGCTCGGGGAAATCGACGGTGGCTCGCAAGGTGGCAGAAGCCCTGCCCGACGCCTCCGTCGCCTTCCTGGAGATGGACGCGTACTACCGGGATTTCCGGCACCTGACGCTGCACCAGCTGCATCACGTCAACTGGGATCACCCCGATGCCTTCGACGTGGAGTTGCTCTCGACCCACCTCGAGGCGCTCGCCCGCGGCGAAGCGGTGGACATGCCGGTGTACGAGTTTGCCACGCACTCCCGCAGCAGTCGCACCCGGCGCATCGAGCCGGCGGACGTCGTCGTGATCGACGGCATCCTGCTTCTGTCGGACCCCAACATCCGGGCGCAGTGCGATGTGAAGGTGTTCGTCGACGCCGATCCGGATATCCGCCTCATTCGCCGCATCCGACGCGATACGGCCGTGCGCGGACGCACGCTCGAATCGGTGCTCGACCAGTATCTCACGACCGTGCAGCCGATGCATCTGCAGTTCGTCGAACCCAGCAAGCGGTACGCCGACGTCATCGTCCCACGGGGAGGGAGCAATACGGTCGCGATCGAGATGATCGTGGCCAAGATCCAGCGTCGACTGCACACCCGCGCCCAGTCGCGGGTGCCGCGCGCCGACGCCGAACCGGCCGACGCCGGCACCTTTTGACCCGTGCATGAACGCTGCTCCGAGTACCGCTGATCGCATTCTCGTCGTGGACGACGAAACCGAGATCGTCGCCCTGGTGGCCTACCACCTGGCGAAAACCGGCTATCGCGTCTCCACGGCGTCGTCGGGGCAGGACGCACTCGAGCTGGCGCGCCGTGAGCGCCCGTCGCTCATCGTGCTTGACCTCATGCTGCCAGGCATGTCCGGGTTCGACGTGCTCGAGCAGCTGCGCCTCGACGAGAGCACGCGCGACATCGCCGTCATCATGCTCACGGCCCGCCGTGAAGAACCCGATCGCATCCGCGGCCTGTCGCTGGGTGCCGACGACTATCTCACCAAGCCCTTCTCGCCGGCCGAACTGGTGCTGCGCGTGGCGGCCATCCTGCGCCGGACCGGGTCCGCGCAGCCGGCGGGCAACACCGATGCGCTGGTGATTGGCCCGCTGCACATCGACCGGGCGGCCATGACGGTGAACGTGAGCGGCGAGGCCGTGGATCTCACCCCCACCGAGTTCAAGCTGCTCCTCACCCTGGCCGAGCGCCGCGGGCGCGTTCAGGGGCGCGGGCATCTGCTGGAGACGGTGTGGGAAGCCGCCCCGGACATTCAGACCCGCACGGTCGACATGCACGTGCAGCGACTGCGCACCAAGCTGGGCACCGCCGGCGACCTCATCGAGACCGTGCGCGGCTTCGGCTACCGACTGCGCGCCACGGCGCCGCGCGCGTACTGAGTGCGGCTCACCCAGCGACTGCTGGTGCAGAGCGCCGTGGTCGCCACGCTCCTCGTGGCGATCATTCTGGGCGCCGTGGAGTGGCGGGTACGGCACCGGCTGGAGCTGCAGGATACCGTCGCTGTGGGCATGGCCCAACCGGCCGATCGGGCCAGCCTGGAAGCGGCCGCCGACGAGGCGCTGCTGGGGGCCATCCGCAACGACGTGCTCATTGCCAGCGGTGTTGCGCTCGTCGTGGCTCTGCTGTTGGCGCGCGCACTCGCCGGGCAGGTGACGCGCCCCATGCAGGAGTTGCGCGACATGGCGCAGGACCTGGCCGGCGGCGATCTCACGGCCCGACCGTCCCGGTCCATCAGCGGCGGCGAGGTGGGCGACCTGGCCGATTCGCTCCGCCGTGTGGCCGAGCAGATGGAAACGCGCCTCTGGGAAATGCAGTCGGAAGAAGCACTGCTGGTGGCGCTCACCGAGTCGCTCAATGAAGGCGTCGTGGCCGTGGACGCGCGCAAGCGGGTGGTGCGTATCAATGAGCGCGGACGTCAGCTGCTCAATCTGCGCCAGCCGCTCCCCTTCCCCGCCAACGAGCTGCCACAGGAACCGCAGTTGCAGGAAGCGCTGCAACTGGTGCTGTCGGGGGCCCCGCCCATCGTGCGCGAAATCCAGCTCGCCGGTCGCACGCTGGCCCTCACGGTACGCGCCCTGAGTGGAGGGGGCGCCGTGTTTGCCATGTACGACCTCACCCCGGTTCGCCGGCTCGAGACGGTACGCAGCGACTTCGTGGCCAACGTGTCCCACGAGCTGCGCACGCCGCTCACGATCATTGGCGGGTTCGTGGAGACGCTGCAGGACGACGACGTTCCGCCCGACCTCCGGCGGCAGTTCCTGGGCATGGCAGAGGCCAACGTGCAGCGCATGCAGCGCATCGTCGATGACCTGCTCGACCTCTCCCGCATCGAGTCGGGAGGATGGCGTCCGGCGCCGGTGGCGTTGCGCGTCGAGGAGCTCGCAGCGGATGCCCTCGCCCCGTTGCAGTCGCGCGCCGACGACAAGGGGGTTTCGCTGGCCATCGACGTTGCCGCCAACGCCCGGCTCATCCAGTGCGATCCGACCGCAGCCGGGCAGATTCTTGTCAATCTCGCCGAGAACGCCCTGCGCCACACGGCCGCGGGGCGTGTGGTCGTGTTTGCCGAACGCGAGGGGGACGGGGTATGGATGGGGGTGCGCGATACCGGGATGGGGATCGGCCCCGAACACCTGCCGCGCATCTTCGAGCGGTTCTACCGCGCCGATCCCGGTCGGTCCCGCGAGGCCGGCGGCACGGGCCTCGGCCTCTCCATCGTGCGCCATCTGGCGGAAGCGCATAACGGGCGCGTGCGGGCGGAGAGCACGGTTGGGGTGGGCACCACCATTGCGGTCTGGCTCCCCACCCCGCTGCCCGTCTGACACGACTGCTGGCGACCTCGCGAAGTCCTGCGGGGCCGCCAGCGCGTCTCGTTCAGGCCGATTCCGCCTGCCGCCTGGCGCGGCGACCGGCGAAGGCTTCGGCTATAAGCCGCGGCAGCATGACCCCGGCCGGCCCTTCGATGGGGAGGATGCTGGGGCCTGAGCGCTGCCCTTCCATGGTGGGATTCACCACGATGACCGTGGCCCCGTGGGTCGCCGAGATCCACGGCAGCGACGCTGCCGGCTCGACGATGTTGGATGTGCCCACCGAGATGAACACGTCACACGCCACGGCGGCGTTGCGGGCGGCCTCGAAGGGGGGCATAGGGAGCGTTTCCCCGAACCACACCACATCGGGGCGCAGGAGCGCCCCGCACTGCGGACAGGTGGGCACGTCGGCGAGCTGCTCGTCGGTGGCGGCAAACGAGCCGGCGCACCCCGCGCTGCACCGGACGTGCATGAGGGAGCCGTGCAGCCGAACAACGTCGCGGCTGCCGGCCCGCTCATGCAGGTCGTCCACGTTCTGGGTAACCAGAGTACAGTGGGCGACTCGTGACGCGAGCGTGACGAGTGCCACATGCGCCGGGTTGGGCTGTGCCGCCCGCACCATCGCGCGACGCGCGGCATACCATTGCCAGACCCGTTTGGGGTGGGCCGCAAAAGCGTCGGGGGTGGCCAGCTCCTGTGGGCTGAACTGCGCCCAGGTGCCGGTCTGCGCTTCGCGAAAGGTGGGGATGCCACTCTCGGCCGACACGCCGGCGCCCGTGAGTACGCACACGTGCTCGGCCGCGCGAAGCGCCTTGGCAGCTACGGTGAGCGCCTCGGCGCGTGTCTGGGGATCGGTTGGCGGCGGGGAGGCGACCCGGCGCCGCTGAAGATTGGGATCAGTCGGGACCATGCTCGGGCGACAATACTACGCGGACCTGCTTCGCACCAGATCGCCCGAGGGGCTTCCTCCCATTGCGTGCCCCCCGTTCCGGACCGCGTTGCCGTGACCGTTTCGTTGCACAACTGTCGGATGACTGAAACCTGGGTCACGGAGCTTTCCCTGCGTCCGGAGTGCGCCACGTACTCCGCGACCTGTCTCCTCAAAGCTCCGAACATCCCATGCGGATTTCCGTTCACGCGCTCTACCGTGCCGCGCGTCGCGCTTCCCGTCGCGCGATGCTGGCGACCACGGTGACCGTTGTTCCCGCTGCCGTTTCCGTGCTTCTTCCCGCCTCCGCCTCTGCGCAGGAGGCATCGACCGGCAAGATCACCGGGCGCATCGTGGACGCCGTCACCGGCCAGCCCATTCCTGCGGCGCAGATTCAGGTGGTGGGCACCGCCTTCGGCACGCAAACGGCGGTCGATGGCCGATACACGTTGCTGCGCGTGCCTGCGGGCACCATCACGCTGCAGGTGCGCCGCATCGGCTACGGCCCCAAGACCGTAACGGGATTGCTGCTGCCGCCGAACGGCGCGCTGGAGCAGGACATCTCGCTGCGCAGCGCCGATGTGCAACTGGCCGCGGTCAGTGTCACGGCCACCAAGGAAAAGGGGTCGGTGAACGACGCCCTCAACGCGCAGAAGAACGCCACGAACGTGGTGAACGCCATCACCGCGGAGCAGATCGCGCGCAGCCCCGACAATGATGCGGCGGCCGCCGCGCAGCGCGTGAGCGGCGTGACGGTGCAGGATGGCAAGTACCTGCAGGTACGCGGCCTCTCCGAGCGCTACACCACGGCCTCGCTCAATGGTGCGCGCATTCCGAGCCCGGAGCCCGAACGCAAGGTCGTGCCGCTCGATCTGTTCCCGGCGAGCCTGCTGCAGGACGTCACCACGGCCAAGACCTTCACCCCCGACATGCCGGGTGACTTCGCGGGCGCCAACGTGAACATCCGCACCCGTGAGTTCCCCGCTCGCCGGCAGGTGAACTATTCCACGAGCTTCGGCTTTGGCGATCGCGTGCTGGGGCAGACGCTGCCCTTCGCCCCGCGCGCCGGCGGCGAGCTGTTCGGGAATGCGTCGGCGAACCGCCGTATGCCATCGGCCATTGCCGGCGCGAACTTTCTGGGCAACGTCTCGCAGTCCCAGTACAACCAGATGGCACGTCAGCAGCGCAACGTGTGGAGCCCGTCGCTCCGCAATGGTGGTGTGAACGGCTCGTTCGGAATGTCCACCGGCGGCAACAACATTCTGGGCAAGCGCATCGGGTACGTGCTGAGCGGCAACTACGGCTACAGCGAGGAAGTGCGCGCCGACGAGCGCTATGCCATTGGCAACCAGGGTGCCAACAATACGGTCGTGCCACTGACCGAAGTGCGCGGGCAGACCGGTCGCGCCAGCGCCTCGTGGGGGGGTATCGCCAACCTTTCGACGCTCGTGGGGCGCAACTCGCGCCTCGCCCTCAATACGACGGTTACCCGCAGCGCCGACAACGAGGCACGCTCCGACCGTGGTTTCGACGAAAACCTGAACGACAGCATTCAGCGCACCACGCTGCGCTACGTCGAGCGGGGAGTGGCCACCATGACCGGCTCTGGTGAGCACCAGCTGAGTGATCGCAACCGCACCGCCTGGGCGGTGACGTTCGGCCAGACCGACCGCCGCGAGCCCGACCGCTCCGACGTGGTGTACGCGCGCACCCCCGAGGGGCCCTACCAGATTCTCGCGTCGCTCGACGGCGCCCGTCGCCTCTATTTCGACCTGCAGGAGAACAACGTCACCGGCCAGGTCGATCACACGATCAATCTGGGCGACGTGGCGAAGCAGAACACGCTCAAGGTGGGCGCCTACCTGCGGACCACCGACCGCACGGCCGATGCCCCCATCTTCGCCTTCATCAGCCGCGCCGGTGAGAGCGTGGTGCGTCAGACACCCGATGTGATCTTCGGCGAAGCCCAGGCGTGTGACAACTGCGCCCTCATCAACGTGCAGCCCATCGGGCAGGCCGGTTCCTACCTGGCCAGCGACCGCACGGCGGCCGGGTATCTCATGTCGGACATCGGTCTGGGGTCGCGGGTGCGCATGATCGCCGGCGCGCGCCTCGAGCAGGCGCGCATCACCGTGGATGCCTCCACGCAGGGCGGGTTCACGACCACGGCCACGCTCGACAACACCGACGTGCTTCCCTCGCTGCTGCTCAACACGCAGCTGTCCTCCACGCAGAATCTGCGCTTCGGCATCACGCGCACGCTGGCGCGCCCGGAGTACCGCGAACTGGCCCCCGTGACCTTCCGCGATGTACTGGGCGGCGTGAGTGTCACTGGCAATGCGGCGCTGGTGCGGTCCCTCATCGACAATGTGGACCTGCGCTGGGAGATGTTCCCCAATCCCGGCGAGGTGCTCAGCGTGGGCGTGTTTGCCAAGCGCTTCGATCGTCCGATCGAGCGCCTCGAGCAGGCTACGTCGGGCGCCTATCAGGCGCGCTTCCAGAATGCGCTCAGCGCCACGAACGTGGGCGTGGAGCTTGAAGCCCGCAAGCAGCTCGGCTTCCTGGGCTCCTGGGGCGAGGCCTTCACCGGGTTCGGCAACGTGACGCTCATGCAGTCGAACGTGGAACTCGACCCTACCGGCGGCCTCACGGTCACCGACCAGAGCCGGCGACTGGTGGGCCAGGCCCCGTATGTGATCAACACGGGACTTACCTACTCGAACATGAGTGGCAGCACGAACGCCACGATTCTGTACAACGTGGTCGGCGAACGCATCACCGCGGCCGGTGTGGTGCCCCTCCCCAACATCGTGGAGAAGCCGCGCCACCTGCTCGACCTGTCGTTGCGGTTCCCGGTGCGCGGCAACCTCTCGGCGCGCATGGATGCCCGCAACCTGCTCGATGCCCGCTTCCGCTTCATGCAGGGCAATCTGGAGCGGGAGGGATGGAACGCCGGTCGCGTCGTCTCGATGGGGTTGAGCTGGCGGCAGTAGCGCCGCGACCTCCCAGCGCGGGATCACATGACCCGGTCTCGGTGACACAACCGTGACCGGGTCATGACGTTTTGACGACAGAGCGCGCGCTTCTTTCCGATAGGGATCGCCAAGTCTCGACGATGCCGTTCACCATTCAATCTCGACTCCCGATGACGATGACCGTGCGCCTGCGTACACTCGCGCTTACGTCGTTTGCCGCACTGGCGCTCGCCGCTTGCGGTGGTAGTGACGACCCGATTTCGCCTCCTGTCACCCCAACGCCTGCCAACGGTTCGCTGGCGGTAACGGTGTCGGGGCTCCCCACCGGTGTGAACGGTGCGGTCACCGTCACCGGGCCGGGCAGCTTCAGCCAGACGGTCACGGGGACTACCACCATCAGCGTGGCACCCGGCAGCTACACAGTCGCCGCAGCGCAGGTGACCGCCAACAGCGTCCGCTACAATGCGACGATCAGCGGATCACCGGCCACGGTGGCGTCCAACGCCACCGCCAGCGTCACGGTGGCCTACGCCGTTGCGCCCACCCCGACTGTAGTGCTCAGCGGCTCCATTGCCGCCAACCGCACGCTCAGTGCCGACACCAATTACGTGCTGCGCGGCTTCGTGTACGTCAACAGCGGTGCCACACTCACAGTGAACGCGGGTACGCGCATCGTGGGCGACACCACGGCGTTGGGCTCGGCGCTCTTCGTGCTGCGCGGTGCGCGCCTCGTGGCCAACGGCACGGCGGCGGCGCCGGTGGTCTTCACCTCGCAGCGCTCCGCCGGCAACCGGTCGCCGGGCGACTGGGGCGGTCTGGTCATCGTGGGCAATGCCCGCGCCAACCGCGTCGGCAACGTCATCGTGGAAGGCTCGAACGGCTCGGTGGTGGGCGCTGATCCGGCGGGCATCATCTACACCGGCGGCACGGTGGATAGCGACAACAGCGGCACGCTGCGCTACGTGCGTGTGGAGTTTGCCGGCTATGCCACCCTCGCCGACGCCGAGCTCAACTCGTTTACGTTTGCGGCGGTGGGCAGTGGCACCACGGTCGAATACGTCCAGGCGCTCGCTGGCCTCGACGACCACTTCGAGTGGTTTGGCGGCACCGTGAACGGCCGCTACCTGGTGTCGTACGAGTCGGGTGACGATCACTTCGATGGTTCCGAGGGCTATCGCGGGCTCAACCAGTTCCTCATTGGCTTGCAGAGCACCTACCTCACGCCGCGCCCTGGCGCCGGTGCCGTGTCTGCCGACCCGCAGGGCTTCGAAGTGGACGGCTGCAACGGTGGTGGCTGCGTGGCGCCGTCGGGGGCCAATGCGCAGAGTGCCGGCCGCGATGATGGGCTGTGGAACATGAACGTCTTCGCGAACTTCACGCTCGTGGGTCCGGCGTCTGGCGTGACCGTGCCGGGCAGCGGTGGCGTGGGTGCCGTGCTGCGCCGTGGTACGGGTGGCTACTACGTGAACGGCGTGGTCACGCGCTGGCCGCGCGGGGGCATCTCGCTCCGCGACTCCACGTCCAACAATCGTTTTCTCGTGGACTCGCTCATCGTGCGCAACCTCTACTTCGCCGAGAATGGCGGGGCAGACGGCGGCTTCGATGCAACGGGCACGAACTTCGGCCAGGCGAGCGCGTTCACTGCGCGCAACGCCAACATCGTGGTGGGCGCGGGCGTAACGGCGGCGAGCCTCTTCACGGCGCTGCCCGCTACCCCGACCAATGGCGCCAGCCTCGACTGGTCGCCGGCGGCCAACTCGCCCATCGCCACGGGTGGACTGTCCACGTTCGCGGCCGACCCGCGCATTGCGGCGCGCGTGGGCACGTTCATCACGCCCACCGTGTACCGCGGCGCTGCCGCCCCGGGTGGCACGAAGTGGTGGGAAGGCTGGACCAACTACGCCCGCAACTGACCGACCGCGTGACCGGCATCTACCTTTCAGCTTACGATCCGCCGCGGTGATATCGTGGGCTACGTGAAACGGCCAGGGTCGCGATGCGGCCCTGGCCGTTTTCCTGTTCTTCACCGTTCTCCCCTCATGCCTCAGCCTTCGCGCCTCTCTCTCCTGCTTGCCGTTGCCGCCGCGACATTCCTCGCGGCAGCGTGTGGCGACGCACGCCCACGTACGGCGGCCGATTCCCAGGCGGCCCACATCGCCGAGGTCATCGCCGCCGGCGGCACTGTCGATTCCATCCTGCCCATTGCCGAGCAACTGCGCCGCTTCCGGGTGGGTGTCGACTCGGTCGACACGCTGCGCCACGCAGCGCCGGATCGCGAGTCGTTGGTGCGCCGGTTTCTCACGGCACTCTCAACGAGCGATACGGCCACACTCAACGCCCTCACGCTCGACCGGGGCGAGTTTGCGTATCTGTACTACCCCACATCGGCCATGAGCCAGCCTCCGTATGAGGCACCACCCCAGCTCCTGTGGGGACAGATCATGACCAGCAGCAACGAGAGTCTTCCCAAGGCGCTCGCGCGACTTGGCGGAACCACGGTGTCGCTCGTGCAGCTGCGCTGCGCCGATTCGGTAACGGTGGAGGGAAAGAACCGGCTACACCAACAATGCGCGCTTCGCCTGCGAGCGGGAGCCACCACGCTTCCCGAAGGACGCTGGTTCGGCACCATCCTCGAGCGCGAGGGGCGATTCAAGTTCATCGGCTACGCCAACGCGCTATGAGGGGCCGGCGCAGACAAGGCGTACGTCTCTCGGCAGTGCTTGCCGTTGCCCTGCTGCCTGCGGTGTCGTGTGGTGAGGGGACGCGCAAACAGCCCGTGGACAGCGCCCGCGACTCGGGGGCAGCCCGTGAGGCGTTGCCCGTGGCCGAGTCCGAACGGCTGGTGCTGACCGGCGTCGGCGCCACGCTGCCGTACCCGCTGTATGCGCGCTGGTTCAACGAGTATGCGGCGGTCGCCCCCGTGCGCATCACCTACCGCTCGGAGGGATCGCCGCAGGGGATCGCCGCGGCCCTCAACGGCTCGGCAGATTTCGGCGCGACCGACATTCCGGTATCCGACAGCGCCATGCAGGCCCGCGGACGCGCGGTGGTGCACATCCCCATGGCGGTCGGGGCCGTGGCCATTACGTACAACGTCCCCGGCACCACGCGTCCGTTGCGCCTGTCGGGTGAGGTCGTCGCCGATCTGTTTCGCGGGCGCATTGCCTTCTGGGATGACGCACGCCTGCGCGCCATCAACCCTGGCGTGACGCTGCCGCACCTGGCCGTGCGCCCGGTGCGCCGCAGCGACGGCAGTGGCACGGCACGCATCTTTGCCCGTTATCTGCAGCTGGTGCAGGGCGCGTCCGCCGCCGCGGCCGCAGACGCCCCATGGCCAGGCGGGGATTCGGTGATCGTGCGCGATGGGAACGAAGCGGTCGCGGCCGAGGTGAAGGCCACGGCCGGAACCGTGGCGTACCTCGAGGTGGTCTATGCGCGGCAGAATCGTCTGCCCGCGGCACACATCCGCAATCGCGCGGGGCAATTCGTGTCTCCCATGCCCTTCGAGATTGCGACCGCCGCCGCCAACACCCTCGACGCGCTCGCCCCGTTCGATGACGAGGGGGTGAGCGGGTTTCGCGTGTCCCTGCTGGACGCCAAAGGCAAGCAGGCGTATCCGTTGGCCGCCTTCACGTGGCTGTTGATCGCGCCGTCGCAACTTTCGGCAACCAAGCGCACTGCCCTTGCCGATTTTCTGCGTTGGGCGCTTCTCGAAGGGGCGCCCAGTGCCAGCAGTATGGGCTATGTGCCGCTTCCGTCCGCCGTGGCGGACGCCGTGCTGGCGCGGGTTGATGGGGCGCTGCGGTGCGACCCTTGCGCGACGGGGGCGGCTTCCGGTACGGTACGCTGAGGGTTGCCGATCGACCGGGGGAACCGGACCGCAGGCCGGCCTTACCCGCACCTGCTCTCCTGCCCCCGGCTGCCACATGACGGCTCCAGTAGCACGCACCGGCGATGTTCGCATCGCGGCCATCGACATCGGGTCGAACTCGGTGCGGCAGATCATCGCCGATGTCTCGCCAGCGGGCGGCATTCGGGTGGTCGACGAAATGAAGGCCATGCCACGTCTCGGCGATGGCCTCGAGAGCACGGGGGCGCTGTCCTCCGCCGCAATCGACTCGGCGGTGGCGGCCGTGCAGCGCATGGTCACGCTGGCGCGGCAATTGGCCGCCGCGCGCATCGAAATCGTGGCCACCAGCGCGGTGCGTGACGCGAGCAATTCGAGCGAGTTCACGGCGCGCCTCACCGCCGCCACCGGGCAGGCGGTGCGGGTACTCAGCGGCGAAGAGGAGGCGCTGCTCTGTTTCCGCAGCGCCCTGGCGCACTTCGAGCTGGGCGCCGGACGCACCGTGGTCATGGACATTGGGGGCGGTTCCCTCGAACTCGTGCTCGCGAAGGATGGTCTCATCGAGCGAGTGGCCTCGCTCCCTTTCGGGGCCGTGCGGCTCACCGAGAAGTTCCTCACCCCCGCCGTGCGGCCGCGCCGCGTGCGGGCGCTCCGCGAGCATGTGCGCGAGGGGCTGCGCAAGGCCGTACCGGTCAAGGACTGGCGGGGCGCGCAGGTGATCGGGTCGGGGGGCACGTTCACGAACCTCGCGGGCATCGTGCTGGCGCGGCAGCGCGTCACCGTGCGATCGGCGCACGGCACGCGCGTCACGCGGGCCGAACTCGAACATGTGCTGGAGTGGCTGCAGCGCATGGAGGCGCCGGAGCGGCAACAGGTGCCCGGGCTCAACCCCGCACGCGCCGACATTATTGTGGCGGGGCTCGCCGTGGCCGCCGAAGTGCTGTCGCGCTTCGACCCGCGCGATCTGCTCACCTCGGCGTTCGGGATTCGCGAAGGCATCTTGCTGGAAGCGGCCCGCGTCACCCCCCGAGTGGCCGATCCCGGCGTCGCCCGCGACCGGTCGGTGCGGGAGTTCGCGGAACGCTGTCACTTCGAGGCACCGCACGCACGGCAGGTGCAGGCCCTGTCGCTGCAGCTGTTCGATGCCCTCGAGTCACGCCTCGCGCTGACGGCGGCGGACCGTCGCATCCTGTCCGATGCGGCGCTGCTGCACGATGTGGGCTACCACATCAACTATGAAAAGCATCACAAGCATTCCTTCCATCTCATCTCGCATGCCGATCTGCTGGGCATGACGCCGGCCGAGCAGATCATGATCGCGCACATTGCGCGCTATCATCGCGGCGCTCCGCCGAAGCCCAAGCACGCGGGCTTCGGTCCGCTCGATCGCGCCACCCGGGAGCGCATCGTGAAGTTGTCGGCGCTGCTGCGTTTCGCCGACGGCATGGATCGCGGGCATGTGAGCGCCGTGGGCGGTATGACGGTGAAGTGGACCACCGACGCGGTACTGGTGACGGTGCATGAAGCCGAAGGCGCAACGAACGTACGTCTTGAGTGCTGGGGCGCGAGCCGGAAGCGCCGGCTTCTGGAGGAGGTGCTGGGGCGGCCGATCGTGGTCCTGCTCCCCGACGGCACTCAAATCAGCGCCGACGACGAAGCCGACGGCGAGTGAGCCGACGCGAGGCGGACGCGCTCAGTCCGCCTCGCCCTTCTTCTTGCGCTTGGGCGGACGCGCCGCCTCTGTGCCCCACGGTTCCTTCATGAGGATCTGGTGCGTGGCGCGCACCGCCTCACCCTGTGGCTCCCGCCGGCGGTACTGCCCGTCGGCCCCCAGCTCCCAGGCCTGCCGGTTGTCGTTCAGGCAGGTGGCGAGCACTGCCTCCAGCCCCTTGTGCAGGAGCTGGTCTTCGATGGGCGTCATGACTTCGACACGCCGATCAAAGTTGCGCGGCATCCAGTCGGCCGAGCCGATGTAGTACTCCGGGTTGCCGGCGTTCGCGAAGAACGCCAGGCGTGAGTGCTCGAGGAAGCGCCCGATGATACTGACCACCCGGATATGCTCACTCATGCCCGCCAATCCCGGCACGAGGCAGCAGATGCCGCGCACGATGAGGTCAATCTTCACGCCGGCCTGCGACGCGCGGTACAGGGCCGCAATGATCTCGGGATCGACGAGGGCATTCATCTTGGCGATGATGCGCCCTCCCCTCCCCGCGATCGCGTGCGCCGTTTCCCGTTCAATGAGCTCACGCAGCCGCGCCCGCAGCGTGACGGGCGCCACGGCAAGCCGTCGGTAGTACTTCTGCCGCGACACACCGGTCAGAGAATTGAACAGGTCGGACAGGTCGGCGCCGATTTCCGGATGACAGGTGAACAAGCCCATGTCGGTATACAACCGGGCCGTCTTGCTGTTGTAGTTGCCGGTGCCAATGTGCCCGTAGCGACGAATGCCGTCGGCGTCGCGGCGCACGACCAGCACCGTTTTCGCGTGGGTCTTGAGCCCCGGCAAACCGTACGCCACATGAATACCCACACTTTCCATGGTGCGGGCGAAGGTAATGTTGTTGGTTTCGTCGAAGCGCGCCTGCAATTCGATGATCACCGCCACCTGCTTGCCGGCTTCGGCCGCCTCGGTGAGCGCTCGTACGATGGCCATGTCGCCCGAGGTGCGGTACAGCGTCAGCTTGATGGCCAGCACCTGCGGATCGTTGGCTGCCGCTTCGAGAAACGTCTCGACCGACGCCGAGAACGATTCGAACGGATGGTGCACGAGCACATCCCGCTCCCGGATCACGTCAAACAGGTTGCGCCCGTCCCTGAACGGGGCGGGCACCTGCGGCGTGTGCGGAGGATCGCGCAACTCCGGGAGATCGGTGAGGGCGAGCTGCATGAGGTCGCCCATCTCGAGCAGATCATCCACGTCGTGCACATCGTCCGGCCCCAGCGGCGCCACCAGTTGCGTTTCGCTCTCGCTGAGCTCTTCCAGGAGCAGCGCGCGAATGCGTTCGGGCATGTCGTGCTGTACCTCCAGCCGCACCACTTCCCCGAAGCGCCGCTGGAACACCTGCTGCTCGATCGTTTCGAGCATATCCTCGGGCTGATCCATCTGCCCAAGGTCGAGATCGGAGTAGCGCGTGATGCGGAAGGTGAACCAGCGCTGCACCTCCATCCCCGGAAACAGCGCCCCCAAATGGGCGCCAATGACATCCTCCAGCGGCACGTAGCAGTGCCCACGCCCGAACGGCACCCACCGCGGTAGGGAGCGCGGCACCTTCACGCGCGCGAAGTGCGCCTTGCCCGTGACCGGGTCGCGGATGTCGACCGCCAGCGAGAGCGACAGGTTGGAGATGTAGGGGAACGGGTGCCCGGGGTCGACCGCGAGCGGCGTGAGCACCGGGAACACCTGCGCCTCGAAGAACTCGTGCACGCGCGCCCGCTCCGCGTCGTCGAGCGACTCCATCTTCACCAGATGGATGTCGTGGCGCGCGAGTCCGGGAAGCAGTTCGCGCTTGAGTACACCGCGCCGACGGGCCAGCAGCTCGCGCACGCGCGTGCGAATGGCGACCAGCTGTTCGGCCGGTGCCAGCGGATCGGGGGCATATTGCGGAGCCCCGGAGGCCACCTTTCGGCGCAGTCCGGCGACCCGCACCATGTAGAATTCGTCGAGATTGGTGCTGAAGATCGCCAGGAACTTGAGGCGCTCGAGCAGCGGCACCCGTTCATCGAGGGCTTCTTCCAGCACCCGCGCATTGAATTCGAGCCACGAGAGCTCGCGATTCAGATACGGCAGCGACAGCGACGTGACCGAGGACATGGTCCATGTGGCCGGCGGTCAAACAGGACAGCCGGCCGTCTCCGCGTCAGAGAGGATTGAAGGCCGCGAGCAGCCAGTAGCTCAGTGCCGCCATGCCCGCACTCGCGGGAATGGTAATGACCCACGCCCAGACGATGCGGCTGGCCAGTCCCCAGCGCACGGCCGACAGGCGGTTGGTGGCCCCCACCCCCACGATCGCCCCGGTGATCGTGTGGGTCGTGGACACCGGAATACCCAGCTTCGAGGCGGCGAGAATGACCATGGCGCCACCCGTCTCGGCGCAGAATCCACCCACGGGTCGCAGCTTGGTGATGCGGGTGCCCATGGTGTGCACGATGCGCCAGCCGCCAAAGAGCGTGCCCAGCGAGATCATGGTGTAGGCACTCAGCTCCACCCACACCGGGATGACGTCGAGCGACGTCACGTGGAAGTGAGTCAGCCACCCGGTCTGGTTGGCGAAGGTGGCCTGCGTGGCCACGAGCAACCCCACGATGATGCCCATCGTCTTCTGCGCATCGTTGCCACCGTGCGCGAGCGAGAGCAGCGCCGAACTGGTGAGCTGCAGCACCCGGAACACCTTTTCCGCCTTCGTGTTGATCACGTTGCGGAAGAGGTTGAAGACGAGGACCATGAGCAGGAAGCCCATGAGCGCACCGAGCATGGGCGACAGCACGATGGCCGAGAGCGTCTCGATCCACTTCTTGCCCCACAGCAGCGCGGAGAAGCCAACCTTGGCGACCGCGGCACCGGCGTAGCCGCCGATGAGGGCGTGGGAGGAGCTCGACGGGATGCCGAACCACCACGTGATGAGATTCCACGCAATGGCGCCCAGCAACCCGCCCAGGATGACGTTGGCATCGACCACGTTGAGGTCGATGAAGCCGGCCGCAACCGACTTGGCGACGGCCGTGCCCACGAAGAACAGCGCGGAGAAGTTGAACACCGCCGCCCAGATGACGGCAGCGAGCGGGCTCAGCACGCGCGTGCCGACGATGGTGGCGATCGAGTTGGCGGAGTCGTGGAAGCCGTTGATGAAGTCGAAGGCCAACGCAACCGCGACGATGAAGATGACGAAGGTGACCACGGAGCGATCAGCGGCGCGTCAGCTGTTCTTGAGCGCGATGCTCTCGAGGGCGTTGGACACGTCCTCGCATTCGTCGATGGCTTCCTCGAGCGCATCGAAGATCTCCTTCCACTTCAGCACTTCGATTGCCGGCTCCTCATGCTCGAAGAGCGCACCCACCGACTGTGCGTACAGGACGTCGCCCTCTTCCTCGAGCAGCTTGATCGCCCGGCCGTGCTCCATCATACGCTGACGCTTGGAGATGTCCCCCACCGAGGCAAGGATCTCCTTGCCGCACCGCACCAGCACGTCGGCCATCTGCACCCCGCCGTCGCGCGCCGTGGTCACACGGAACATCACGACACGGCGCGACGCACCATTGATGAGATCGATGACGTTGTCGAGCCGCTTCGCCAGCAGGTGGATGTCTTCGCGATCGAGCGGCGTGACGAAGCTCGTGTCGATGCGCTGGTTGATGAGGTGCACGATGGCGTCGCCATCGGTCTCCACCTTCTTGATCTGCACGGAGATCTGCGCCGCGTTGGCCGGATTCTCGAAGAGGGTGCGCAGCAACGTGGCGGCTTCACTGATATGCACGGCCAGACCACGGAAGTGATCGAAGAACGTTTCGTCTTTGGAGAAAAGCTTCACGGCAGCGTGTTGGCTTGAGGAGGTGTACGGCGCCGCAGTGTGGACGGGCTTGGCAGAAACTGCGGGCCCCGCGTCCCGGTGTGACTGCGGCTGTGTAACGAAAACGTCACCAAGGGAACTCCGCCATCCACCCCATGGTCCCGATTTCCCTTGTTACAGAGGCGAGACAATGCCTTACCGGTAGCGTGCCTCCTGAATGGT
Organism: Gemmatimonas sp.; assembly: GCF_027531815.1. Taxonomy (NCBI): domain Bacteria; kingdom Pseudomonadati; phylum Gemmatimonadota; class Gemmatimonadia; order Gemmatimonadales; family Gemmatimonadaceae; genus Gemmatimonas; species Gemmatimonas sp. The sequence continues at coordinate 253,570 of NZ_JAPZSK010000002.1, read as the reverse complement.
TCAGGACCAAACCACCTTGGCGTCGGCCACCGCCCGACGTCGACGCACCAGCTCGGGGTCTTCGAACAGCTTCGCCAGCAACGCCCCCGCCACAAAACCGCCCACGTGCGCCCACACGGCCACCCCGCCCGAAATCTCCCGGCGCAGGGGAGAGAGGTCGGGTAAGCCGCTCACTACCTGGCTGCCGAACCACAGGATGAGCACGAGCCAGGCCGGGAAATGCAGCAGAAAGAAGGGGGGTATGAAGGTGCGCACACGGACCCGGGGATAGAGCAGCAGGTAGGCGCCCATGATCCCCGAAATGGCCCCCGACGCCCCCACCGTGGGCACGGGAGAACCCGGGTCGACGGCGAGGTGCGCCATTGCCGCGGCCACACCGGTCAGCAGGTAGAAGGCGACGAACCGCCCGCGCCCCATGCTGTCCTCGACGTTGTTGCCGAAGACCCACAGGTAGAGCGAGTTGCCGAGGATGTGGCCCCATCCGCCATGCAGGAAGATCGAGATCACGGGGGTGAACCAGTTGATCCCCTGGTTGTCCACCACGCAGGCCAACGGCTGCCCGTCGATCACCCCGAGCGGGACGCCAAGCCCGAGCGGGGCCCGTCCGCTCACCTCCCCCGGCACGAACCCCAGGTCGCACACGCTGACCGCCAGCGGCATGGGGGCGCCTCCCCCCTGGACGAACAGCCACACCGCCCATGTCACCACGAGCAGGAGGATCGTCATGACCGGCGTACGCAGCGTCGGGTTGTCGTCGGAGATCGGAAACATCGCACCACCACCGGTCAAATTGGCAGACTGCCGCGTAGGCAGCGGGTAGAGTACCGCTGCTCGAGCGAATTGCGCCGCTTCGGCAGAACAAAACCGGCCCGGCCCTTGCCCTTCTCCTCCTCGAGTAGCAGAAGGCGCCGGCGATCCCGCCTGCTCTTCTTCAACATCAGGACCTCCACAGAGATCCCCATGGCTGAGAAAGTTATCGGCATCGACCTTGGCACCACCAACTCCGTGGTGTCCGTGCTGGAAGGTGGCGATCCCATCGTGATTCCCAATGCCGAGGGCGGGCGCACGACCCCGTCCGTGGTCGGCTTTACAAAGGACGGCGAGCGCCTCGTGGGGCAGATCGCCAAGCGTCAGGCGGTCACCAACCCGCAGAACACGATCTTCTCCATCAAGCGCTTCATGGGCCGGCGCGTGGCCGAGGCGCAGCAGGAGCAGTCGCGCGTTCCGTACAAGATTGTCGCCGGCCCCAACGATGTGGCCGCCGTGGAGGTCCAGGGCAAGCGTTTCACCCCGCCTGAGATCTCGGCCATGGTGCTGCAGAAGATGAAGCAGACGGCGGAGGACTATCTTGGCCACCAGGTGACCAAGGCCGTCATCACCGTGCCGGCCTACTTCAATGACGCCCAGCGTCAGGCCACCAAGGACGCCGGCAAGATCGCCGGTCTGGAAGTGCTGCGCATCGTGAACGAGCCCACGGCGGCGGCGCTGGCATACGGACTCGACAAGAACAAGAAGAAGGACGAAAAGGTCGCCGTGTTCGACCTGGGTGGCGGCACGTACGACATCTCCATTCTCGAACTCTACGACGTGGACGGTACGCGTCAGTTCGAGGTGAAGAGCACCAACGGTGATACCCATCTGGGCGGCGACGACTTCGACCAGCGCGTCATCGACTGGCTCGTGGCGGAGTTCAAGCGCGACCAGGGGATCGACCTTTCGAAGGACCCCATGGCCATCCAGCGTCTCAAGGAGGCCGGTGAGAAGGCCAAGATGGAGCTGTCGAGCGCCAGCACGACCGACATCAACCTGCCTTTTATCACCGCCGACGCCTCGGGGCCGAAGCACCTCAACTACACGCTCACGCGGGCCAAGTTCGAGCAGCTCGTGGACGATCTCGTGCAGCGCACACTCGAGCCCATGAAGCAGGCGCTCAAGGATGCCGGCATGCAGCCCAGCGAGGTCGATGAAGTGATCCTCGTGGGCGGATCGACGCGCATCCCGAAGATTCAGCAGGTGGTGAAGGACTTCTTCGGCAAGGAGCCGAACAAGGGCGTGAATCCCGACGAAGTGGTGGCGGTGGGTGCGGCCATCCAGGGCGCCGTGCTCACCGGCGAACAGAAGGACGTGCTGCTGCTCGACGTCACGCCGCTCTCGCTCGGCATCGAAACGCTGGGTGGCGTGATGACGGTGCTCATCCCGCGCAACACCACCATTCCCACGAAGAAGGCCGAGACGTTCTCCACCGCCGACGACAACCAGACGACGGTCGAGATCCACGTGCTGCAGGGTGAGCGCGATCTGGCGGTGTATAACCGCACGATCGGCAAGTTCCAGCTCACGGGTATCCCGCCCGCCCCGCGCGGCATGCCGCAGGTCGAGGTGACCTTCGACATCGACGCGAACGGCATCCTGCATGTGACGGCGCGCGACAAGGCGAGCGGCAAGGAGCAGAAGATCCGCATCGAAGCCTCCAGCGGCCTGTCGGACAACGAGATCGACCGCATGGTGAAGGACGCCGAGAAGAACGCGGCCGAGGACAAGAAGCGTCGTGAAGAGATCGACACCCGCAACCGGCTCGACTCGCAGACGTATGAAGTCGAGAAGAACGTCAAGGAGTGGGGCGACAAGGTGGCCGCGCCGCTCAAGGAGCGGATCGATGCGTCGATCGAGCGCGCCCGCAAGGCGCTGCGCGGTGATGACATGAACGAGATCCGCGCCGCGCAGGAAGAGCTGAGCAAGGCGTACAGTGAGGCGGGTCAGGCGTTCTACCAGCAGCAGGCGGCGCCGGAAGGGGGCGCGCCGGCCGACGCCGGGGCGCCGGGCGCCCAGGGCGAGCCGCAGGGTGGCAAGGCCGACGATGTGGTCGAAGCCGACTACGAGATCGTCGACGACAAGAAGTAAGCACGCCCGTTCACGCCAGGCCCCGCCGGAAACTCCCGGCGGGGCTTCGGTGTCTTATCATGGCAGGTGCGCGTCTCGCGCGTGCGTATCGCAACACCAAACGACCTACGAACCATGGCTGCACGATTCTCTCGCTTTCGCTTCGCGACGGCCGCGGCCGGCTGCTTTGCCGGTGGCGTGCTCTTCGCCTCAGGGATGGACTGGACGAAGATCAGCTGGGCCCAGAGCACGACGGGCAATCGCCCGGCCGTCGCCCTGCGCGGCCCGGCCAACATCGACGGCATGGGCAGTTTCGCCGATATCGCCGAGCGGGTGACGCCCGGCGTGGTGGCGGTGAATACCACGCGGTCCGTGCGGCCGCGGGCCACCCCCCGCGGCCGCGCGCCGCAGGGCATGGAAGACTTCCTGGAGCAGTTCGGTGGACCCCAGCCGCGGCAGCAGCGCGGTGAGGGCTCCGGTTTCATCATGAGCGCCGACGGCTACATCGTGACCAACAATCACGTGGTGGCCGACGCGGACCAGGTCTCGATCACGCTCAGCGACGGGCGCGTGTTCAAGGCCAAGGTCGTGGGCACCGACAGCACCACCGACGTGGCCGTCGTGAAGATCGACGCGCGCGGGCTCCCCTCACTGGCCATCGGCAACGACGAAACCACGCGCATCGGTGAATGGGTACTGGCCGTGGGCAACCCGCTGGGCCTCGACTTCACCGTGACGGCGGGGATCATCTCCGCCAAGGGGCGCGGGCAGGAGATCAACCTGCCGAACTCCGGCAACTTCACGATTTCCGATTTCATCCAGACCGATGCGGCGATCAACCCGGGCAACTCGGGGGGCCCGCTCATCAACCTGCGCGGCGAGGTGATCGGCCTGAACAGCGCGATCGCCAGTCAGACCGGCTTCTACTCGGGGTACGGATTCGCCATTCCCATTACGCTCGTCAAGAACGTCACCGACGCGCTGATCAAGGAAGGGCGCGTGCGGCTCCCCGTGATGGGCGTGTCGGTAACGCGAGTCGAACCCGAGGATGCCGGCATCAACGGCCTCTCCCGTGTGGCGGGCGTCAAGGTGCTGGGCTTCAACCCCGCCGATGGTGGTCCCGCAAAGGAGGCGGGCATCGAGGTGGGGGATGTGATCATCACGGTTGACGGCAAGCCGGTGGAGCGCGTCAGCTCACTGCAGCGCATCGTGCGCCAGCGGCGTGTGGGTGACCGCATTCCCGTGGAGCTGATGCGTTTCGGTACCAAGAAGCGACTGGAGGTGCGCCTTGTGGAAGCCGAAAGCATGACCCGCCTGGCGTCCAACCCCAACGCCCCCGACGCTGCCGCCAATCCCGCCGCCGGCAAGCTGGGCTTCACGGTGGAGGCATTGCCCGCCGATCTGGCGGCGCGGCTGCGCACCAACGGCCGTGGCGTGCGGGTCACCGAGGTGTCGGAAGACGGGCCCGCGCGCGACAAGATTGCCGGGGGCAGCGATGTGGTGCTGGCCGTGCTCTATCCCACGCCTCGCCGCGACGTGCGCACCGTGGCCGACCTGCAGGCGGCTATTGCCACGCTCAAGGAAGGGGACTACGTGAGCCTGCTCGTACAGTCCATCGATCCGCGGCTGGGACAGCGCGTCGTGAACCTGCGTATCGGCGGGTGACGGGAGACATGAGGGCTGAGGCGCGAGCGGTTCGAGTTGAGCTGCCCGAGTGAGAATTGAGCCCGGATCGCCGTGAGAATTGAGGGTTCTCGCAGTGAGAGTTGAGGGAAGTACGCTCGACTCTCACCACGGGACAACGCCGTTCTCACCGCGCTCCGGGCTCAATTCATGCTGTCGACCGACGCTCTCCTGCTTCCGCTCTACCTCTCGCTGGTCAACGCCCGAAGAGGTAGAGCGACGCGCCTGCCTGCACGCGCGTTCCCGTCGACGTGAGCTGCTGGTCGATCGTGTTGCCCGACAGCTGGTTGGCACGCGTCAGGTTGCCGAAGGTCCACAGGGCGGTACCGTGCACCGCCAGCCCCGACGACAGGAACAGTTGCACACCGCCGCCGCCGGTGGGCGCGATGCCTTCGAAGTCCCGACCCGCGTTGGCGCTGCGCGCAGTGGCGCCGCCCGTCACAAAGAGCTTCACCGGCGACGCCGCCCCGATGAGCTGCAGGCGCAGCAACGCATCGTACTGCGTGAGTCGCACGTCGGCGCTGTTCCCGGTCAGGACACTGCGGTCGAAGTTGCCCAGGACACTCCAGCGCTCGCTCAGCCCCAGCCCGGCGTGCACGCCGAAGCCGCTGCCGAATTCGAGATCGTCGGCGGCGTCCTTCACGTTCACGGACGCGCCGGCGTACTGGATGCCCACGAACAGCCCCTTGCCGGACTGTGCCTCGGCCGACGCGGCCGCTGCGGTGGACAGGGCGGCGGCCGCGAGAGCCGCGCGCAGCATACGGGTCATGATGTCTCCTTCTGTCAGTCGGTGTTGATGAAGCGGTAGAGTACGCGGATGAGACGGTACGCGTCCGGCATGGACTCGCGGGTGAATTCCACGGTCGTGGCGTTCACCAGGCGAATCTCCCGGAAGGCTGCGGCCACTTCCGGAATCGTCGGGTCGCGCATTTCCATACGTACGGTATAGCGGGCCAGACGTTCCGGCGGCGCCTTCCGTGCCGTCGCCACCGCCGCCTTGGCCGCGTCCTGAATGTCCCGACGCGCGGCGGCGAGCGGACGCAACTCCACCGCCCGCGAGTTGATGGCGCGCTTCACCACCACGCCGCGCACTGCGGGCACGGTAGCCTGCTGTTCCTCAACCGCCACATCGTCGCCTGTGACGAGGATCACCGGCACGCCGTACCAGCGCGCGAGAAAGGCATTCATGCCCCCCTCGCCAACCGAGAGCCCGTTGATCTGCAGGTCGCGCAGCACCCCCGACCCCGTGTGCGCGAAGACGCCACGTGGCGACCCAGCCTTGGCGTGGTATCCCACGAAGATGACCGCATCGAAGGTGGAGTCGAGCCCCTCCATCATGCCGTGGCGCTTGAAGCTGTGACTGATGAGGCGCACCCGCGGATCGAGATCCTCCGGCAGGATGTTGCGTTGGCTGCCGTGCGAGTCGTTCACGACCACCTCGGTGGCCCCGCCATCGAAGGCCCCGCGAATGGCCGCGTTGGCATCCTCCGCCATCAGCTTGCGGGCACGCCCGTACTCGGCGCCGGCGGCAGACGTCTGGTTGTCGCCGTTGATGCCGCTGATGCCTTCCATGTCCACCGAGATGTAGACCTTGCGTGCCTGGGAAGACGCCGTATCCGGCAAGACCGTCATGGCGATGAGCGCAGACAGCGCGATGCACAGTGATCGCATGGGGAGCAGGGTGAAGGTGGTCAGGATGCAGGGCGAAAATCGTTCAGCGGCAACCGGGCATGCGGAAGGCGCCGATGCGCGTGGCGTAGCTGGTGGTACCGGCGCGCAGATAGTCACCCACGTACCAGATGGTGCAGTCGTCCACGGGATCGATGGCCGTCTGCGTGTAGTCCTCCCACCGCAACGTGGTCTGCTGTGCGGCGGCACCGTCGGCCAGCACGACCTCACGGAAGCCGAGCGTGCCAAGGGGATGCCGTGGTGTGCGCCCGGCGAATCGCTGCCCGGGGAACGTGTGGGCATCGCCGGCGGAGTACCCGATGCCGATGTTGCCCACCCGGTCGATCGCCGCACTGGGGAGCCATCGGTACAGGCTGTCGGGAGTGAAGGTGCCCTGCTGATGCACGGTCATGGTGCCACTCGCCGCGTATCGCAGCTCATACCAGCGCACGCCACCCGTGCCGCGACTGCTGTTGATGCTGTGGGCAGCCACGAGCGACGCGTGATTAGCGAACTGCCGGTACACGAGCCGCGGCATGAGCTTGTCGCCCTGCGCATCGAGCCGGCGGTCGGTGCCCGGCTGCGGCACGCAACTGGTGAGCTGACCACCGCACAGATAGCGGTACGGCGCGACGGGAATGCGCTCGGGACCGGTGAGCCGTGTACGGGCGGTGTCCTGCCAATTGACCGCGAAGCGCCACAGCTGCAGCTCGTCGCTGTCCACGATGCCCGCCAGCTGTGTCCCCCCGGTCGCGAGTACCAGATTGGGCGTTCCGGCCGGGGGCAACCGCCGTCCGTCGAGATCGGCGGTATTGAGGAAGTTGACCCCGGGCACGATGCGGCACAGCTCACGCGCGGGCTCGCCGCGCAGCATGCGCGCCCGTTCGGTAACGCACAGATGCTTCTCCACCACGTCGTCGCCGGTACTCGTGGGCACGTAGTAGCCGTCTGGCCACACGGCAGGGCGCGGGTAATCGGGAAAGAGGGGGCGGGCAAACTCGTAGCGATGCCAAGCGCCCAACGGGTCGCTCGTGGCACTCACGGCATAGCACATGGCGTAGCCGCCGGTGGCGGAATCGGGGGCAGCCCGCGGCGGGAGAGGCCGTGGCACACGATCGGCCGACGGCGGCGGTATGCGAAGCAGGGCCGTGCGCGGGCCGTTGGCCGTGTGGCCGCCTGGCACACGGCGGAAGATGGGCAGCACCAGGAGCCATCGCTCCGCCAACTGGTCGTAACGCACCACCGCGTCGCCGCTCAGCATTGTTTCGCAGGGGCCACCGAATCCCGCGAACACCGCATTGGTGGGGAGCGGACCGTACACCGGCGTGCCATCGCGCCGGAACACCGCCCACTGCGAGTTGACCGTCTGGACCACATGCCGGGGGCCCACGGCGAGCGAATTGTCCGATGGGTTACGCAGCGTGACTGCCCCGTGCGGGCCCGTGAAGCCCTCGCCCAGGCCGTCGAATTGCCGGACGAGGCGGATGCCATTGGCCATGCCGTGACGCGGTTGCTCCGCCGCCGCGCTCCCCGCCGGAACACCAGAGACGAAGGTCACGGTGGGCGTGCGTTGCGCCGCCGCAACGGAGGCGCTCGCCACGAGGGCGGCCAAGGCAAACGAGGGAGCGTGTGGCATGGGCTACGTTACCGCCGCGTGTGCCCCGCTGCTACCTTGCGCGCCATGAGCCATGCCATGAGCAACGACCTGCCGTCGCCCCCCCGTGCCCCGCTCCAGCTCTCGCGCGCCGACATGCAGGCGCTGGGTGACCAGGCCCTCGCGATGGTCATTGCCCACCATGAGGGGATCCGCGAGCAGCCCACCACCACCACGATCTCGCGCGCGGAGGCGGCAGCGCGGCTGTACACCCCGCTCCCCGAGGCGCCCACGCCGCCGGCCGAGTTGCTGGCGCAGCTGGCGCGCGATGTGTTCCCCAACGCGTTCCGCGCCGATCATCCGCGCTTCTATGCGTTCGTGCCGAGTCCGTCCAACTTCGTGAGCGCCGTGGGGGACTTCCTCACGAGCGGGCACAATGTGTTCAGCGGACACTGGCTGGCCTCGAGTGGCGCGTCGCAGATCGAGCTGACGGTGCTCGATTGGCTGCAGCGCGCCTGCGGCCTGCCGCCCGAGGCGGGTGGCATCTTCGTGAGTGGCGGCTCCATGGCCAATCTGTCGGCCATCGTGGTGGCGCGCGAAACACGGCTGGGCGGTCACGATCCACGAGCCGTCGTGTACTACTCCGACCAGACGCATTCGTCCATGTCGAAGGGGCTGCGGGTGCTGGGCTTCGGCACGGCGCAGCGGCGCATGGTGGCCACGGATGCCGAGTTCCGACTGTCGCTGACGGCGCTGGCGGAGGCCATTCGGGCGGACCGCGACAACGGCATGCGCCCCTTTTGCGTGGTGGCCAACGCCGGGACGACCAACACCGGGGCGGTGGACCCGTTGCACGCGCTCGCCGACCTCTGCGCGCGCGAGGGGCTGTGGCTGCACATCGACGGCGCCTACGGCGCGGCGGCGGCGCTGCATCCGCGGGGAGCGGCGGCGCTGGAGGGGCTGGGGCGCGCCGACTCCATCACTCTCGATCCGCACAAGTGGCTCTTCCAGCCCTTCGAGATCGGGTGCCTGCTGGTGCGCGATGCCCGGCTCATGCAAGATGCCTTTCGCGTGGAGGATGACGATCACCCCGACTACCTGGCCGATATCACGCGGCACATTCAGGAGGACGTGAACTTCTTCGAGCGCGGCATTCAGCTCACGCGTTCGTTCAAGGCGCTCAAGCTGTGGCTGTCGCTGCGCACCTTCGGGCTGGCCGCGTTTCGGGACGCGATTCAGGTGGGGTTCGACGTGGCCGATTTCGCGCAGCGGTGGCTGGAGGCGAGTGGGCACTGGGAGATCGTGACGCCGTCGCAGATGGGGATCGTGACCTTCCGCTGGCGTGGCGCGGGGCTGGATGACTCGGCGGTCGACGCGCTCACGGGGCGCGTGGTGGACCGGTTGCGCGCCGATGGCTACGCCACGGTCATGAGCACGTTGCTGCGCGGTCGACCGGCGCTGCGGCTCTGCCCCATCCACTGGGACGCCACCACCGGCGAGATGGCGACGACGCTCGAACGGATCACGCAGTTCGCGCTGGAGGAATCCGCCACGGCGTAGCGGCACCGTGGGCAGCGATGCGCACCAGCGGTATCTTCCGCGTGTGCAGTCTGATCCTTTGGTGCCTTCCCCACCCCATGGCGTGCTGACTGGCGTGCGCATCGTCAGCCTGGCGCTCAACCTGCCCGGGCCGGCCGCGCTCATGCGACTGGCCGACATGGGTGCGACGTGCGTGAAGGTGGAGCCGCCGTCGGCCAACGGTGCCCCCGGCGATCCCATGGCCGCCTATGCGCCAACGGGGTACGAAGCCATGCATTGTCGGGTCACCCGCGACGTGCTCGATCTCAAGAGCGAATCCGGGCGCGCGACGCTGTACGCCCGGCTCGGCACGGCCGACGTGCTGGTCACCTCGTTCCGTCCGTCGGCGCTGCAGCGGCTCGGCGTGGATCGCGCCGAGCTGCATCGCCGCTTCCCTGCCCTGAGCATCGTGACGATCGTGGGGGAGCACGGAGCGGAGGCCGAGCACCCGGGGCACGACCTCACGTACGAAGCCGAGGCGGGGCTGCTCCCTGATTTGGCGTTGCCGGTGGTGCCCTTTGCCGACATGGCCGGTGCGCTGCTGGTGGTGGAAGCGGTGCTGCGCGTGGTGCTGGCGCGGCAGCGTGACCCGGGTGCCCTGCTCTTCGAGGAGGTGGCGCTGGGCGACGCGGCGCGCTTCCTGGCGCTGCCGCGGTCGTGGGGGCTGATGCAGGGCACCTCGCCCATTGGCGGCGCTCACGCCGGGTACCGCCTGTATGCCTGCCGTGATGGCCGCGTGGCGGTTGCGGCGCTGGAGCCGCGGTTTGCGCGAGCGCTGTGCCGTGCGACCGGATTGACGGAGGAGCAGGCCGATCGGCTGCAGGAGCCGGCGGCGTTTGCCTGGTTGACGGACTACTTTGCCGGCCGGAGCTGCCGCGAGGTGGCGGCGCTGGCGCAGCAGTACGACGTGCCGGTGGCGGTCATGCCGTAGGCGTCAGGCCGTGGGCGTCAGACCGTTGGTAGTGCCCGATGTCGGATTAGATTGGTTGAGCAGTGCGCGGACGTGGCGAAATTGGTAGACGCACCAGCCTTAGGAGCTGGTGGGCTAACCCCCGTGTCGGTTCGACTCCGGCCGTCCGCATCAGAGGGAAACTGGCCCCCAATCTGGGGTCGCCGCACAGCCTCCGAAAAAGGCAATGTTGTACAGAATGTTGTACTAATGCCGGGCTGGCAGACGTTCATTCATTTTGCCTCCCGCCGCACACCTAGATCGGTTCAACCGCTTTTGCCAGTGGTCTGGGGTACCATTGAGCGATCCTGACGAAACGCGCTGCAGCCGCCATCGTCGTTCTGATGCTCTTGGCGCTGCTGCTCGCGATTGTTACAGCACGCCGTGCGCCAAATCCAACCCTATATTTCCCCTGCCCGCGCCCGAATCGGGCATTCGCCCCAAGCTGACCTTCTGTGCCGACCTTAGTCCAAGTTGCCCCTCGCATGTTGCGCTGGGCCCGCGAGCGCGCCTCGCTGGCCCCAGCGGAGCTTGCCAAGCGGGTTGGCCTGGTGGTGCGTCGCGTTGAGGCGTGGGAGGAGACCGGCGAACTAAAGTTCGAGCACCTCGAGCGACTGGCAGAGAAGACACACACTCCGGTCGGGTATTTCTTCCTTCCCGAGCCGCCGGCCACCGAGCTTACGATAAGCGACTTTCGTCGCGTCGCGGGCGAGGGCCCCCAGCCCCCTAGCCCCGAATTGATCGATACCGTCAATCAGTGTCAGCTCCGCCAGCAGTGGTTCCGTGAGCACCTGATTGCCGAGGGTGCTGAGCCCCTGACCTGGGTTGGTAGTGCAAACTTGGACACCGCCCCCGTGTCGATCGCACTCGCGATTCGGGCGGCGCTGGAGCTCGATCGCCGCCCGCTCAGCATGAATTGGACCGAGGCCGTCAGGAGCCTCTACCAACGCGCGGAGGAGTTGGGAGTGCTCGTCGTGCGAAACGGGGTCGTGGGAAATAACACGCATCGTAAGTTGCGCATCGAGGAGTTTCGGGGATTCGCACTCAGCGATCGATATGCACCTCTGGTGTTCATTAACGCGGTCGACAGCAAGGCCGCGCAGATGTTCACGCTTGTGCATGAGCTCTGTCATCTGTGGCTTGGGCAGTCCGCCGTGTCCGACGGCGACCCCACCACCAACGTGGCCACCGAGCGATTCTGTAACGCCGTGGCCGCCGAGACGCTTGCGCCAGCCAGTGAGTTCCGTGCGGCATGGGACCCAGCCTTTCCGTTGCCAGAGTTGACGGCGCGCCTGGCGCGCCTCTTCAAAGTGAGCACGCTGGTTGTGCTCATTCGGGCACGTGAGGCCGGGCTCTTGGCAGACGACGTGTTCGAGGCTGTCTACGCTGCCGAACGTGATCGCGTAGGAGAGATCGACGCGAGAGGTGGCGGCGATGGGGGCGACTTCTACAACACCCAGAACGCGCGGCTTGGCGGACGGTTTGCCGCGGCTGTGATTTCTAGTGCTCTTGAGGGCCGCACGCCCTACACCGAGGCGTTTCGCCTGCTTGGCTTCAAGAGCACCGCAACATTTGACGAGTACGCGCGCAAGCTTGGGATTTTGCCCTGATGGCGTACCTATTGGATGCGAATGTGCTCATCGCGGCAAAGCGCGACCATTATCGGTTTAAGACTTTCCCGTGCTACTGGGACTACCTGCTGCAGCGTGCCAATGACGGCGCGCTTCGCAGCGTCGATTCGGTTCGCAAGGAGCTCCTCAACAAGGAAGATGATCTGAGCCAGTGGGTGGAAAGCGCTTGCCCTAAGGTGATGTTCGAAGCACCCGACGGAGCGACGGGCGTTGCGCTCTCGCGATTGGGGATCTGGACGATGGACCCACAGCGCAAGTACACGCCGGCCGCACGAGCGGAGTTCCTGAACGTCGCGGATTCCGTTTTGGTCGCCCATGCGCTCGCGCACGAGCACACAGTCGTTACTCACGAGAAGCCAGAACCACAGAGGATCGGCAAGGTTAAGATCCCGGATGCGTGCAGTGCGATGGGCGTGAGATGGATCGATCCCTACGCCTTGCTCGAAGAGCTCGGAGCGAAATTCTGAACCTGCCGCAGCTCGTCTGAACTGTTCGTGAGCGGCCCCGCGCCCTTCTACGATGGACGAGCGACCTAAGGCCCGGCTTCATCTTGGTGGCCGGACGCGCCGGACTCCCGTGCGTCGCTCAGCGACGTCCACGCCCGCTCGATGGCCCGATTCCACCGCTCCGCTTCCTCCGGAGGGAGATTTTCCTCCGCGTTGACCGACAGTGCCATGGCCGCATAAACGGGGCCGAGCGGATTACGGACCATAGCAGCCTTGGCGAGAGCCTCAAGCACTTGATCGGGGGCGTTCGAGAGTTCCATGCGGTCATGCCTCCTTGGGTGAGCGGCGGCGGCCGGTCGCCTGCGGCGCGACCGGCGAATTGGCGTGGCTGCGGCGGCGACGTGCTGACACCGGGGCCGACGGTGCGGAGGGCGTCCCGCCTTCGCCCTCCCGAATGCCGCTGCCCGCCACGAGGATCTGCTTCACTTCCCCGTCGAAGTGCACGTATGTCTCGTAGGTGGTCGCGAGCGAAGAGTGCCCGAGCCATGCCGACACGTCGGCGATGGCAGCCCCCCGCAAAATCGCCCGAATGGCGTAGCTGTGCCGGCTGTCGCGCAGCCAGTAGTTCTTCACCTTGGCCTTCTTGGTTGCCCGTTTGTGGGCGCGGCTGATCGCGTCGAGCGACAGCCCATCGAACACGAGGTCCTCCGGCTCCAATCCCTCACACGCCCGCACTAGGTACGGCAGCGCCCATGGTTCCACTGGAACACGCATGCGGCGGCGCGTAGCAGCCTTGTTGTTGCCGTCGATGTCGACGTACTGCTGATCGAGGTTCACATCCCGGCGGCGCAGGCGGGGCACGTCTCCGCGATCGGCGCTGGTTCCGTGCAGGAACGCGAACACCCCCTGATACTCCGGGTCCGCCGCTTCCACGATCGCGCGGTCCACATTGTCCCGGACCCAACGGCGGCGCGCCTTGTTCTTCTTTGGGACGCGGATCAGGTCCCGATTCGCGGCTGGGTTGTGACTCAGTACCCCCTGCGCCACCAGGAAGCGGCAGAGGCTCTGGAGCTCATGCAGGTACTGTCGGGCCGTACCGCTGGAGACTCCGAGGGCAGCGATCAGGTTGATGATCGTGCCCTCGGTCAGCTGATCCACGTACACGATCGGCGCCAACGTCGCGGGGGCGAACAGCTTCTCCATGCGGCTCCGGTATAGCGAGACGCTGGCGTCGGACAGTCCGTTGGCCGCACAGCTCTTCAACCAAGGCTCGAGGAAGGGGGAGATCGCGACCCGCTTGAGCAGCTTCTTGAGCACCTGCTGTTTGTTCTGCACCTGCGCCTGGTACAGGTCGAACAGCGTTGTCTTCCCTTCAGCGACCGCGTTGAGGAGCTCGAACTCGCCGCGGTCGCGGAGGTTGGCCACCATGGTGGCCACCTTCAGGGCCGTCGTCCGGTTGGCATACCCGGTGGCGCGGAGCACGGGGCGCCCCTTGCCGACCGTGTTGGGGACGTAGATCGAGAACGTACCGCCGCGCTGCTGGAGCTTGATCGACATTGCGAGGTCCTCAGGCTGCGGTGTCGCGGGCGGTGAGGTACGCGTCGATCACGGCGGCGTCGTACCGGCGAAGGCGGCCCAGCTTGATGAAGGGGATATCGGAGCGCTTGAGCCACGACTCGGATACTTCGAGCTGCTCCTGGACCTGGACGGGCGTGAGCAGCTTGCGAACTCGGAAATCTCCTCCCTTGGACTTCGGGGAGCGGCGCGCTGGGCGCACCAGTTCCGCCACCCGCTCGCGGGTCGCTTTGGCGATGATGCGACCGGCGTCGCTGGTGATCGCGGGGGTGCTGGACGTACGGCGCTTCGAGTTTACTGCCACGAAAACCTCCAAGGGTTGAAGGGTACGTGCAGACTCTTACGGCTTTGGCGCGCCGCGCCAACGCACCCCTCCCGCCCCGTCCTGGCCTTTACTGGCCGCGACAGATTTTTTGCTTGAAGCACCGAAAAGCATTGTCAATCAACAATTTGCGCTAGCGAGCGAAACGAGATACTGAATCTTCGACGATTATAATCGAACAATAATTTACATCGAATTCTTCGTGACCGAGAAGATTCCACGCCACAGAACACAAGCCGATGCATCAACGAGGGCGCTGCGGACGCCATCATGTGGCGTCCGCCGGTCCTACCCAAAGGCATCCAACTGCTCCGCGTCCGCCGCGGGTCGAATCCGTCGAGGATTGCGCCGGCTGGCCTTCGCCGCCGCATCCTCCGCGACGGGTTGCGAGCGGGGAGTTCGCGACGACGGCGCGCCATTCACCCCAGAACGACCCGACGTCTCTGGGACCTCCTCCACCCCCTTGGGAGTGCTCCGGCGCACGGAGGGGCCACCGTCGGTCTCGCGGAGCACACTCTCAGGGCGGTCCACTGCCTTGCTGCCCTTCGGGCGGCCAGGCTTCTTCCCCTTCCGACGAGGTGCCTCCACATCGGTATCTCCAACGGCAGTTGGCTCCCAAAGAACGCGGGGGCGCCGCTGCATCAGCTCTCTTATGCGCTCTTCGCGATCTTGGGCCTTGGTTTCGGTCCCCGATCCGCCAGCCTCGGCAAGCTCGGCCTGCATACGTAGCGTGGCCTCAAAGCTTCCCGTTTTCGGAATAAGCGCGTACACGAAATCACAGCCCAAGACAGCGGCAGTGGCTCGGAGCGCCTCAAGCGTGGCCCCCCCATCACGCTCGCGAAGCTCGAGCGCTCTAACCGATGACCGAGTGATCCCAAGACGGCGGCCGAGCTGTTCGCCGGTCATCCCGAGCGCGTCGCGTATGCTTGCGATCCAGCCCCCGTCGGGCACCGGCCAATCGGCCGCCGACGGTTTGATCTCGACGACCAGTTCGTCGAGCTGGCGTAGCTGCGACTGTTTTGTCGTTGAACGGCGCGGCATATTTGTAGCATTATAATAATCCACTTCGCCGAGGTGGATCATGCGGTCCCATCTTTTCGTTTCGCAGGCTCGATTCAGAGCTCAATGGTGAGCTGGGCGCTCTGGAGCGGAGTCAGTTCCTGACGCATGGGAGCGTTCCATCGAGGCAAGGAACTGCAAAGCTTTACCCGCCCAATCCCCCAGGCGCCAGGCGCGACCCACACGGCTTCACCGGGTAGGAAATGCGCGGGGGAGCGGACGTCCAAAAGGTGCGGCCCCGGAACGGGCGGGGGGCCTACCAGATGGCGAAGCTCTTGGACGGTGTCCGGACAGGTGGTGGCCAGCTGCACACGCGTCGCGGTGTTCGTAATCGCCGCCCGTACCGCGTCGGTGGACCGGCCCGGTAGCCGCTCGCGAATCGCCGCCAGCGACTGGGCGCCGAGAATGGTGGCCCCCCCGAAACCGCGGCAGAGCGCGAGGTACTCGTGATCCGCCACGCCGCCCGCGGTCACTACGACGGGCCACTCGTCGATCACCAATGCGGCCAGCCGCTGCGGTCGACCGTCGGGGAGGCACGCAGCACCGTACAACACGGCGTTGTACACTGCCGACTTGAGGGCGCGGCCGATCGCTGCGCTCTCGTCGCTGGAATCGGCAGGCTGGTAGATCACCACCTCGCCGCGCCGGATGGTCTCGAACAGCGACAAACGCTGAGTCGGCCGCACCGCTGGCAGCACGTCCAACCGCACCGCACGCTGGACCCGCGCGCTCGACAGCGCCCCGACAAGACTCGCTGCAGTCGCCACAACTGAAGTCGCCGTCTCATTGGCCAGCTCCGGCAATCGCCAGAGCGCCTGGGGGGCGAACGACGGCAGGTGCGCCGTCAGCGTCGTGAGTACCAGATCGGCGCCACTTGGCTTGACTGGCAACGGCCCCGCTCCGGGTTCCCTGGCGAGCAGGCGCAGTAGGCAGAGATAGCGGCTGATGGGCAGCTGCGAGGATTGGAGCAGCCGCGCCTCTGGCGCCGTGAGGCGGCCGGCATTCACGCAGGTTTGGGCCAGATCACGCCAGAAGAGTGCTCGCCGGATGTGACCATCGGCTACCCCGCCCCCGATCACGGCAAACTCAAGATCGAGCGCCACGCAGTCGCGAAGGACTTCGCGACCCGAGGTCCGCCAAAACGGATCGCGCACACCCTCCCACGACTCGCCCGCCAGCGCGAGCAGATGATCGGTGTAGACCCCGGCGTCGGCTCGGTCACGGTCGATGGAGCCGAACGCATCGATTGGGGGTGTCCCTTCAGCGGCGATCACATGCACGCCCGCGCACGACGCCAGTACCGGCGATGCGAGCTCTCGCTTGGGGTCGATCACGACGACGGCACTGCGATGCTCAAGAGGTGCGGCCTCTCGCTCCCGGAGCAACCCGAAAAGCAGCGGGGCCAGCACGGAAGCGGTCTTGCCGCTGCCTGTCGAACCGAGCACGAGGATTCCGCGTGTAAGAGCCGCACGGTCAACCGTGAGCCCAATACTCGCGAGCTCGGGCACATCGACCGGCGTTGTCAGGTCGAGGGGCTTGGTCATCCGTGGAACCCCACGCGCCGAGGGCGGACCACGCCGCCTCGCGGCGGCTCGCCGACCAACAGACGCTGACGTATGGGTTCCGGGGCCTTGAGATCGACCTCCACGCCACCCTGCTGTGCCGCACGGAGCACCGCCCCGACATGTTGAGCAGCGCGCGAACGCCAGCGTGCGTACGAGGCGTCGAGTGTCACCCGCGAGTAACAGTAATAGTGGCAGGCGGCATCGAGGTATTCGACGAGGTGCACTGCGGTCGGAAGATCGACGAGGCCGGTCACCACAAGGTCGAGCGAACGCGCGTTGAATCGCGGAATGATGGTCGTATTCATGGCGCGGCCTCCTGTATCGAGCGTGACGAGGACGTTCCCCGCGGATCCCTCACCGCGGGGGGCATGCGGACGGGCGCGTCGAGCAGCGCGGTGAGCGAATGCGTGGTGACATCGGTGCGCGTGGGCGGCGCCCCTAGGTCGTTGAGCAGCGTCTCCCACCAGCGACGGAGCGCCTGGGGATCGGTCGGGTGTCGGAGCCCGACGAGCCGGAGTAGTGGCCACGCGCCACCTGTGGGGCAGCGGCCGTCCCGCCGGATCGCCACCGCCAGCTGGCGGGCGTGAGCGGCGGTCGGGCGCTTACGGGCCACATTCGCGAGGGGGCTCTCCTCTTGCCCGTCGGTGAACAGCACCACCACCGTCTGCCCATCGGGGATGGTCTGGCTCGTGGCCACCGCGTGGCACACCGCGTCCACCACGGCGGTACGGGAGCCGGGATCGGACGCCCGGGCCCTGCCGGTGGCCGCGATCAGGGCATCCGACAGCCCGCGGGCGACCTGGTCGTGCTCCTTGCGACTCATCCTCGTGGAAAGCCCCAGCCCGCTCGACAGGCGTTCGGCGACGCCACCTGGCACGACCGTATCGAGCACCGGGGCATCCGGCGCCCGCCCGCCAAGTGCGTAGAGCGTCAAACGGTCCCCAGGGCGAAGCTCCCAGGAAAGCCGGCGGAGCGATTGGTGCCAGGCGGTATCGGGGACCGAGGCGGAAACGTCCGTGTACAGGAGGACGACCCGAGGGCCGATGGCCTCCATGCCGGCGGCAAGGCGCTGGTGCACTCCTTCCACGCCGGCGGAGTTGCAGGCAGCGAGCCCAAGGGGCAGCAGCAGTACGAGGGCGAGGGCACGCCAACAGCGCGGCATCAGCGGTGCCCCCCGATCAGCGGTGGGTACGCCGCAGAACACCCGGTCGTCGCTCGCGGGGCAAGCGCTGAGCCGCCCAGGCGCACGAAGGTGCGCTCGAATTCGGCGTGGGTCGCCTCGGCGTTTGCGACCAGCTCCACCTCACGCTGGGCGTGCGCGGCCTCGAGCCGGCGCAGCTCGGCGACGGCCGCGTCGTACTGGCGGATGGTGCGATCGCGCAGACGTCGCGCCTTCGGGAGACCTGGCACCGGCGAAGCGTGCAGGTAGCCGTCGATCAGGGGGAGGGTGAGAATCACCGCCTGTAAACCGGCCGATGTGAGCAGGGCGGCCGTTCGGCCCTCCTGGACATCGGCGACGCGGCTCAGAGTGAGCCCAACCCCGAGCACGATGGCAACACCGAGCGCAAGGAGCACCAGCGCGGCGTCGCTAGCCTCCCATCGGCGACGCCAGACGACAGCCCGCCGGACCGTAGACCCGGCGCGCGACAACAACGCTGCCGCGATCGGCGCCGCGGCCAGGCTGGAGCAAAACAGCGCAATTGGCGTCTCGGAGAGACTTGTGGCTCCCAGGCTACCAAAGACCAGGAACGCCTCCGCTATCAACGCCGCAACGAGCAGCAGTCGGAGCACCCAGCTCGGCGCCTCTTCGACGGCCCCGGGCGGCACCATGGCCTCGAGGCGGGTCACCTGCGCAGCGGCATCTTGGGCGCGCTGCGCGAGCGTGGGGAGGGCCGCGCGGAGGCGAGGGATCCGCGGTGAACTCTCGCGCCCAGCGCGATGGCTCAGCAGCGCGCCATCGGTGACGCTAGCAAGACGGCGGCGGGCGGGTTCCGCGACGGCCGTCCCCTCCTGCCGCGCAGCGGCATGCGCGGTGACGGTGGCCAGCCACCGGGCGCGGCGGGGGGTCGGGCGCAGGCCGAACACTGCGAGCAGAGCGCCGGCAAACCACGCACGAGCGGAAAGCGACGGCGAAGTACGGCGTGTGGGGGAAGCAACGGCCAACATCGAGGGGCTCCGGTTTGGGGAGCCCTAGCCTAGCGGTGCCGCCCGGCCACGCCACGACACCCTCCCCCGGCGCACCGGTGAGGGATCCGCGGGGCGAGGGCCATGGAAGCCGAGCGGCCCCGGCATACTGGATCTCAGCATTCACGTACTGCCGTGGGGGGCTTGGGCCAGCCTCAACCCTACCGCCAGAATGTGAGTCGCGCCGGTTCAGGATTCAGGGCGTAGGCCAGCACAGCAGCGTGCGAGGTCACAGTGGCTAGCCATCTGGCGCGGCGGGGGCCGGGCGCATGCCGAACAGGGGGAGTCGAGCGCCAGCGAACCACGTGCGGGCAGCTGGCCCCCGTTCGAGTGGGCGAGCCAAGCAAACAGTTGAAAAAGACATGGGGCTCCGGTTGAGGGAGCCCCACGCTGGCGGCGGCACTTTACGCCGCCCTCGACCACACTGCTGGTCAGGTCACGAGCTCCTCGACCGACCGGGCGACCTTGTACACCGCGGGCGCTTCACCAACCCGCAGCGCATTGAAGTGCGCCTTACCGCACTCGATCTTGGCGCTCTCTTTATCGCGCAGATCCTCGGCGAACAGGCTGCTCTTCGTCTCAACCACCAGGTACAGCCGCTCCGCACCGTCCTTCTCCACGAGCACCGCCCAATCGGGGTTGTAGCTACCGAGGGGGGTAGGGACGCGGAACCAGCCCGGCAGCTTCGCATAGAGCTTGATTGCTTCGTTCCGTTCGAGGTCGTTGGCGAAGGCCGCCTCAGTCCCCGAGTCGTACACGACCTGCTCATACACGGACTTGGTGGTGCTCTCGATCATGTTCTTCAGGTAGCCAGTCAGCTCCTCCTGCTCGAACAGTTCCTGGGCGTAGTAGTGGGCATCGCCCAACCGCTCGTACTTGATGCCGTCCACGATCGCTAATCGCTTACGCCGGTTGATCGCTTCGGCAGCCAGCTCGATGAACGCCTGGGGATTTCGCTTGAAATCATCCAGCCGCCCACTGCCCGTCAGCACGCGGTAGATGGTCCGACGTGTGAGCTGCGTGCGGTCCTGTAGCTGCGTGAGGAGATCGGGCAACTCGATGTCGGACTCGTCCAGAACAACCGTCTGGGCCCCAGCACGCTCTGTCGCCTCGATGCCGGCTTTCCCGATCGCGATATCGGCCTTACGCCACTGGAGGCGGGTCTTGGGAATCGCGGGGGCGTCGCGCAACGCGCGGGTGCAGTCCTCCACCAGCTTCTCGTTGTCAAACTCCACCCGGTACGTCGTCTTGTGCTTAATGCGATCCCAGAGCGCCTTGAACTCCGCACTTTGGAGCACGGCCTGCCGCGGCCGCACCTGGCGGCGTTCATCGGCGTTCTTGACTTCGAGGCGCCCCGCCAGCTTGCGCACGATGTGCTCGATCTGGGCCGCCTGGGTCGCGTACTCCGCCGGGATGCTCACCGCGCCAGCCTTCAACGCGACTCGCAAGGCATCCTGCACGTTACCCCTCGCGTCTATGTAGCCCTGAGCCTTGAAGTGCTCCCAAATGGCCTTCGACGGTTCCATGCCCAAGGCGGACGTGCTGCCGTCGCCCGCCACCACGATGACCGAGGCAAACTGGTGCGGTTCGACAACGCCAAAGCGGATACCGGTGTCCTCCTCGATCTCCTTCTGCAGATTCGCCGCGAACTGCTCGTAGCTCTCCGTCGCGATCACGGTCAATGTATTGACATCGAACCCGCGCAAACGCTGCCCGTCCTGATTGACGCACAAGCGCAATCCACGACCGATCGTCTGCCGCCGCTCGCGCTCGGTTCGCATGTCCCGCAGCGAACAGATCTGGAAGACGTTGGGGTTGTCCCATCCTTCACGCAGCGCAGAATGGGAGAAGATGAACTTGAGCGGTGTCTCGAATGACAGCAGCCGCTCCTTGTCCTTCATGATGAGGTTGTACGCCTGCTCCGCGGCCTCGCGCCCGCCCTGATTGCTCTCAGACGTGTCCACCAGCTGCTTCGATCGCTTGTCCACGGAGAAGTAGCCTTCGTGCACCTCCTGCGCGGCACGACTCAGATCGACTTCTGCGAACAGCGTGCGATAGTCTGGGTGGTTGCCCAGGCGCCGGTACTCTTCTTCGAAGATCCGGGCATACTCGCCCTTGACCGCATTGCCGTCAGCGTCGTACTGCCGGTACCGGGCTACCTCATCGATGAAGAACAGCGACAACACCTTGATCCCCTGAGGGCGCAGGCGCTTTTCCTTGTCCAAATGCTCCTTGATGGTGCGCCGGATCATCTCTCGATGCACCGACAGCCCATCGACGTCACCCCAGGCTTCACCGGGCTTCAGATACACTTCACCGCCGGGGACACGCAGCTCCACAAACTGCTCCCCACGCCCCGCACGGATTTCTCCGATGCGGCAGTCCCGATAGACAGCGCGCCCGGAGGTCTGCTCGAGATCGTCGCCATCAAAGACGGTGACCTCGCGGCGCTGCACCCCGCTCCTGCCCTGCACGTCCAGTTCAACTACCGCGCTGATCGACCCGCGGCGACCGCCGACCGATACGAGTCTGACATACGGCCGATTGTGCCCATCTTCGACAGTCGCAGCAGCCACCTCGATCTGCTTCACCAGCCGACGCTCATACGCGTCCACCGCATCGAGCCGGTAGACCATGTGGTGCTTGTCGGCGTGCGTGGCCGAGTAGCGAAGCGTGCACAGCGGGCTCATGGCACCAAGCGCCTGCTTTCCGGCTCCCTTGAGGCCACCGTCTACGCTCTGCGGCTCGTCGACGATCACGACCGGGCTCGTCGCCTTGATCAGATCAATGGGCTTTTCGCCGCCGGTCTTCTCGCTGTCCTTATAGAGGTTGTTGACGTCCTGCTTGTTGATGGCACCAACGGTGACCACCATGATCTGGATGTGCGCACTTGTCGCGAAATTGCGAACCTGACCGAGCTTTGCTGAATCGTAGAGGAAAAACTCAAATGGCACTCCAGAGTAGAGCGCCTTGAAGTGATCCTCCATGATCTGGAGCGACTTGTATACGCCCTCCTTGATCGCAATAGACGGCACCACAATCACGAACTTGGTGAACCCAAACCGTCTGTTGAGCTCAAAGATCGTGCGCAGGTACACGTAGGTCTTGCCCGTCCCCGTCTCCATCTCGACCGTGAAGTCGCCCGAGGCGAGCGTCCCCGACGGGGCCAGACCGTTTCGAATCTGCACCACATTCAGGTTTCTCAGCAGCTCGTCGTCGAGCAGCGTGAGCCGATTACCTACGCCGAGATCGGTGTGGGCGAACCCCAACCGCATCTGGGCGTCATGGGGATCACGCGTGACGGTGAACTCCGTGCGGCAGATCTCCTGCCCACGGAACAGGTCGCAAACAGACTCGATCGCGTGGAGCTGGTAATCCAGGTCCGATTCAAAATGCAGTTTCATCGAAAAGCCACCGTCAGAGGCTCCGTACGGTTGCGATTCCGTGTTGCTCCAGTATCGCCGCCATGTTGGTCTTCGCCACGTCATCCGCGAAGGCACTGTCCCTGAAGACACACGTGGTGTCGCCAGCGGGCCTCAACGCCGCTCGCCACTCCACCATGGCCTGCGCCAAGTGGTCGACGTGTTCACGACCGATCTGTGCAGACAGGCAAGCCATCAGCACGCCGCCCCCAACCGAATGGATGGTATGGCCGCCCAGGGCCTTCGAATCGATCGGTACGCAGAGATCAAGGCCCAGCTTCAATAGCAATTCGTAAAGGACGTCAGACTCCGTCCGTCCTGGCTTGAGGTGCTCCACCGCGTCGAGCAGTGTCCCATCAAGGTCGCCGCGATCCGGCGCCCAAGAACGAATGTTGCTGGAATCAAGCTTGAACACGCGAAATCCAAGATCGCCAGCGAACATCGGGTTTTCCGCCTTGATCTTCGCGGCAGCGCGCCGGATCCTCTCTTTTGTGATCTCCGCAATAGTGCGCGGCTTCCCCAGCCTATCGCAGAATTCAGCTGCCGCCTTTTGATCTCTGTTCGCTACATCAAGTGGCTGAGGAAGCTGAACTAATATGAATCGTCGCGTACCGCCATCTACGACGTTCTGGGCGAGAACGGCGTGTGCAGTGGTGCCTGTGCCTGCAAAAAAATCGACGACGACTGCATCCGGATCCGCTCCGATCAACACAAGGTCGCGGATCAGCGAGCGAGGTTTAGGAGGGCTATCAAAGACGTTGCTTCCCAGAAGAGACGAAAGCTCCGCTGTACCATTGCTGCTACTATACTCCGGCTTGTATAGAACTGACTTTGGTTTGCTCGTCGGAAGATCACCTAATGATGCGCGCTGCTTCTTGTAGATGGTCTTCCCGCCTCGACCGTCTACCACGATGAGATTATACGGCTCTTCGTTAATCTTCCTCTTGCTCCACGTCCACGAGAGCTCTTCGCCTGCCTCATTACGCGGCCACAGCTCAATGTCAGCCTTTGAGCGGGGCTTATCATCTTCGGTTGCGTATACGCTCCCCTCGGCAGCGATGAACACCGGGAACCAACCGTTCGGCCGGCGTTCGCGCGAGGCATCCTGCCCCGTCCGCCTAAGAGTGTCGGCTCGCTTGTAGAGACCACGCTCGTCCTCGAGCCAGTCGTCAAGGGAGTCTTCGGGAACAGGCAATTCATGGACACAGCAACTGCTTCTATCTCGCGAGTATACAACCGTGAACTCGTGGGTATCTGCGAATGCAAATGCATCGTTGTTTCCCTTCAAGTTCATTATCGTCGGCAAGAGTCCGATGAAGTTCTCCGCACCGAAGAGGTCATCCATCACAGAGCGAAGGTTTGCAGCCTCAGAAGAGTCGATTGAGATAAAGATGATACCTGAGGGTGACAACAGGCTCTGTGCGAGCTTCAGCCTCGGATACATCATGTTCAACCAGTCAGTATGAAAACGCCCGCTGGCCTCCGTATTGCTGCTGATTCTCGCTCCTCCCTCCAGCTGTCCCGTTAGCTCCAGGTAGTTCTTGATGCTTTCCTGGAAATTGTCGGGGTACACGAAATCCTTGCCCGTGTTGTAGGGCGGATCGATGTAGATCAGCTTCACTTTCCCTGCATAGCTCTTCTGCAGAAGCTTGAGCACCTCGAGGTTGTCGCCCTCGATCATCAGGTTCTGCGTGGTATCCCAGTCCACGCTGTCCTCTGGGCACGGCCGCAGCGTGCCGGTTGACGGGGTGAGCGCCAGCTGCCGTGCGCGGCGCTTACCATGCCAGTTGATGCCAAACTTCTCCTCCGCATCCGTCACGGTCTTGTCGCCCACAAGCGTCTTGAGCACATCCACGTTGACGGCCGCGCCATTCGGGCCTTCCGTCACCAGCTCAGGAAACATGGCCTTCAGGCGCTCAATGTTTTCGGCCACCAGATCAGGAGACCGGGTCGCGGGGTCGGCCGCCGTCAGCTTCTCCATCGTCATCGTAACCCTCGTCAAAGTCTTCCGAGCGCCTCGGCCCGTTCGGCCTCAGCGCGCTTGAGTTCTAGATTCAGCGCCACCTGCCGCGCCATCTGCTTCTCTTTGGCCGCCGCCGCCCGCAGCCTCGCGATCTCAGCATCGAGTCGGAGGATCTCGTGAAGGGCAGTCCAACGCGCCTGCCGGCCCTCTTGTGTGGGCAATATGGAGTAGCGCCCTGACAGTCGGGCGGCGTCCAGCGCCAGCAACGCATCCAACCAGCCGTGATAGAGCGCGAGGAGGGAGGTCCGCGGCTGCCGGCTTACGGCCAGCGCAGCAGCGAAGTCACTCCGATGCGCGGCGCTCTCCCGCGGTGCGTCTACCGTGATGGGGTCGCCGTCGAGCACCGTCTTACCCGCTTCGCTCTGCGACCAGCGCTTATGCGCCACCGATACCTGGGTCCGCCCGTCGGCGTCTGCTACCGCGAGTACTGGGTACGGGATGGCACGATGGAGCAGCTCGAGCAACCGGTCTGCCTTTCCTTCGCCCCGGAACGTGACCCGGATGACCGCTATCTCAAGGTACTCACGCGCCGCATCGTGGTAGGCCCCCACGCCGATGGTGGTCGGCTTGAGCGCGGCCACCCACTGAATCTGCTCGATCCCCTCATTGATCCGACGCTTATCTGCGGCCGTGGGGGCGCCATGCTCCCCAAGCAGCGTCTTCGGGATGCGACGATCCACTCGTGCCGCGGCTGGCAGTTCCAGCGCGGCGACCACCTCATCGCCTGTCACGTCGCGCCCTCGGGAAGGATCACCAGATAAGCCAACACCTCGAAATCATCGGCGCCCGCGAACTCCCCAGCCAGCGCGTGCGTCCCCCCTGGGCTGAACAGGCTCGCAACCGCACGCTCTTCGCTCTTTCCCACAACGGAGGCGACGGCCGCGGAAAGCAGCCGCTGGGCGTGGCGCATGTCAGCGCCGCCTTTCGTCTCCCGATCGAGGCGTGCGCACGCCCCCGCATCAGGTAGATCTCGGCCATGTGAGACGCGCTTGAGTCGGTCGAGGATCTGTTTTGCCTGCGTATAGGGCAGAAGCACAGCGCCATCTTCCCCCACGTGCACCAAGTAGTGCGGGGCCAACGGATATCCCCCTTCTGGGAGCCGTGCCGCCGCCTCGCCTTCGGCTCGCAAGCAATAAATTATCCCTGGTGGGACCTCGACGTCGCTGGTCGTCGTCACCGCAGACACCCCGATGGGGACCGACGCCAGTACGTCCGGATTCGCCTTCCGGAACTCGGCCAGATCGATGCGGAAGTCCGTCAGGGTCAGATCAGCAATGGAAACCCCCGTAGAAAGGTCCTCGAGGTCGATCACGGCGTCCTGCAGCTTCAGCAGCTGCTTCTTGCGATACTCCAGATCGTTCATCTGGTTACCGGACTGCTGCTCGATCAGGTTCTCCTCGCCAGTCGCCGAGATATCGAGGAGTACCATGCGCCCGCTGACCCGCTGCTCCAGGTTGATGTATTCCTCCAGCTCCATGTTGGGCCAGAAGTTCACCAGCTGGATACGAGCGTTGGGAGAGCCAATGCGATCGATGCGCCCGAATCGCTGAATGATGCGAACCGGGTTCCAGTGGATGTCGTAGTTGATGAGCCAATCGCAGTCCTGGAGGTTTTGCCCTTCAGAGATGCAGTCGGTAGCAATGAGGAGTTCAATTTCACCCTCGGCTGCAAGGTCCTCTGGTCTTTCCTTCGCGCGGGGCGCGAACGCGGTCAGAATGGACGCCAAGTCCCGGCGCAGCCCCGGCAAGGTGGCTTGATTGCTGCCGGTCCCCGTGACCAACGCGGTGTCCACACCCAGCTGCGCCTTCGCCCACGGCGCCAGCTGCTCGTAGAGATAGCGGGCGGTATCGGCGAAGGCCGTGAAGACAAGGACCTTTCGGTTCCCTTCGTTGAGCGGCCTACGATGCTTGTGTGCGATCACCTCGCGCAGCGCCGCAAGCTTGGCGTCGCGCTCGGCCGTCACGTCACGCGCGGCGGCAACAAGAGTAGCGAGCCGATTGCGGTCCTCGATCAGGTCCTGCTTCCAACGCACGAGGTCCATGTCCTGCAGTAGCACTTTGACCTTGCGGCCCACCATCAGGCTCTCGAAGGCCGGGTCATCGACATCAACGTCGTCGATATCGATCTCTTCCAGCTCGATCGACTCTCCTTCGATGCGACGAAGCGTCGCCTGGACGTCCTGGAGCTGGCGCTCAACGGTCAACGCGAACGCGAAGACTGAGCTTTCCATGCGCTTCAGCAGATTGACGCGGAGCAGGTGAATCAGACTCTCCTCGCGGTCTACCTGTCGGAAGAAGCCGGTGCCACCCTTCACCTGCGTACTGTACTTCCGGTCGTAGGCTTCCTGCTTGTGCGGGAGGACGTACCGCAGCGGGGCGTACGCCGCGAGCTTGAGGCGGCGAATCTCCAGATTGATATCGTGGATAGCCGGGAATGTTCGGTCCCGGTCCACATCGGCCTTGATGTTGATGGGCTTCATGCGGTCGGGGAACCGGCCGGTTTCGGAAAGCCCGTAGTACTTCTCGATATGCCGGCGCGAACGGGCGATCGTCAGGAGATCGAGGAGCGTGAAATAGTCGAAGCCCAACATCTCAATTAACCGCGTGGGCGTCCGCTCAGACTCATCCAAGTCCAACCAGCGGTTGAACTGCTTTTGCGCCAGCCGCGTGGTGCTATCAATACTGCCAATACCATGCTCTAGGAACGCAGCATCGTTGCCCTCGGTCGCGAACACGATCTGATTCCGAAGGTCCGCCATGCGGTTATTGACCGGGGTCGCGGACAGCATCAATACGCGCGTCTTCACCCCCTCGCGGATGATCTTGCGCATCAGACGATCGTAGCGTGTCTCTCCGCCCGCTTGTGGGGTCTTCTTGTTCCGGAAGTTGTGGGACTCGTCGATGACGACCAGGTCGTAGTTGCCCCAGTTCACGTGCGACAGATCGATGTCGCCGGAGAGCCCCCCGTCACGCGACAGGTCCGTGTGGTTGAGCACATCGTAGTTGAAGCGGTCGCCCGCGAGCACATTACGACGGTCGTTCGCCTTGTACAGCGTCCAGTTGTCCCGCAGTCGCTTGGGGCACAACACAAGGACCCGATCGTTGCGCAGTTCGTGGTACTTGATGATGGCGAGTGCCTCAAACGTCTTTCCGAGCCCAACACTGTCGGCGATGATGCAGCCCCCAAAGCGATTGAGCTTGTCGATGGCCCCCACGACACCGTCGCGCTGGAACTTGAATAGCTTCTTCCACACCTGCGTGTTCCGAATACCGGTCGCGGACTTGATGACCTGCTCTTCGTCGAGCTCGTCGCCGCGCGCCGAAAGCAGGTGGTGCAGCACCGTCGTATAGACAAGGTGCGGGTCGCGATGCCGAGCAATCTCCTCGAGCAACGCCAAGAGCGACGCTTTTGACTCTGGCGTATCTGGTAGCGCGGCCCACTGGGTATCGAACCATTGGGCGAGTGCACCGGCCTCCGCCGCGTTCTCTGTCGCCTGGATCAGGCCGAGCGGGTTTCCGGGCGCAAGCCCAAGGCCGTCCGAGGACAGCGCGACTGCCCCCATCAGCGATTGCACCGGCGAGCCCGATGCATCCCTGAGGACCACCGTCCCCTGCGGGACACCGTTCTTGGCGAGGCGTACCTCGGCATGCCGCTCGATCACGGAGCGCAGCTTGGCGGCGAGCCAGCGGCCCCCGAGGCGATTCCTCGCAGCACGATCTTCGCTTGCCCCTACCAGCGCGTGCCCATCCAGATCGCGAGGGAGGACCAACCGGCAAGTCGGTGGTAGGGCGTCGCTTCCAAGTAGCTCACCGCACGCAAAGATCGACAAGGCCCCAGAGACCACGTCGAGCTGATGGCCACCGCTGATCAACGGTCGAACGAGGTCGATCACGCGATCATTGCCCGTGTTCGGAACAAGTCTCAATGTCGGATTACTCCCCTATTGGGCATGGCGGTCGTAAACGTTGTGGCGTGATCACTTCGCTTTGTCAGCGTTCGTACATAGCATCGAGGGTGATCAATCGTATCCGGGCATCCTCGCTTGCACGCGAAGTGAAGTCCTCGGTAAAGCCTGCCGCCGAGAAGTAGATGTACCCAGCGGATTTCGTAGCAGCGAGCGCATCCTTCGCCCATCCCTGCCCTGACGCGGCAAGGTCTTCGAGGTCGCGCATCAGATCCGTATGCACTGCGGCGTCCACCGGCTTGGATGACCATTTCACCTCCCCGGTCAGGATGCGGCCGTCGTCCAACCGTGCCACAATGTCGATCTCGATGGGGCGGCGGTTGCGATCCTTTCCCTCCCATCGCGCCCAATCGACAGCGCCGGGCAGTCCCCACGTTTCGTGGTGGCGCGTGTAGGCCTCGCGACAGATTCCTTCGAAGACCTTCCCCATGTAGTCGTTGAGCAGTGGTTCGACGCGCTTTGTCCACACCTGGCGGGCGCCCCCCGTCTCCAGCCGGCTGCGATTCGGCTGCACGAAGCGATACCAGAAGCGTACGGCGGGGTCTGCGATGCGATGCTGCCACGCCGCCTTCTCATGCGCGTCGAAATTGCGCTCGCGGGCGATGAGCTCAAGCCCTTCGAGAATGGCCACACGACGCACCGCATTGGCTCGATCGCCAAGCCCCGTGGCCTGCACGATCTCCTCGAGCTGCGTCTTGCCGCCGGCAATCGCCGCCAACAGGGCGCGATACTCGGCGGGCTCGCGGATGCCCTTCTCCTGCTCGATGATGCGATCGAGCTGCAAGTGCACCTCGCCCCGCGGCGAGAGTACCGACTCGACAACCCGATCGGCCAGCGATTCCCCCGGCTTGATGGTCGCCAGGAAGCGCGGGGTCCCCCCGAAGATGCCGTACACCTGCGCGGCCTCGCGGGGCGACCGGTCCGGCACCATGGCCGCGGCGTCGTAGTAGTTGAAGGGGCGCAGCCGAGCCGCCCAGGTCCACCGACCGTAGAGCGGGCCGTCACCGGCTTCGAGACGTTCCATCGTGGCCACCTCGGAGCCGCACAACACCAGCATGAGCGGGCGCCCCCGCAGCTCACGGTCCCACACGGCCACGAGATGCGACACGATGTCGTCTTCCTTGGCCATGAGGTACTGGAACTCGTCCAGCACCACCACCAGCGGCTCGTCCGTGGCGAGGTCGGCCAGCAGCCGAAAGACCGTCCGCCAGCTAGGGTAGTTGGCCGGATCGGTATCGACGCCCTCACCCACCTGCGCGCGCAGCTCCCGCAACAGCTCCTGCCGGTTCAGCTCGGCGGTGGTGTCCGCGGCCAGAAAATAGAAATGCCGGTGGCCCCGCCAGGCGTGGTCGAGCAAGAAGGTCTTCCCCACGCGCCGACGCCCGTACAGCAGCGCAAGAACCGGCCGGCGCTCATCGGCCAGACGGCGCAGCTCGGCCAGCTCCGTTTCACGATCGACCAGCTCTGGCCGGACGGGCGGCGCGGCGCTTGCGGGGGCGCCGGCAGTGGAGCGCCTCTTGGTGGGGCGGGCGGGCAAGAGAGATGTCGGCGGGGAAAGGTTGGCCGAAGCAGATATGAAACACGTACAGTATATGCTACACGCGTATCATACTCCAGACGCCACAGGGCGACTGACTCCCTAACCTACCGCCTTGCCAGCCCGCCGGCTCGCCGGGCACCCACCTCCCTACCACTCACGGGCGTTCGCCGCGGATCCCTCACCGCCCGAGGAGCACCTCTCGGGCTACGGCTGCAATCGGTCGAGCTCGTTCATGAAGGCATACCACGTCCCCTGCGCTGGTACCCACGTGAACGGGGTGAAGGGGACGGACTTGGCACCGCTCGACAGCGCGTCTAGCCAAGCCGCATCGAGTTCCTCGATCACCGCCGCCATCCCGATCCGCCCGAGGGCCCCCTCCAGCGTTCGAGCGTCGACGGGGGCGCAGCCGACCATGCCCGCCCAGGTGGGCAACAGGCGCGCGACGATCGCTACCGGCAATCCGCCAATAAAGGTTGCCCATGGCTGTCGGCCAGGCGGTGGGAAGAGACCGCGCCGACCACACGCCCAGTCCCATAGTGTCTGACCGCGGTTCTTGGCGAATAGCCCCCGTGAGGGCCGTTCCTGAGGGGGGAGTCGATGCAGCAGCTCGTATAGCTCAAGCCAACGGTCGGCGGGCCGGTGGACATACCCGGGGAGGTGGAGCACGTGAGCCGGATCCGCAGTTCCGGGCCGAGGTCCGAGACGCACTCTGGTGGCTGGAGGGATCCGGCCCGCCGTCGGACCTATACGGCGATTACGGGTCGCTTTCGGCCGTGGACGAGCCCCTATTCGTGGCTCCGTCGGCAGTCGCGCTTTCGCTGTTGCAAATCGTACTCGATCAGGTTGACGCCCACGTGCACGTTTCTCTGGCGCGCTGAGGTCAGGGGTGCAATGCCGCGTGAGTTGCCGTAGTCCATGACCGCCCCCCTGGCAGAACTGTCAGGGGGCGGGTGCATCATGAGCGGGAGCGCCTCCGCAGCCTCGGCGCCAGCCTTCTGACCCTTGAAACCGTCCGATAATCAATGACGACTCCTACCCCGCGTTCATTTCGTGCTGTCGCCAGCACCTCGGCTGCATCGACCGCCCTTCCACGCCCGTTGGGTACACGGCAACCGCCCCTCACGCACAGCCACCTGCGCGTCACTTATGCCGTCAGTCTAGCCCTCGACGCCTCCCGCGGGGCAACTGGCATCCTGCGCTCGATTGCGAACTGGATCGCGACAGATCGCCGGGAAGCGATCCCGGCCGAGGCGCTCACCCATAACGGCAAGTACCCGCTCCCGAGCGGGGCTGTGGTCGACGTGCTCTACACCGACTCACAGTCGCCTTACCTGCACGCAGTTCGGTATGCTCATCCTGATGCCAAGATCCCGGGGCGCCTGTGGATCACAGAAATAGGCATCAGGGCAGAAGAGGGGGCGACCGCGATTCAGGCGACTGTGGTGCTGGCCACCCAGGACATTGCCAGCAGTGCCCTGCCTCAGGTCGCCGCGACCCGCCCACGCGTTGTCGGCCGACTGTTGGCGGCGAATGCCCCGCTCGTCGGGACGCCTGGTCTCGAGACCCGCTCGCTCGACCTCAGCAACGTCGAGAGCTTTCTTGCCCACCTGCGCGACCCACGCCGCACCGCGCCGTTGGTCGTCATCAGCGCACCGCCCGGCGGGGTCCCGCTCGTCGATGTCCAACAGCTTCGTGTGCTGGCCTGCGGCATTGCCGACGTATATGCAATCGCCGGCACGGTCGATACGCACACGCTCGCGGACCGTGCCGGGCGCGATGTGATCCCGTGGGGCGGCGGTGTACGAATTCTTTACCCCGCCTCCAGCGGTCCCTATGCGGATCAGGTGCCGGCGCAGACGTTCCGCCCTGTCGATCTCGATGATTGGCGTGTGGAGGGAGATGACCCTACGCGTCGGCTCTTCGCGAGTGTAGCCGCCCGCACCGCGCGTACGAACGCCAGTCGTCACATTACCATCGAGGCGGTTCGAGAGGAGCAGATTCGGCGGCGCGTGGCCAAGGAGCGCGACCGCCATCAGGCATTGGCAAATCGTACCGCATTCTCCGCCGCGCAGGCGGAGATGGCCGACCTAACGGCAAGCATCAACGAACTCCAAGCCGATGTGAGGGATTTCGAGGTCATCCTGGAGGAACGAGACCAGGAGATCGCTCAGAAGAACTCAGAGCTCGAGCAATTGGAATTCGAGCGCGACGAGCTGCGCGAGCAGCTCAGTACCGCCCAGAGTAAGGCGCGCGGACTTGAGGGGAGCATGAGCCAGTTGCGCGATCGCCCCCGTGACGGGGCTCAGGTGTTGGACGAGGTGACACGTGATTCCATCGTCGCGATTGCGGGAGACGCTGGAACGATCGTGGATGCGCTTCGGGCAGCGGCGTGTTTGTACGGCGATCGTCTTGTCGTGCTCGATTCGGCGTGGAAGTCCGCCGATGCGGCCAAAGGATTTCGAAAGGTCCGCAAGGCCTTCGATCTGCTCCGCCGCCTTGGGAGCGATTACTGGGCGAACCTGGCGTCTGGCAAGCCTGATTCGCAGGCCAAGGAGGTGTTCACGAAGAATGAATTCGCCCCCGATGAATCCGACACGGTGGCCAACAACAAGCGTGGTCGGAAGCTTCGAACGTTCAATTACAAGGGCCAGCCGGTGGAGATGCTGCCGCATCTCAAGATCGGGGTCAAAGACAGCGAATATGAGACGCTGCGCATCCACTTCATGTGGGACGCTGAGGCCCGCGTGATCGTGATTGGCCACTGCGGGGCCCACATCAACTTCGATTGACCCGCACGCGACGCTCTGTGGTCGGTCGAGGCTCGTTCATCTCCGACGACGCCTCACCGAAAATCCGGGGGGGGCGTCGGTGTCTTGGTTGGCGACTTCGGAACTCAGCCGTCATGACGCGGGCCCCTCAGAGTGGACTTATTTACCTAAGGTCGCGGCCAGACCAAATAGACGCGCCCCACCAACCCGATCGGTATCCCGTTGTCCTCTACCTTCGACTTGGTGGCCAAGTCCCTTTGGTGCCAGATCGACTCTCGCAAGACGACCTTCACGATCCACGGCCACCCCAAAGCCACAATCGACGGCTAAACGATTATCCGACAATCATTTAAAACACCAGGCGCCCGTGGAAACCTGAAGCTGCCTAATGTTTTCGGAACTCTTGCCGATGATACCATGTAGTAGTATCATGCGTTGCTGGTGAGCGTAATGACTTGCCCCGACGACATGAACAATCGACAGCGGACCACCCTCAAGGCCGTTTTTGAAGATCCGGTACGCTCCAACATCGAGTGGACTCAGATCGAGAGTCTTTTCATAGCGCTTGGCGCAGCGATCTCGCAGGGAAACGGATCACGAGTCCGCGTTGCCCTAAACGGCGTTCGAGCGGTCTTCCACCGACCGCATCCAGAGAAAGAGACGGACAAAGGCGCAGTGAAGTCAGTCCGCCAATTTCTCTCCTCAGCAGGAGTCAACCCATGATGGAATACAAGGGATACATCGCGAAGGTCGAGTTTGACGACGAGGCAGGCCTTTTCCACGGCCAGGTTCTTCACACTCGCGATGTCATCACTTTTCAGGGTACATCCGTCGATGAGCTCAGGACTGCATTCAGGGAGTCTATCGACGATTACCTCGACTTTTGCGCCTCACGTAACGAGCTCCCAGAGAAGCCGTTCTCAGGAAAGTTTCTCGTTCGAATCGATCCTGAGCTGCACCGTCGGGTTGCCACAGCCGCTTCACTGGCAGGCGAGAGCTTGAACACTTGGGTGGCACAGTGTTTTCAGCGGCAGATAGATCCTCAGCCGACGGTCAATCGTGTCACTGTTGCCATCGTGGACCGGCACTCTGCGAAAACGTTCTATCAGCGAGAGATTCCCCGCAGCTTGTCTTTCGACGCTGTGCGTTGGACTGATTGCTCGAGGGGGCGCAATCCAAACCAGTTCCGCCAAAACAACTTCACGTTGGTTAACCAGCTGATGGCTGCCGAACATGAGGAGCCCACTGCGTTTCGTGGACGGGAGTACTCCAGTGTCTCGTGACGCCTCGAAAGACATGCACAGCGCAGGGTTGAAGGTTTCACCCCCTGAGCTGTGGCAGCTCAGCTTTACCCGCCATGAATTGAGCGAGGCATTCAGCACGGAGTTTCCTCCACTGCTTTTTGGCCTTGGCCTCAACCGCATCACTTCTCATTCTCTTGGCGTTGAACTCAGCATCGAGATCAAAGACTTCAAGCCACTTACACTCCGTGCCAGCTACCGCGCGGTCTTTGAGCTCGAAGATAGCGTCGACCCGAACGACACTGATCAGCAGCTTCGATTTGTCGCCGCGCAGGTCGGCCCTTCTATTCTCTATCCGTTCATTCGTGAGACGGTCGTCAGCACCGTGGTAAAGGCGGGGTTACCGCCGTTACTTCCGCCCGTGGTGAACTTTCGATCGGTCTTCGATCCAAATCAGATCGCACTTCCGGAGCTTGTGGACTCCGGAGATCCGAAGGCAAATGACTAACTGAGAGTAATCGCCCCAGCTCGTGAACCAACGAGCTGGGGCGATTACTCTCAGCTCGTGAGGGCCAGCTGAATGC
The DNA here is from genome assembly GCF_027531815.1 of Gemmatimonas sp. Lineage (NCBI taxonomy): Bacteria > Pseudomonadati > Gemmatimonadota > Gemmatimonadia > Gemmatimonadales > Gemmatimonadaceae > Gemmatimonas > Gemmatimonas sp. The sequence continues at coordinate 218,894 of NZ_JAPZSK010000002.1, read as the reverse complement.
CCAGGAACCGAACAACTTGTAGACGAGTCTTGAGGATCCGGACGCATGTGACAATCGGCAGCACAACGGCTCTACGATTTATCAACCAAACCGCCGCTTGTCGAAGCAGGATGTAGTACAAACTGTCGTACCACCCTGCCCTGTCCTGACCCGTTCTGCCCGCTCACGCCCCTCTGGTGGATCCCCCGCCTTCCCTACGGATTCAGCCTTAGGAGCTGGCGGGGCAACCCATCCCGGTTCGAGTCCGGGCGTTCGCATTGGCGGCACCAGCGCGCTCCTGGGCGTTCGCACGTCGTACTGGCGATGGGCGTGCCGCAATGCGATACGCGGCGCCGCCCTACGGCTCCCCCGTGAGCGGGTCCACCATCTCCACCCACGGAAAGCGGGCAAAGTCCGTATCGCGGGTGCAGATCCGACGAATGCCGTGCTCACGCATCAGCACCGCTGTTTCGGCGTCGTGCCACAGATTGCCACCAATCACGGGGACCTCGGCCACCGCTTCTGCCAGTACGGCCGCATGGCGCTCGGTAGGCACCAGCATGGACAGCCCCGGAGACCGCTGGATCGCCGTCAGGAACTCGTTCGCCGCCTCGCTGCTCCACGGCTGCCGAAAGACGCGCGGGTGCGTCACGATGCGCAGGAACTCGTAGCAGTTGCCCCATGTGAGGTACCAGGCACCGGCCTGACGCCGCCACCGCTCCAGCAGTGCTCGGCAGCGCAGGTGCTCGGGCGCGTTGGCATCGGCGGCATACACCAGCACGTTGGTGTCGACCACGAACACCTACCGCCCCTCCATCTGGCGGTACAGCGCCTCGCGGTCGGACACATCCACCAACGCCCCGCCGGACTGGAAGCTGGGCAGGGGCGGCAGCTCCGCGGCCGCCGGCGCCCGTCGCAGCAGCTGTCGCAGCGCCGTCTCCACCAATTCGGACATGGTGCGCCCAGTGCGCGCGGCCTCGCGACGCAAACTGGCCATGACCGTGTCGTCGATGTTCAGGGTTGTCTTCATATGGATAACCATACCGCATGTACGGCTAACCATCAAGGATGGAGCCCGTCGCAACGGGGGGTACGCCCGCATCAGGCAGGCGGTGTACGGCAACGCCCTCGCGTCCCACCGCGCGCATAGCCCGCGCTCCGTGGCGGAAGCGTTCGCGCACGCAGCAAGAGTGGCGGCGTTGCCTGTCGGGATGCCGTCCAGGCCGCCGGCGAGGCACTCCATCCCGGTTCGAGTCCGGGCGTTCGCATTGGCAGGGCCAATGCGTTCCTGCCGGTCGCACGTCGTACGGGCGATGCGCGTCGAGCGATGTCACATGTGAAGTATGTAGTGCGTATGCTGCATCTCCGCTGCGCCACCGGGTCCTCGTGGTTGAACAGCCCGGCGACCGACGGCCCCGCTCCCACCGGTTAACGAATCAGACGGCCAGGTCGTCGAACCCGCTGAGACAGGGGCAACGCTCGCCCCATGCGTGTCCCCTCTGGAGCCCTCATGCGTATTCGACTGTACGCGACCGTGATTGCCTGCCTGATCCCGCTGCTGCCGCACGTCGCCGACGCGCAGCGCGGTCCCCGACGCGGCCCCACGCAGGGCGGTCGCGGGGCTCGACTACCGGTCGGCGCCCTCGGCGCCCCCACCGCCGCCCTTGGTATTCGCGGTGGCCATGATTTCGTCGCCGAGCGCTGGAGCGCGGGGGCCCAACTGCGGCTGCCCGTGGCGCGACGACTCGCGTTCGTGCCAAGTGGCGACGTCTTCCTTGGGGATAGCGCCACCGACTGGCAGCTCAACGCGGACCTCACCGTGCCACTGCGCGGCGTGTACGTTGGCGGTGGCGTGGGGCTGCTGCGCACCGACGACCGCGACACGGGCGTACGCGAGACGCGCGCGGCGCCCAACCTGCTGGTGGGGATCGAACCGCGGGCGCTCGGCCTCGCGGTGCGGCCATTTGTGGAGGGGCGCTGGACCTTCGTGCGTGACGGCGCCCGCTTTCGCCTGGTCGCCGGCGCGAATGTCCCGATCGGGGGCAACACACCGCGGCGACGCTGACCGGAACCTGCACCATGCGTGATTTGTCCCTCCAACGCCTTCTGCCTGCCGTCTTCGGCGTCGGCCTCCTGGCCTCGCCGGCGTCACTCCGCGCCCAGCACGACCACGCCGGCCATCAGGGCCACGCCAGCACCCCGGTCGACTGCCGCGCGCTGGCCGCGCCACCGTGGACGGGGCTGCCCGCATCCGACCGCGCCATGATCGATCGGCTCGTGCGTTCGGCCGGTACGCTGAACCGCACGGATGCCGCATCGGCCGCCGGATTCACCCCGCAATTCGGTGACATCCCCACCATGGGCGTGCACTGGATCAGCCGGAACCGCATGCAGGACGCGGTGCAAGCCGACGCGCCCGATCACCTGCTGTTCACGCGCATCGCGGGACGGGACAGCCTGGTGGGCGTGGCCTTTGCCTTTCGCGGTCCGACCGACGCAACGATGCCGGCGCTCTTCGAGAGCCCGCTGGCGGCATGGCACGACCACCCCGGGCTCGGGGGCGGGAGCGGCAACACGCTGCACATGCTGCACGTGTGGTTCGTGCCGTCGCCGTACGGTCCGTTCGCGGGCAACAACTTCTTCCTCCCGCTCATGGCCGCGGGGCGGGCGCTTCCCAATCCCTGCTGGATTCAGACGGAGGCGGAGGTGACCCGCTTCGAGCTGGTGGCCACCCTCGTCGATGTGCTGCATCGACGCACGGACTCGACAACAGGTCGCGAAGGGCGCGGGTTGGCACGTGGACGCCCGGGTGCGCAACGGGCATGGCCTGCGGTGCTGAACGCGGCCGATGCCCTCGCCCGTCGGATCACGCCGCACCTCACGACGCTCGACTCGGCGGCGCGGGTGGCAGATCGTGACCGCTGGGAACAGGCGGCCGACGCCATCCTGGTCGAACTGCGTCCCGGCGAACGGCGTCTGGTGGAAACGCTGCGGGACCGCCTGAAAGGCATGCAGGCCAGCACCACCGAACAGGGCCGCCGCCGCAAGCACGGCAGGCCACAATGACGCCCAACCGTCACCGCCGCAGCGGCCTCTGGCCATCGCTCCGGACCATCGGGGCAGCGACACTGCTCGCCTCGAGCATCGCGTGCAGCGGGCGCAGTGCGCCGCTCCCTGCGGAACCGGCTCCCGAACCGCCAACGCCAACACCGGGCTGGGTCACGACGACGGTCAATGCGCCTGGCGTAGTGTACCGCATCTTCCAGAGCGAAGCGGCGCGGACCGCGGTGTCGTACCACATCTACCAGCCGCCGCAGTATGACGCCGAGCCGGCGCGGCGTTTCCCGGTGCTGTACTGGCTGCACGGATCCGGCGGCGGGCTGGGTGGTATCGCGCCGGTCGCCGCGCACTTCGACGCGGCCATCCGGTCGGGACGCATCCCGCCCATGCTGGTGGTGTTCGCCAACGGCATGACGTCGAGCATGTGGGCCGACTCCAAGGACGGCCGCACGCCCATGGAGACGGTGGTGGCGCGTGACCTGGTCGCCGAGGTGGACGCGCGCTTCCGCACGGTGGCCACCCGCGAGGGGCGGATCCTCGAGGGGTTCAGCATGGGCGGGTACGGCGTGGCGCGCATCGGGCTGCGCTACCCCGAACGCTTCGGCGCCATCTCGATGCTCGCTGCCGGTCCGTTGGACCTTGACTTCGACGGCCCGCGCGCGCGCGCCAACCCCGCCGAGCGGGCCCGCATCTTTCGCGAGGTGTACAGTGACGATCTGGCCTACTATCGCGCGCAGAGCCCGCTCACTGTGGCGGAGTCGTTTGCGCAGCGCGCGGGGGCCCGCGTACGACTCCGCATCGTCGTGGGCGATGCCGACAACACGGCGCCGGCCAGCGCGGCATTCAGCACGCTGCTTCGCGGGCTCGGTGTGGCGCACGAGTACATTCTGCTCCCCAACGTGGACCACGATACCATGGCGCTGTTCGCGGCGCTCGGGGAACGGAACTGGAGCTTCTACCGCGGCCCGTGATGCGGCGAGGCAGCCGGTACGTGTGATTATGAACGGCCGTCCCTATCGCTCGTCGCGAAGAACGCTCGCTTCATGACGGCAGGGCTCAACACCGACCCGCGCGCGCATCCGCCGGCAGGCACGCGAAGCCGTCGACCGACCACAGGCCGGCGCGCGCGACCCTGGCCTGTTCGGCGGCGGCGCGGATGCGCTCCACATGGCGCACGTTGGGCGGGTACACCAGCGGCACGGCGTACCCGGCGCGCGTGAGCGCTTCGTTCACGAACACGCCGCGCTCGGTATGGAGATAGGCCAGGGTGCGGCCGTACCGGTCGGTGCGGCGCACGTCGAATTCGAGCCGCACCACGCTCCCCACGGGGATGAGTTGCGCCAGGGCAGCCGCGGCCTGGGCGCCAAAGGGGGGCTGATTGCGCTCGGGGGTGTCGATGAGCAAGAGCCGAATGCGCTGCTCATCGCAGTCGACGGTGTCGCCGTCGACGATGCGGGTAATGCGGCAGCTCTGCCGCTCCTCGAGCGAGGACACGGGATTGGCACTACACGCCAGCAACAGCAATACTCCAAGCAAGGCACGCATCGTCATTGGTCGAACCTCGGGCACATCGCCGCGTCGTGGGTCACCAGGAACTCTCGATCCCCCAGCTTACGGCAGGGGTCCGACAATCGCCGAGGATGGGCGCTCAATGGCAAATGGTTGCCTCCCGGCATGAGCGCTCCTCCCCCCGTACCTCCAACGGTGGGGGGGACAGCACCAACCTGGCCGGGGCCGACTGCCTGGCGCGGCCGGTGCGCTGACCCGCAGAGCGGCTGCCGCGGTCAGCGGTCGGTGCGGCGACAGGCCTCGAGGTAGCCGAGCGCCGCCCGCAGGACACGTCGCCGTGTCTGGTCGCGCGGCAGCCCCGCGGCACCGGCATGGTCGACCATCGACCGCACGAGCAGGAAGAGGTCATCCGCGGCCTCGAGCACCAGGTCGGGTGTCTCGGGGGGCAGGTGCCCGCCGATCACGCTGGCAATGGCCGCGCGTACGCGCTCGTGCCCGGGCGCCAGCGCGGCCCCGAGTTCGAGGCGCTGCTCCTCGTGATCCAGGGCGGCGGCCAGTCGGCTGCGATCGTATTGCGCCGCGATCGCCAGGTCCACGAGCGCCGCCACGCTGTCGGCCAGCGGCGCGCCCTGCACCTGCGCGGCGACCGCCTCCACCGCCGCGACCGTCTCGCGCTGGGCGCGTTCGATGATCGCGACCACGATGGCGTCCTTGTTCGGGAAATACTGGTACAGCGAACCGACGCTGATCCCAGCGACCTCGGCGACCCGATTCGTGGTCAGCCCAGTGAGTCCGTCCGCGGCGAGAATGCGAGTAGCGCCCTCGACGATCCACTCCACGAGGGCCCGGGAGCGGTCCTGTTGCGGGGCTTTCCGAGGGGAGACCGGAGGGGATCGGCGGCGGCCGCGCATGAGTGAGGATGCGAGTGGTATGCGAGTAATCACTCGCAAATATTGCCCGCGTCGGGCGGAGCGCAATCCCAGGTCGGGAATCGCCCCCGCCCCCAACCCGCCTGACCATGCGCTTCCCGTACCATCTCGTGCTGTTCCTTGGCGTCCTGGAGGGGGCGCCGCTGGCGGCGATCGCCGCCCAATCGCCACGCGTGTCCCCGGCGGACACCACCGGATGATCCGCGGACGGATCGTCGATCGCCTGTCCCAGCGTCCGGTGGTCGATGTGACGGTTACGCTGATCGGTGCCGGACTGGCCACGCGGACCGATGGCGAGGGGGCCTTCGCCATCGGCGGGGTGCCGGCCGGGAGCTACCGGGTGCAGGCGAGTCGAGTGGGCTTCCGCCCTGGGGTCGCGCCCGACGTGGCGGTCAGCGCCGGATATCCGACCGTGTTGCGCTTCGAACTGGCCCGGCTCGAAGCCATGCTGACGGCGGTCCGGGTGGCGCGCGATGCGGCCGCCCTCGCGCCCCCGAACGACGCGCCGGTGTCGGTCACGACACTGACGTCCGACCTGGTGCGCCGCGCCCCGGGGGCGCTGGCCGACGTGAGTCGCCTGGTGCAGGCCCTGCCCGGGGTCGCCGCCGGCAATGACCAGCGGAACGACATCATCGTCCGGGGGGGCGCACCGAGCGAGAATCTCTTTCTGCTCGATGGCTTCGAGGTCCCGAACATCAATCACTTCGGCGCCCAGGGGACGTCGGGTGGCGGCATCGGCATGATCCACAACGAACTGCTGGCGCACACAGGCCGACATGAGCCTGGCCGGCGTGGGCGCCATTGTCGAGGGGCCGTTGGGGCGTCGCGCCTCCGTGATCGCGTCGGCTCGCGAAGGCTACTTCGGCCTCCTCGCAGGGCCATTCGGGCTCACGGCCATTCCGCGTACCACGAACGGCCAGCTGCGCGCGGCCTGGGAATCCGGGTCGGGCCATCGGCTGTGGCTCTCGGCCCTTGGCGGACGGGACGCCATCGACTTCGTCAGCCTGCCCGACGATGTCGGCAACATCGATCCGACCGGCACCGAGCGCGTCCGCGGCGATCGTCACATGGTGGGGCTGGGCTGGCAGCATCCCATTGGTGTCCAGGGGGCCGGCCGGTTCACCGTCAGTCGGGCGAGCCTCGGCTACGGCGAGGATGTGACCGAAGCCCGCCTGAACGGCGCGCGGGTGTGGTTCAATCGATCGCGTGAAGCCGAGCTGACGGTGCGGTACGACCTGACGGCGCAACTGGGCGCGCTCGGGGAACTGACGGCCGGCGCGGTCGTCCGGAGGCTCGGAACGCGGACCCGCATGGAGGCGCCATTCGGCAGCTACCTGCCGCTGGTGCCCAGTGGCCGGGTGCAGCCGTTCCGGATCGACTCCACGATGCCGTCAGGCATTGAGGGGGTGCACCTGCAGATCAGTCGCGATGCCGGACCGGCCCAGCTCACGGCGGGGGTGCGCGCCGACCGGTTCGACCTCGCCGAGGCGATTCGGGTATCCCCCCGATTGGCGGCGGCCATTCGCCTGTCGCCGGTCCTCGACCTGACGGCGGCGGTGGGGCGCTATCACCAGCAGGTGCCGCTCGTGTATCTCGCCGCCATCGACGGCAACCGCTCGCTATCCCCGATGCGCGCCGATCATGCGATTGTGGGAGTCAGCTGGACGCCGGCCCCGGCGCTGAAGATCACCCTGGAGGGGTACGAGAAGCGGTATGCGGCCTATCCGGTGGCCACCGGGATCCCGCAACTCACGCTGGCCAACGCCGGCGACAGCTACGATGTGGTGAGTGCCCTCGTGCCGATGCGGAGCCTGGGGCGAGGTCGGGTACGCGGGATCGAGCTGTTTGCGCAGCGGCAGCTGTTCGAGGGGCTGTACTGGCAGGTGGCGCTCAGCCACACCCGGGTGCGCCATGTGGCCGGCGACGGGCTCTGGCGCCGTGGGGCGTACGATGCCCCGTTCTCCGCCACCGTGATCGCCGGTCGCCGGTTTGGCACACGGTGGGACCTGTCGATGCGCGGTTCCGTCGCCTCGGGGCGGCCCACGACGCCGGTCCGTACCGACCTGTCGACCGCCCAGCGCCGGCTGGTCCTCGACGCCGAGCGGCTCTACACCGACCGGGCCGCCAGCTACCACCGGTTCGACGTGCGCGGCGAACGCCGCTTCACCGTCGGCGGCCGCCCGCTGGCGGTCTACCTCGACCTGCAGAACGTCACGAATCGCCGGAACGTGGCCGGTGTGGACTGGAATCCGAAAACGAATCGCCTGGCCATGGCCGAGCAGGCCGGGTTGCTGCCGGTGCTGGGCCTCAACCTCAAGTTCTGAGGCGCGCGGGGGCGCGGCGTCCAGACGACCGGCGTCACGGCGCAGCGAGCTGCGCAGCGGTACCCAGGGCGTGCCTGAGCCGTCCCGCGGACCGCTCATCGCCGATACGCGCCGCTCAGCGTCACCGCCCGCCGCTCGTCGTTTCGGATTGTCAGCGAGCGACCGCAAGTGTCATCGTTGCGGGATGCAAACGGCACGCGCTTTCCGACGGATCCCTGAGCCATGGCATCATGCGTGGTTCTGGAAGGCCCAGGTGATCGGGTGGCTGCTCTATGCCACGGGATCGTTCCTCTCGGACTTTGCGGCGTGGGAGGTCGGGGATCCGACCATGCTCTCGACGATCCCCTTTCGGGCGGTCCGGATCGCGCTGGGTTTCGTTATCAGCAGTGGACTTGCGTTGCGGCTGCAGCGTCTTCCCAGCGCGCGGACCCACGCGAGGCGCGTGGGTGTGCTGACCGTGCTGGCGGCTGCGGTCGCGGGAAGTCTGTGGTTCCCGCTGTACCGCATCGCCAGTCATCCGTGGCGTGACCCTGGCCGCGAAGTGTTCTCCACCGATTGCCTCGTCGGGTGCCTGCTCGATCACATGTGGCCGATGCTGACGTGGAGCATGCTGTTTCTGGCCGTGACGGAACTGCAGCGAGCGGCCGAGCAGGAGCAGGCACGCCTGCGCGCCGAGCGCCTGGCCAGCGAGGCCCGGTATCAGATGCTGGCGTACCAGGTCAACCCGCACTTCCTGTTCAACGCGCTCAACTCGGTGCGTGCTCTGGCGACGGAGGACGCGGCGCGCGCGAGAGAGATGATTACGCAGCTGTCGGCCTTTCTGCGACACACGCTGATCCATCGGCCGGTGGATGTCGTGCCGCTGGGTGCGGAGGTGGACACCGTGCGCGCCTATCTGGACATCGAGCAGGTCCGCCACGAGGAGGCGCTGCAGGTGACCTTCGACGTGGCGCCGGAGGTGCTGTCAGCCCGTGTGCCAGCCTTCCTGCTGATGCCCCTCGTCGAGAACGCCATTACGCACGGCTTCACCGTATCGTCCCTGCCGCTGCGCCTGACGCTGCGGGCCCACCGTCGCGGGCAGGAACTCGTCATCGAGGTGACGAATAGCGGGACGCTGCCATCGGCCACTCCCTCCGGGATGGGCCTCGGTCTGCAGAACGTACGCGAGCGCCTCGCGCATCTCCATGCCGATCGGGCATCGTTGGTGTTGACGACGGAGCAGGATGCCGTCGTGGCGCGCCTCGTCCTGCCGATCGACCTTCCGGAGTCCGGGTCATGACATGGCAGGCCATCCTCGTGGACGATGAACGGTTGGCGCGCGCGGAACTGCGGACGCTGCTGGGGGCGCACGACGGGGTCGAGATTGTGGGTGAGGCGTCGACCGTGGCCGCCGCCGCCGAGCAGGTGCGCCTGACGGGCGCCACGCTCGTGTTCCTCGACATCATGCTGAAGGGGGAGAGCGGGTTCGACCTCCTGCCACGGCTGCCGGAGGACATCGCGGTGGTCTTCGTCACGGCCTATGACCGCTTTGCCGTGCAGGCGTTCGAGGTCCATGCGCTGGACTACCTGCTCAAGCCGGTCTCCCCGGCGCGCCTCGCGGCGGCCCTGGAGCGCCTTGGCCGGCGCCCGGGGCCGTCGGGGACGGCGGCGCCGGCGGCGCGCGGCGACGTGGAGCCGGAGAGCGCTGTTGAGCCACTCGCATGGACGGGACGGTTATTCCTGCGGCTGGACGATCACATGGGGTTCCTGGCGGTGGCGCAGATCCGTGCGGTGTTCGCGGACGGGGATCAGGCCGTTGTCCTGACGGTCGATGGTCGGCGCCGGCGCGTGCGCAAGCCGCTGCGCGAGTGGGTGGCGCGCCTGCCGAACCAGCATTTCCTGCAGATTCATCGTGGTGCACTCGTCAATCTCCACGAGGTTCAGCGGGTCGAGGAGTGGAGTCACGGCAGCTTTCACGTGTACCTGCGGCAGGAGAGCACGCCGCTGGTCATGAGCCGCCGGTTCGCCACGCGGGTGCGGGCGCAACTCGGGTAACACACCCCTGATCGGCGCTGTCGACCGTTTGCCGGAGTTGGCGACCGGTCGCCGGGCTGCTCTCACGGCGTGGTGCCGCCCCCCGAGAGGTTGGGTTCATCCGTCGCGCATGGCGTCGCGACGGTGGACCTCAACCCTCACTCCCATGAATTCTCCATCTGGTTCCGACGTTCTGGCGGCCACCGCGGCCGCCCCCCCCACGGTGCGGTTGGCACAGCGCATCGATTGGGGGTTGCTCGTGCTCCGCGTCCTGCTGGCGGGATCACTCCTCCTGCTGCACGGATGGTCCAAGGCGCTCCAGCTCTTCGAGCCCGGCCCGGTGCGTTTCGCGGATCCCCTGCAGCTGGGTGAATTGCCCACCCTGGTGCTGGCGGTACTCACCGAGGGGGTCGCGCCGGTGCTGGTGATGGCCGGGATTGCCACCCGATGGGCCGCCGCCGCAGCCACCGCGACGATGGCCGTGGCCTTTTTCTTCGTGCACGGCGCGGCGCTGACCGGCGAGGAGAGCGGCGAACTGGCTTTCCTGTACCTGATCGGGTTTCTCGTTCTGACCATCACCGGAGGCGGTCGCCTGGGGTTGGATGCGGGGATTGATCGCCGGTGATGTGGCCCCTGCTGCTGCTCCAGAGCGTCCCCGTGTTTCCGCCGCCGGCGGCACCGCCTCGCACGACCGCGGTGCGCACCCCGACGCCGCTGGTGGTGGATGGGAAGCTCGATGAGGCGGCATGGCAGTCGGCGCCGGTGGCCGGCGGATGGCGCCAGGTCGATCCGGACCAGGGCGCCGCGGCCACGGTCGGCACCGACGCCCGCATCACGTTCGACGCCCGGCACATCTACGTGGCGTTCGTCGCCCGCGACAGTGCCGGCGCGCCGGCACCCAGCGTGCGGAACCTCCGGCGGGACTTCCGCTTCGACGAGAACGACGTCGTGGCCGTGGTCTTCGACCCGTTCGACGATCAGCGCACCGGTTTCCTCTTCCAGGTGACAGCGGCCGGCAACCAGCGCGACGCGCTGTTTCTCAACGGACAGGGGCTCGACGAGGACTGGGACGCTCCCTGGCGGGCCCGGACCGTGGTTACCGACAGCGGGTGGACGGCCGAACTGGCCATCCCCTGGAGCGCCCTGCGCTACCCCGACGGACCACGGTCGTGGCGCGTGAACTTCTATCGTGGTCTGCGTCGGCGCGACGAGGTCAGCTCGTGGTCGCCGGTCCCGCGCGCCATTCCTACCATGCGCACGGACTACGCCGGCATCGTCGATGGCCTGGAGCCGCCGCGTGCGGCTTCGCCCGTACAGCTGCAACCCTATCTGCTGGCCCAAAGTGGCCGGCTGCGGGCCTCCGGAGGCAACCGGACGACCCAGGCGATCGGCGGAGAGGTCAAATGGCAGCCGTCGGCGAGCACGGTCGTCGATGTCACGGTCAACACGGACTTCGCGCAGGCCGAGGTCGACCGTCAGGTCGTGAACCTGTCCCGATTCTCCCCCTTCTTTCCCGAACGTCGGCCGTTCTTCCTCGAGAACCGGGCCCTTTTCTCCACCGGGGTCGATGGCCGACTGCAGCCGTTCTTCTCTCGGCGTGTCGGGTTGGGGAGCGATGGGGTCCCCGTCCCGCTCGAATTCGGGGGTCGCGTCATCCGGCGCACGGCGACGAGCAGCTCGGGGGTGCTCGTCGTGCGACAGGGCGCGTCGGAGGCGTTGGCCAGCTCGGAGATCGGCGTCGCGCGAAGTACGCGCAACCTCGGCGAGCGCTCCCGCGTGGGCGCGATGCTCGTTGGTCGTCACGATCGGCGGGTCGGCGACGCGGCACAGTGGCACGGGACCATGGCGCTGGACGGGTTCAGCCAACTGACGCCAACACTGGCGCTCGACGGCTCGCTGGCGGCCACGCGCCGCTCGACCGTTGGTGGGGACGGGCTGGCCGGGCATGTCTCCCTTCAGCAGAGCACCTCCTCCCTGATGGGCGGTATGTCGGTGGAGTTCGTCGACGACGGCTTTGCGCCGGAGGCGGGATTCATCGCCAGGCAGAACTACGTCGAAATGTCGGGCGGCGGGATCCTCGACCTCCGGCCGCGCTGGCTCCCGCGGGGCGTTCGCAGCTACCAGCCCAATCTCGATGTGTCCGTCATCCGCACGGCCTCGCGTTTCGACTTCCTCGAGGCCCGCGTGCGGGTCAGTCCGTTGTCGTTCCGGTCGCAGACGGCGGCGTCGGCCGACATCGGGCTTGAGGTCAACTGGCAGCAGCTCGACGAGCCGTTCCAGCTGGTGCCCGGGGCCACCACCTCGGCGGGCTCGACCGTCTTTCCCCGCGTGACGGCCGGCCTGGCGAGCAATCCGGCCGCCGAGGTCTCGTGGGGCGTTGACGGTGGCCTCGGGGGCTACTTCAACGGGCGTTTGGCGAGTCTCGACGGGCGCTTCAACTGGACGCCGGATCCCCGCATAGCGATCGCGGCGCGCTATTCGGCCAACCGCCTCAGCGGATTCGACAGCCTCGCTGCGGCGGTGACCACCCACCTCCTCGTGCCTGAACTGCGCCTGGCGCTCAATCCACGCGTGCAGCTGGCCACGTTCTACCAATTCAACACCGCCGCGCGTCGGGGCAGCATGAATCTGCGCTTCGCGTGGGAGCTCGCGCCCCTGAGCTTCCTGTACGTCATCTGGAACGGGGAGCGCGCCGTGCAGGGACTGCCTGCCGTGCGCCGTCCAGTCGGGGGCGATCAGATCTCGGTCAAGTTCGCGTACCTTCTGCGGCGCTGAGGCCGGGCACTGCGGGACCCTCGCGTCCTCCGGGAACACCCCGGAGGCTCGGAAGACAGCTGACCACCCGCCGCCCGGGGCACCCGCCTCCCGCGGTGGGGCCTTGGAGGCGGCAGCGCAGTGACCCGAAGGAAGAGACGCACGCCAGCAATCCGTTCGTCGGCCGAGCGCGCCGCCTGTCGACACCTTCGACCACCAAGCGCGGAGCCGTGTCCGTTCAGCGGCGCGTCGTGGCACCTTCGCCATTGCGCCACCCATGGCCGCCTTTCGCATCCTCAACCGTTCCCTCCCGTGCGCACCCTTCGGCTCCTGCTCCTCGTCTCCTCGCTCTCCGTCATGCCTGCGGACCTTCGGTCGCAGGCGCACGAGCACGCCGCCCCGCAGACCACCACACGGGCTGCCGTCACCCCGCCGCCGGCGGCGCCGTCCATCGCCCTGTTCGACAACCTGGGCGCCCACAGCCGCCCGTTGGGGAACGTCACGGCTGCGGCGCAGCGGTGGTTCGACCAGGGGTTGCGGTTGACGTGGGCCTTCGGGCACGGCGAGGCGGTCCAGAGCTTCACGATGGGGATCGCCGCCGACTCGACCTGTGCGATGTGCTGGTGGGGGGTGGCGTGGGCCAGTGGCCCGTACCTGAATGACCCCGCCTCCGACAGCACACGCCTGGCCGCGGCGCACGTGGCGATCCGACGGGCACAGGAGCTCGCCGCATCGGCGCGCCCTGCCGATCGCGCCCTCATTGACGCGATGGCGACCCGGTATGCGCCCGTGCCGGATCCCGCGCGCCGACGTGCGCTCGACACGGCCTATGCGCTGGCGATGGCGGCGGTCGCCGCCCGGTTCCCCAACGACGACGAGGTGCAGACCCTGCTTGGCGAGGCGCGGCTGATCCTCGCCGGATGGGACGACTTGTACACCCGCGACCGACGCCCGCTCCCGCGCGCGGCCGCGACGCTGGCGCCGCTCGAGACGGTGCTGGCGCGGAACCTGCGGCACCCGGGCGCCTGTCACCTGTACATCCACGCGACCGAGGCCGGCCCCGAACCGGCCAAGTCGGAGGCGTGCGCCGATCAACTCGCCGACATGATGCCGGGTGCCAGCCACATGCTGCACATGCCGTCGCACGTCTATCACCGGATCGGCCGCTGGGGGGATGCGGTGCGGGCGAACCAGCGCGCGATCATCGCCGACCAGCACGGTCGGGCGGGCGGGGTCCCGGGCGTGTATCCGTTCCACAACGTGGCGATGCTGACCGGCGGTGCCGTCATGGACGGGCAGCGTGCCGTCGCCATCGATGCCTTGCAGAGGCTGGCGCGGGCCGCGCCGTCGGAGGAGGCGATGGTGATGGTCGCGCTCGCCCGCTTCGGCCGGTGGACGGAGATCCGCGCGATGCGCCCCCGCACGGACACGCCCGTCACTACGGCCATGTCAGCAGCCGCCTACGGTCTGGCGCTGCTCGACGCGGCCGAGGCGGGACCGGCGCGCCGTCAGCTTGAGCTGATCGAGGCAACGCTGGAGGCTGCACGACGCGCGCCGCCACCGGTGATCAGCGGGCGTGATCCATGGGCGATCCGGTTCGCGGCGCAGGATCGGCACACGATCGCTATCGCGCGGGGCGTGCTGGCGGGTGAACTCCTGGCGGCGCGGGGGCAAGTGGACAGCGCCGTGGCAGCACTCGAGGCGGCGGTCGCCAGCGAGGACTCCCTGGAGTATGAGGAGCACGACCGGTGGCTGCTGCCGCCGCGCCACGTTCTGGCGGGCGTGCTGCTCGACGCAGGACGTGCGCCCGACGCCGAGCGTGTCCTGCACGCCGATCTCGCCCGGCGTCCGCGCAACGGCTGGGCGCTGCGCGGGCTGCAGCAGGCGCTCGCGACGCAAGGCAAGGTCCCGGACGCGGCGCGCGTGCAACGGGAGTTCGAGGCCGCGTGGGCGCGCTCCGACAGCTGGCTGCCGGGGCCGCGATTCCGGCCGGGGGGACCGGTGACGCCGCGCTCGCCCTGATCGTGGTCGCGGGAGCATCGCTCGCGATCGTGGCCGAACGTTCCGGGATTGGCATCTCCGCCGGGGTGGGGCGACGCAGGCGTGCGCCATGCCATGCAGGCGGCCTCCGGCGCTTCCGTAACGTGGGGCATCCAGGAGTTCGGTCGAGTTACCGGACTTTCGTGGACCGTAGACCGTGCTCAAACTCGACCAACGATGGCACGCTCGAACGACGCAAAGCGGCCGGCCGACGTCGTGGCAGCCCGCCGAGCGGACGTCGCGTCGGCGTCCGGGACACTTTCGATGGCCGCTCGGCCGCGGCGTGAAACCCCAGCGCCCTGGGGATACACGCTGCAGACACAACGGCCGTCTCCTCGTGTGCGCACAGGTTGCTCTCGACAAACACCTTATGCCATGCGGAGCGGCCGTTATGCAACAGCGTGGTGAGAAATCCGGGCTAGGGGTCTGAAGATCGACCTCCTGTTCTCATGTGCTCCCACTACAGGCTGCGCTGTTCAGCGAGGGCGCGGGACTGCCCCTGCGACCTGAGCAACTCGACGGCGCCGGCCGGGGCATCGCGAACAGTACCGCGTGCGTCCCCTGCAGTACCATCTGGATCATCTTTCGCGACGCACCGGCCACGGTCGGCAACGCGATGTGGCCACGCCGCCCACTCATGCGTATCGCAGTAGCGTTCGCGGGCGATGCGCCTGGGTCACTCAAGTTTGGCGATACCACGCGCCGCACTGCCCCGATCGCCGGGGCCTGTGCTATGCGCACGTTCCTCGAGCTGTGCCTTGCCGCCGGCAACTGCCGCCAGGAGGGCGCGGTACGTCGCGAGCGCGCGGATTCCCTTCGTGTCCACTTCGGACCCGCGCAACACCAGCTTCCGTGAACGCCCGCGCGACACACGGTCCCACACGGCCACGAGGTACGATACGCGGTCGTCTTCCATCGCCATGAGGAACTCGAGCTCGTCCAGCACCACCACCAGCGGCTCGTCCTTCGCGAGATCTGCCTAGAGCCGAAAGACGGCTCGCCTTCTGGGGGAATCAGCCAGATGTCGCAGCTTGGCCTGCTCCATCTGCCGATCGACCAGCGCCGGACGGACGTGCGCGGGCACGGTCATCAACGTACTTCAGGTGGAGTGGCACGACAAGGAAGGTGTCGGCGGGGAGCGGATGACCGAGCCGACTGCGGAGCGCCGAGTGCTGTTGTACCGACTGTTGTACCGACTGTTGTGCCGACTGTTGTACCGACTGTTGTACCGACTGTCCTACCGCCCTGACCTGCCCCCTTCTGCCGTCTCGCGCCCCTCTGATTAGCCCCCTGCACTTCCCAGCGTTCTAGCCCGGGGAGCTGTGGGGTAATCCGTCCCGGTTCAAGTCCGGGCGCCCGCATGCAACGGGGCTCAACAGCGACCCGCCCGCGCCTCCCCAGGCAGGCGGGCAAAACCGTCAACGGTCCACAACCCGGCGCGCACCTCCGTGGCCTGCTCGGGGGCCGCGCGGATGCGCTCCACATGACGCACGTTGGGTGGGTAGACCGCCGGCACGGCATACCCGGCGCGCGTGAGCGCTTCGTTCACGAACACGCCGCGCTTGGTGTGCAGGTAGGCCAGCGTGCGATTGTACCGGTCGGAGCGGCGCACGTCGAATTCGATCCGCCCCACGCTCCCCACGGGGATGAGCTGCTCCAGGGCGGCCGCGGTCTGGGCGCCGAAGGGGGGCAGATCGCGCTCGGGGGTGTCGATGAGCAGCAGCCGAATGCGCTGCGCGTCGCAGTCCACGGTGTCGCCGTCGACGATGCGGATGATGCGGCAGCTCTGCCACTCCTCAAAAGGGGCCACGGGATTCACACCACACACCAGCAGCAGCACCAATACGCCAAGCAGCGTGCGCATCACCATGAATGGGACCTCGGGCATTTCGCCGCGTCGGGGAGCACCAATGACCATTGCCCCCGAAGCATATGGCCGGGTTCCGACACTCGAGGGTGACACGCGAGGGAGACGCGTGCCGCCCGCGCCGCATGCGACGGCGCGGAGGGCAGTCCGCGAACGGCGGTCCGTCGCCAGCCCCGACAACGGCTGGCACGGGTGCCGACCCAAGACGGGTGGCGCCCGACTACGGGGGCAGCACCTTCCCCGGGTTCATGATGCCGAGCGGGTCGAGCGCCTGCTTGATGGCGCGCATCACATCAAGGGCGTCCCCATGCTCGGCCGCGAGGTAGCGCGCCTTCCCCGTGCCGACGCCGTGCTCGCCGGTGCAGGTGCCGTCCATCGCCAGCGCGCGCTGCACGAGCCGGTCGTGCAACCGCTCCGCCTCGGCCACTTCCCGCGGATCATCGCGCCGCACGAGCAAGCCGAGGTGGAAGTTGCCGTCGCCCACGTGGCCGATGAGCGGCGCCACGAGAAAGCTTTCGCGCAAATCCTGCTTGGTCTCGAGAATGCACTCCGCCAGCCGCGAGATCGGCACACACACATCAGTCGCCCACAGGCCACACCCGGGGCGCAGCGCCTTGGTGGCGTAGGCCGCGTCATGACGCGCCGCCCAGAGCGCCCGGCGCTCCTCGTGGCCGGCGGCCCAGGCGAACGCGCCGCCGCCCAGTTCCGCGGCGATCTGCTGCACCACCTCGGCGTCTTCCCGCACCGACGATGCCGACCCGTGAAACTCGAGAAAGAGCGTGTCCTGCACCGGGTGCGTGAGCCCCGAGTACCGGTTGACGGCGTCCATCTGCACGTCATCGAGCAGTTCGACGCGCGCGATGGGGACACCAAGCTGGATGGTGCGGATGACCGTGTTGACGGCCCCCGCCAACGAGTCGAAGGAGCACACCGCCGCGGCGACCGTCTCCGGCACCCCGCAGAGGCGCACGGTGACCTCGGTGATGATGCCGAGTGTCCCCTCGCTGCCCACGAACAGGCGCGTGAGATCGTAGCCGGCGGAGGATTTTCGGGCGCGACGGGCGGTGCGCACGAGGCGGCCGTCGGCCAGCACGACCGTGAGCCCGAGCACGTTCTCGCGCATCGTGCCATAGCGCACGGCGTTCGTACCGGACGCGCGTGTGGCCGCCATGCCGCCCAACGAGCAGTCGGCACCCGGATCGATCGGAAAGAACAGGCCAAGATCACGCAGCTGCGCGTTCAGCGTTTCGTGCGTGACGCCGGCCTGCACCGTCGCATCGAGATCCTCGGCGCTCACCCGCAACACCCGGTCGAGGCGTTGCAGACTGACGACCACGCCACCGCGCTCCGGAATCACGCCACCTTCGAGCGCCGTTCCGGTGCCGTACGCGACCACGGGAACGCCATGCGCGGCGCACACCCGCACGACCGTGGCCACCTCCTCGGTGGACTCCGGAAAGACCACCGCGTCCGGTCGGTGGGGCGCGTGCCACGACTCGTCGTGGCTGTGGAGATCGCGTACGGACTCGCTGGTGGACAGGCGGTCACCGAGCTGGCGACGCAGGTCGGCGATCGCGGCCTCGACCGGCGCGGGGGAGACACTCATGGACCGATGGGCCAGTGGGGATGGCTGGTTATCATCACAGCTGTTATGATAACTCCGCCGCGCGAGCGGACGCCAACCGCCCCTGACCGGACCCCCGCATGCCCGCCCCTGCCCGCCCCGCCCACGCCGACCGGACGTGGACCGTACAGCCCGACGCCGCCGCGGTCGTCCGGCGCGCCCTCGACGACCGGCTGGCCCGGGTGCCCGGTTGTGCGGCCTTCGCGGCGCGCTTGCTCGACGACATCGGCGTTCGCCTCCTCGACATCCTCGACTTCGTCGCGGTCGTCGATCACGCCGAAGCCGCGGCGTTCCGCGCGGCCGGATGGGTGGCCGAGGGCGCGCATCCCGAGGTCCTGCGCAATCCGACCGGGCTCTTTCCTGCGGTGCTCACGGGCGCCGAGCGCGCGGGGCTTGGCTTCAAGGTCGAGTACGTGCACGAGTTCCTGACGGCGCAGGGGCTGGCAGTGCCGGTGGACGGCGCGTTGCACGCCCCGTTTCGCCGTGTACTGGCGTGGTCTGCCGACGGTGTGGAGTGTTGGGCCATTGAACGGCGCGGATCGACCGGCTTTGCCCCGGAGGCGGTGTCGGCGGTGACGCTGCGCGAGTCACGGCTGGCGCTGCAGGCCTTCCGGGCGCGTCGTCGGGCGTTCGATGACCTGGGGCGCGGGTACGATCACACGGACGCGCTGGTGGGCGCCGCGGTGGGCGGGCTCGGCGCGTCGTGGGCGTGCTGGCTGTGGCTGCGCGCCGAGCGCGAGTACTGGGAGACGCGGTGCCGCGCCGGGCGCGTGCAGAAGGCGCGGCAGGATGCGCATGGCATTGGCTGGGCCAACCAGGATCATCACACCTACGACAGCACGCGCGAGTGGTTCCACCGGTGCGTCGGGGTGCTGGAGACGCTGGGGTTCGAGTGCCGCGAACTCTTCTACGCCGGGCACGCGGCCGGGTGGGGGTCACAGATTCTCGAGCAGCCGGCGCTCGGCAGCGTGATTTTCGCCGACATCGACCTCGCCCCGGAGGAGCTCGATATCGACTTCGCGCATCTCCACCTCGCGCCATTGCCGTTCCTGCGTCGCGCAGGGCTCTGGTGTGCCCTGCATGGCGAGTCGGTGTTCGAGGCGGGCATCAACCATCTCGAGTGCATGTACGACCACGTGCGCATGCAGACGCGGCTGGAGCAGGCCGGGGTGTCGTTTATGCCGCCATTCTCCGACTTCCCGCACCTGTATCAGGCGCTCACCGAAGGTGAGTGGTGGGCCGTGGATCCCGCCCGGGTGGACGCATTGGAGCGGGCGGGGCTGGTGACCGCCGAACAGGCGGAGGACTTCCGACTGAACGGGGCCATTGGCTCGCACCTCGAGAACCTCGAGCGCAACGAGGGGTTCAAGGGGTTCAATCAGCCCGGCATCGACGGCGTGCTGCGCATCATCGACCCGCGCAAGAACCTCGTGGGGGCGTAGCGCGACCTCAACGCCGGAACCCCGTGAGCAGCCGCGTCAGGAACTCCACATCGTCGAAGTTGTTCCGCTGGGCCGGCCCGTTGCGCACGACGGTCAGTTCGAGGGAGGGGATCACGTACAACTGCTGCCCATAGGCCCCTTTGGCCATCACGAAGTCGTCCGGGATCATCGGCTGATCGACAATCGGCTTGATCTGCAGCGAGTATTGCCGCTTGTTGTTCGCGTCGATCGTCGCCGCCAGCGCCGTGGGCACCGGCTTCTTGAGCCACCAGTAGAAGCCGTAGGCGGGGTGCGCCGGATTACCCCTGAACACCTGGTCGAAGAACGGGCGCGGCAGGATGACGGGACCGGTCCACCGTGAAACCATGGTGAGGCGAATGAACTCGCCGAACTTCGCCCAGTCGCGCGCGGTCACGTACGCACTGCCCGACAGGTTGGGGCGGCCGTCGGTGAAGTTCGAGGCCCAGCGCAGCGAGGTGATGCCCAGCGGCTGCAGCAGGCGCCGCGCCAGGTAGTCCACGACGGCTTCGCCGCCGAGTCGACGCTCGAGCGCCAGGCCGAAGATGTTGGGATCGCCGCTGTAGACGAACGTGCTGCCGCCCGGATAATCCACGGGTGCCGGCAGGTAATCGAGCCACCCGGACAGATCGTTCAGTTCGCGGAGCCCGCTCGTCATGGTGAGCAAGTGCCGATAGGTGATGCGGGACTTCATGGCATCACCGCGCCATTCGGTGATTGCGCGTTGTGCCACTGGCTCATCGAGGTCGAACAGCCCGTCGGCCGCGGCGATCGCTCCCAGCATGCCGGTGAAGCCCTTGGTGGCACTGGCGAGCAGTTGGATGCGGTCGGCGCTTCCGCCGTTCGTATACGACTCGTCGAGCAGCTGCCCACGATGCAACACGAGGAACGTCTGGCCGCCCATCGACGTGCTGTACGCCTTGGCGGCGGCGATCGCCTCGGGCGTGGGGCCGGCAGCCGGGGATGGGGCAGCCGGTGGTGTGGCGTCCGGTGGTGCGGGCGCGGCCGGACCGCCGGAGGCGCCACAGGCGGCACCGACGAGGGCCACCCCGAGCAGGGCACCGCCAATACGCAGCATTCGTGACACCGGGACGCGGCGCCTCATCGACATTTGGACCTCCAGGGAGCGAATGGACAGGGCAACGTGTGGGGCTCGCGGCCACGGCGATCGGCCAGACCATGCGGGAGACACGCAGCCGGCGCCGTGCCCCTACCCGTGGTGCGCGCACCGCTCGCGCAGGGCGCCACGTCCGGAAACGCGTCGGCGCCCCCACCGAGTCTGGCGGGGGCGCCGATTTGTGCATCAGCGCGGAGTGCTCAGGGCGCGAACCGCGCCGACCACCGGTTCATGCCGTCACGCGACGACGGCGACCGACGGCCAGCAGGCCGGCAAGCCCGGCGGCCAGCAGCGCCGCGGAGGCCGGTTCCGGGACGGCGGCCGTGGGGAGCGGCACGCAGGCCGTTCCCTGCGTGTTGTTGCAGTTGCCGTAGAAGAACCCGAACCGCTGTCCCTCCGGGTTGCTCCCCCCGGCCGTACCGAACGCCAGTTCACCGGTGATCGTGAAGTCGCTCGCGGCGTTTACGCCGGAGAAGGCGAAATAGCTGTCGGTGCCCGTGGAGGTGAAATCGCCGAGCGCAGGGATTGCGAGCCCGTTGAACAGGACGTTGCGCAGTCCGACGAACTCGCTGGTGCCGAACCCCTTCACATTGAACATGATGGCGCTGAAGGTGTTGCCCGTGTTGGCGAGCGCGTAGCTGGCAGTGCCGAACGCGTCCCAGCCCAGCGACATGGACCCACCGGCGCTGGCGGTGTAGGCAATGGAGAACGGCTGGTACCCGACGCTGTGGAACCCCGACGCATCGGCCGATGACTGGCAGCCGTTCCCCGGTCGGCAATCCGCCAGGCTGGTCCGGGTGCCGTAGAGCACTTCGCGGTCTGAGCCTTCCCGCCGGATACGGAAGCCGCCGCCCTGATCGGGCGTGCCGGAGGTGAAGAAACCGCCCTGGGCCTCGAGCGCACTGGACGCCAGGAGCAACGAGCCGACAAGGAGAGAGATTCGCAATCGCATGGTCCGCATGGTTGGGGTGACGGTATTGCGCTACCGGAATGGCGTACGGCTCATCCCCGCCACCTCGCCCTGGCGGGCGACCGGGTGAGGGCCGCCCCGACAGGGCGGCCCTCCGTCCTGCGCCGTGAGCCGGCGCGGCGCGCTCAGTGCACGACGCGGCCGACCGTGTTCACGGGGAAAAAGCCAACGCCAGGCGGCTGCACGAACGTCGGCGTGATGACGCGATATTCGCCGTTGGTGGCGTTGCCGCGGCCAATCAGGGCGTAGGGCTTGCCATCGGAACCGATCCATCCGGCGATGAGCTTGCCGTTGTCGCCTGCGCCAATGCCATTGCCGTTCGTACGGCCGATGATGGGGCCGGCAATACCGTTCCTCCGGAACTCGACGCGTCCGTTCGCTTCGTTCTGCACGACATACACAAACGGCCACTCCACCGTAAGGTCCAGTTGACCAAGCTTGATATCGTCTCCCCCGACCTTCGCGTTCAGGTTCTGGCACACGAAGTTGCCGACCGTCGCGATGCGGCTGTACACCTTGAGCGCGGAGCCCATGTAGGCGAGCGCCGCGGGATTGCCGTTCGCGTCCTCGTAGATTGCGCGCAGGCTCCCCGCGCCCGGGTCGTCGCCGGGGCCGTTCGAACGGCACCACTGCGAGCCGTCGGCATACCGCACCTGGATCGCGTTCGGCCTGCCAGTGACACCAATCACGGCCATGTCACCGGTCCCGAAGCCGGCAGTATTCGTGATCGCGTTGAATCCCACATCATTTGAAACGCTGAACGCCGGGCCCACGAGCTCCATCTCCGGAGCGGCTGGGGTGTCTGCGGCGCACGCGGCCAGCGCCAGGATGGCGAAGGGGGCCGCGGCCAATCTCGTGACATGCTTGTTCACAATGCTTGCTCCGTTATTGGGGGGACCACGTGACGCAGTTGGATGAGCGCCACACTTTCCACCCTCGCAAATAACGCGCCGGTCCATACCCGACACCAACCGCCGCCGACGCGCCGGCGTGCACGCAGCCGGCTGATCATGGCACTCCCCACGCAAGACCTTGATTTATTGGCGCTTGCCGCGTTTCTGGATGGATTGCCCGACGGTGAATTCGGACGCCACGGGGGGGCTATGGCGACGGCGCAGCGCACACCGCGAAAGTTGCATCAACGCAACACAATGACTCACTGCCGCAACACAAGACGCGGGACCTCCTCCCATCGCCCAGCAACGGGCGACCCGGGGGCCGCGCGTGCGTCGTCTTTCGCGGCGGCGCACGCGTCTCCCGGGCGGGACGGCCCGCGTCGGACTCCGCCGCGCGACTCTGATGCGCGACTCTGGTGCGCGACTCAGTCGCGCCGGCGACGGCGACGATCTGACGCCACGGACCGGTGCGGCAACGCCCCAACCGGGGCCGGCGCCTCCTCCACATCGGTCACCCGTGGCGTCCCGCCCAATACGGCCGTCCCCTCGGCGCCAGCCCGCGCCACGAGCGGCTGCAGCTGGCGCAGCCGTGCGGCGCCGGCACGCACCGAGGGAAAGCCAATGGTGACGGCGGCGGCGGCCCCCCCGGTGTGATCCCACACGGGCGCGCCCATACCGTACACGTCGGCGTACCACTCCCCGCGGGCGATGGCGACCCCCGACCGCCGGACCTCGTCGAGCTGCTCCATGAGCGTCGGCAGGTCGGTGATGGTCGCGGCCGTGTAGCGCGTCAGCGTCTCCCCCAGCAGCGCGCGCCGCTCCCCGCCGGCGAGCCACGCCGTGAGCACCTTGCCACCGGCGGAGGCGTGCAAAGGCGGATGGCCCCCGAGCACGCCCGGCACCACCAGCGGCTGCGGCGCGTAGACGATGTCGACCGTGGTCGCGATGGCACCGGACCGAACAACCAGCGTGGCGCACTCGCCCGAATCGCGGGCAAGACGGATCAGGACCGGATGCAACGCCCGCTGGAGCGGCGAGGATTGCTGGGCGAGTGCGCCAAGCGCGGCCAGGCGGATCCCCAGCCGATACCGACCGGAGCGCTCGTCATAATCGAGAAACCCGGCCTGCTCGAAGGTGCGGAGCAGCCGGTAGACCGAACTGCGGGGCCGCCCCAGTCGCTCGGCGATGTCGAGCGCAGCGAGCTCGGGGGTGCGCTCGCTGAACAGCGCGAGCACCGTGTTGAGGGTGGCGAGCATGGTGGAGGATGGGAGGCCGGCGCACAGGCGCGGTGCGCAGGCAAGCTAGAGGTCCGGGAAGCAGCGGGGAATGGCGGGGGAATGGCGGGGGAACGGTGGGGGCGAGCGCACGCGACACGGCCACTCGTCACGCCCACAGCACGTCGAGGCGACGCGGTTTGCGGAATTCGTGGCCGTGGGGGCGGCTCGGACGCTCGGGGTCGAGGCGACTGTGCGGATGGCGGCGGAAGAGCGCGAGGAGCGCGGTGCGCGCTTCCAGGCGAGCCAAGGCCGCCCCGAGGCAGAAGTGCCGGCCAAATCCGAACGCCAGATGCGGCGTGGGATCCGCACGCGCCGGATTCCAGAGGTCCGGCACGCGAAAGTAGGTCGGGTCGCGGTTGGCCGCCCCCAGCATGCACTGCACGATCGCTCCTGCCGGCAGTGGCACCCCGCCAAGCAGGACCGCCTCCGGTGCATAGCGGCTGCACGTCTGCACGGCCGGTTCCCAGCGGAAGGTTTCCTCCACGCACCGGTCCACGGCGTCGGCGTCGAGGTGGCCGACCCCCTGCGCCGTCGGATGCGCGAGGATCGCCCAAGTGGTGTTGGCAATCGAGGCCTCGGTGGTTTCGATGCCACCGAAGAGTACGATGAGCGCGTTGGCAGCGATTTCCTCGTCATCCAGCAACCGCGGATGCGCCCGCGCGAGGGTGTGCAGGAGTGCGCTCGACGCGGCGTCGGGGTCGTGCAGAATTGGCTGCAGCGTGGCGCGAAAGGCGCGCACGGCCGCCTCGGCACGGGTGCGCGTCTCCGGGTCCCCCGCGTAGTTGATGAGCGCGTCGGCGAAGGTGTCGTACCACTCGCGCAACAGCCCATCCCCCGCCGGGTCCAGCCCCAACACGCGCGCGACGGTGGCGACTGCCACCGGCGCGGCATAGGTGGACCGCAGCTCTGCGCCCGTGGCCGGGAGCGCCCCGACGTGTGCCGCGACCACCTCATGCACGAGGGGTGTGAGCGCGTCCACCGCCTTGGCGTTGAACGGAGGGGCACACGCCGACTTGAAGCGCCGCTGCATCGCTCCCTCGGCGGACAGCATCTGTGGCCCAAACGTCGCACGAATAGGCGACAGAGGATCGTCGGTGCGGAAGCGCATCGTGTCGCGCAGCACCTCCATGACCAGATCGCGGCTGGTGACCAGCCACTGCCCGATGGCTGGCGCCCAGGTTACCGGCTCAGTGGCCCGCAGGCGGTGGAAGATGGGGTAGGGATCGTCGGCCAGCTGGTCGAGCGTGACAGTGGCCCCAATGGGGAACGCGGGGTACGCGGTCATGGGAAGCGGGGGTGGAAGGAGGCCGCGCGGGGCCGCCGAGTGGAGGGCGGCGACACTTGCTTGCCGAAGTGAGTCCCCATCGGTACGATATGGTGCATGATATGAGACTGGATCTCAATATATGAGATTCTTTGGTCGCGCGCCCCCACCGATTCCCCCCATGCCCCGTCCCAGCCCACACCCCCACGTCACCGCCCTGCTCTGGGGCGGCGGGTTGGCCGTCCTCGCGGCCACCGCGGCCCCAGCCCTCGCCGCCTCGCCGGCCGCCCCGGGGGCTTCCCCAACGGTCGTCCCGCGCCTGCAGGCCGACTCCATCAGCGGTACCGTGACCGATACCCGCGGCCGTCCCGTGCAAGGCGCGCGGGTCCTCGTCGTGGGCACCAGCACCACGGCACTTACCGACCCCCGCGGGCGCTTCCGCCTGACCGGCGTCGGCGGCACCGATCGGACCGTGCGGGTCACCGCCATCGGCTACCAGGCACAGTCCCGAACGATCGGCGCGGGGAGCGCCACGCTCGCGTTCACGCTCAGCGAGCTGTCGGTGAATCTCGATGAGGTGGTGGTCACCGGCACGGCGGGCACCGTCGAGCGCCGCGCGGTGGGCAATGCGATCACCAAGATCGATGCCCGCGGCACCCTGGAGCGGGCGCCGGTAACCGACGTGTCGCAGCTGATGAACGGTCGCGCCTCGAACGTGGTCCTCACCGCCAACTCCGGCATGGCTGGTGCGGGGACCAAGGTCAACATCCGCGGCCGCAACAGCCTCGCCCTCACCGGCGCACCGCTCGTCTATGTGGACGGTATTCGCATGGACGCCGCGCAGGCCTCCGGCCCGGCGATCCAGGGGGCCAACGTCGTCTCCCGCCTCAACGACATCAATCCGGCCGACATCGAGTCCATCGAGATCATCAAGGGTCCCGCCGCCGCCACGCTCTACGGTACCGAGGCCTCCAACGGCGTGATCCAGATCATCACCAAGTCCGGGCGCGCCGGCGAGAAAGCCCGGCTCACCTTCACGGCAGATCAGGGAACCAACGAGTTCGCAGACCCGGCCGGACGCATCCCCACCAATTATGCGCGCTCGCCGCAGGGGCAGATCCTCTCCTTCAATGCCGTGGAGAATGAGCGGACGCTGGGCAACAGCATCTGGCGCACCGGCCAGTTCCAGCGGTATGCGCTCGGCATCGATGGTGGCTCGGGGCCGGTCAGCTATCGCGTGGGCGGGGTGCTGCAGGATGACGAAGGCATCGACCTCAACAACCGGCAGCAGCAGTCGTCGCTCCGCGCCAACCTGCAGTTCCTGCCGCGCCCCTCGCTGACGGCCCGTCTCGACCTGGGCGTGGTGACCGGCAAGACCAGCTTCGCCCCGCAGGAAGGGGGCGGCGCGCCGCTCTTCAGCGCGCTCAACGCCAACCCGCTGACCGCGAGCTCCCCCAGCCGCGGCTTCTTTGCCGCGCCCCCTGAGGTGCTCTACGGCGTCAACGACGTCTTCCAGCTGCTGCAGCGCACCACCGTTTCCGCGCAGCTGCAGCACCAGTTGGGCAGCCGCCTCACCCAGCGGCTCAACATCGGCACGGACATGGTGCAGGAGAACAACCAGAACATTGTGCGCCGCATGACCCCGCAGCAGGCCCGCTTCTTCAGCCCGGCGGTTGCGGCGGGGCGCAAGGATGTGCAGCTGCGCGACGCACGCACCAACACGCTGGACTACAGCGCCACCTACACCGCCACGCTCCGGGAGGGGCTGACCAGCCAGACCAGCGTGGGCGCCCAGTACTTTGGCCGCCTCACGCGCCTTACCACCGTCAGCGGCCAGCAGTTCCCCGCGCCGGGACTCAGCACCATTCTGGGTACGTCGGTGCGCACCGGGGGCGACGACTTCATCGAGAACACCACCATCGGGACCTATGCCCAGCAGCAGCTGGGATGGCGCAACCGGCTCTTCGTGACCGGCGCCGTCCGCGTGGACAACAACAGCGCCTTCGGCACCGACTTTCAGGCGGCCACCTACCCGAAGATCAGCGGCAGCTGGGTGGCCAGCGAGGAAGGGTGGTGGAAGAAGGGCGTGGTGAACACCTTCAAGCTGCGCACCGCGTACGGCGCAGCAGGGCAGCAGCCGGATGCGTTCGCAGCGCTGCGCACGCTGGGGCCCGTGACTGGCCCCGGCGATCAACCGGCCCTCACCACCCAGGCGGTGGGCAACCCCGACCTCAAGCCGGAACTCGGCACCGAGCTGGAGCTGGGCTTTGATGCAGGGCTCTTCCAGGACCGCGTGGCGCTGGAGTTCACCTGGTTCCGCCAGGACCGGCGCGACGCCATCGTGCTGGCACCGGTATCCCCCTCGAGCGGGTTCATTGGCACCCGCTTCACCAACCTGGGCGCCATCCGCAACGACGGCTTCGAGCTCCGCACCACGGTGGCCGTACTCACGGGCGAACGGCTCGGCTGGGATCTCACGGCCACGCTCAACTCGAACGAAAACGAGATCACCGATCTGGGCGGACAGCCACCGATCTTCGTTGGCACCTTCCCGCGCGCCCAGCAGCACCGCGTGGGGTTCCCGGTGGCGGCCTTCTTCGGCCAGCGGCTGACCAGCGCCACGCTGGACGGCAACGGACAGGCCACCAACCTGCAGTGCGAAACCCCCACCGGGCCTGCCCCCTGCGCCACCGCGCCGCTCACCTATTTGGGGCGCTCCACCCCCAAGTACGAAGGCGCCGTCACGTCCACCGTGCGCCTTGGCCAACGGCTCCGGCTCTATACCATGGTCGACTTCCGGGAAGGAATGCGCCGCTTCGACACGAACCTCTGGGCGCGCTGCACCGTGTTCCGGCTGTGCCGCCAGAACTACTTCCCGCAGGAGTTCGATCCACGTGACGTGGCGTACGCGCAGCGCGGCAGTGCGCTCGTGCTCACCAGCGGATTCATCAACGACGCCTCCTTCGCCAAGCTGCGCGAGGTCTCGGTGTCCTACGACCTCCCCGACGCCCTCGCCCGGCAGGTGCGCGCCTCGCGCGCTTCGCTGCTGCTGGCCGGCCGCAATCTCTACACGTGGACCCGCTGGTCGGGGCTCGACCCGGAGACGGAACAGCCGGGCGGCTTCGGCGAGCTCACCGCCAGCGAGCAGGCCAACCTGCCCCTCCCGCGGCAGCTGCGGTTCTCCCTCAACCTGACCTTCTGAGGCGCCCGGTGCCTATCTCCATGACCCCTCGTTCCCGCGCCGCGCGAGCGACCGTGCGCGCCAGCGCCCTCGCCTTCTTCGCCGCAACTACGGCGTGCGGCTCCCTCCTGGACGTGGACGTGCCCAGCCGCGTCCCCGCCGATGACGCCATCGTCCCGGCGAACGCCGCTATCCTCATGAACTCCGTGGTCGGCGAGTTCGAATGCGCCTTCGGCGGCGCCGTCGTGAGTGGCGGTACGCTGGGCGACGAACTCGCCAACTCCTCCACCGGCAACACCACCTGGCAGGTGGATCGCCGCGACATCGCCACCAGCTCCACCATCAGCAACGGTGGCTGTGGCGGGCTCGGCCCCTTCGGTGCCCTCAACGTCACGCTCTGGCTCTCCGGTGAGTTGCAGAAGGGGCTCGAGTCATGGACCGATACCCAGGTCACCAATCGCCGCCAGCTGCTGGCCACCAACGCGGCGTACGCCGGCTATGCGCTCCTCCTGCTGGGAGAGCAGATGTGCACCGCCACCATCGCCACGGGCCCGGAACTGCCCAAGGCGCAGGTGTGGACGCGGGCCGAGGAGCGTTTCACGGCGGCGATCGCCGACGCGCAGGCCAGCAACACCGCGGACATTCTCGCCATGGCCTACCTCGGCCGCGCCCGCGCCCGCCTCAACCTGACGCGCCTTGCGGAGGCGGCGGCTGACGCCCGGCAGGTGCCCGCGAACTTCGTGCGGAACGCCACGTACTCCAGCGCGGACCCCCGCCGCTTCAACCCGGTGTTCAACAACAACAACCAAGGGGCGGGGCTCACGGTGGGACCGGTGTACCGGACCTTGACCTTCGCCGGCGTGCGCGACCCCCGGGTGCCGGTGACCAACGCCAACCGTACGGGGGCAAACAACTCGGACTCCCTGTTCGTGCAAACCAAGTACGCGAGCTTCGCCGCCCCCATTCCCATTGCCAAGTGGGCGGAGGCGCAGCTGATCATCGCCGAAGCGGAGTTGGCGGCAGGCAACGTGGCGGCGGCCGTGGCGATCATCAACACGCTGCACGCTCGCACCACCCCCGCCCTGCCGCCGTTCGCCTCCACGTCGGCGGCCGAGGTGCGGGCCCAGCTCATCTACGAGCGCAGGGCGGAGCTGTTCCTCGAGTCGCAGCATCTTGGCGACTATCAGCGCCTGTCCCTTCCGTTTGTGCCGGCCACGGGCGCACCGTTCCCCTTCGGTGGCGGCTTCTACGGCACCAATCGCTGCTTCCCGCTCCCCGATCTGGAGCGCACGACCAACCCCAACCTGAACGGCCGGTAATGACCTGTCACTCACGTCCCCGGGCGCTCGCCACCGCCATCCTCCTGCTCGCGTTTACCCTGCCGCCGGCGCTGCTGCCGACCCGGGCCAATGCGCAGGGACGGGGTCGGGAGCGTGCGTCCGGTGGCGTGGCGATGGGGGACAGTGCCCGCGTCACCGCCATCGCCGACGCCCTGTGGGCGCGCATCGTGGCCACGGAGGCGGGCGTGCGCCTGCGTACCGGGGTGCCGGTGCGGCAGCTGCCGATTCCCTCGCAAGAGGAAGCGGAGCAGGATGCCGCATTCGGGCGGCGCATCCTGGCGCGGCTGGACAGCATCGGGGCGCTCCCCGTGGGGAGCGAGGCCTGGAGCCTGGCGGCGGTCACGCGGGCGCGCGCCATGGAGATGGCCGACGAGGCGGACGCCTTCTGGTTCCGCAACCCCGTCTCCCCCTATGGCAACGGGTTCGTTGGCGTGCACGCGATCCTGGGCGCCCAGCGCTTTTCGACCCCGGACGACCTGACGCGCTACCTCGACCTGGCCGGGCAGTATGCCGGGGTCGTGGACGCGGTGCACGGGTACCTGCGGGGGCAGGCGCGGCACGGGTACCGCATGCCGAAGCCCGAGGTGGCGGCGGCCGTCACGCTGCTGCGGCAGTTCCGCACCGAGCCCGCGCGCAGCCCGCTGGCCGTAGCCGAGCCTCGGCTGCGTGGACTTCGCGCGCAGGACAGCGCGGCCGTGGCGCGTTTTCAGGAGCAGCTGCAAGCCGAGGTGGTCGAGCGGGTGAACCCGGCGTTCGACCGGCTCCTATCGTGGCTGGAGGGGCCGTACCTGGCGCAGGCCCCCGTCACTGTGGGGCTCGCGCAGTACCCCGGGGGAGAGGCCCACTATCGTCGGCTGGTGCGCGCCTCGCTCACCTTCGACCGGACCCCCGAGCAGATCCACGAGCTGGGGCTCCGTGAGATCGCGCGCATCACCGCCGAACTGGACTCCATCCGTCAGACGCTCGGGAATGCGGGAGGGGAGGCGGCGGAGCATACGCGCACCCGGGAGGCGTTTCATCGGTACCTGCGCACGGCCCCACGCTTCGTGCCCGCCTCCCCCGACGTGATGCGCGACAAGATGCTGGGGCATCTGGCCACTCTGCGCCCCCGGTTGGGGGAGCAGTTCGCCGACTTGGCCCGCGCCCCGTACGACGTGCGCCGGCTGGACCCGGCGCTGGAGGCGGGGATGACCTACGGCTACTACCGCCAGCCATCGGCCGCCGACTCGACCGGGGTGTACTTCTTCAACGGCGGGCAGCTCGCGCAGAAAACCACCGTGTGGTTCGAGGGGTTGGCGTACCACGAGATCCACCCGGGGCATCACTTTCACCTCGCGCTGGTGCAGGAGGTGCTGGCGAACAAGCACCCACTGCGCCGCAACTACGCCAGCACCGCCTACACCGAGGGGTGGGGGGAATACGCGGCCGCGCTGGCCGAGCTGATGGGGGGCTATCGGGATCCGTACGACCGCTATGGGCGCCGCATCATGGAACTCTACAGCGCCGCGCGCCTGGTGCTCGATACCGGGCTCAATCTGCTCGGATGGAGCCACGAGCGCGGGCTGGCCTACCTGCGCGCCAACTCGGTGATCTCCGACGCCGAAGTGGCGTCGGAGGTGTTGCGCTACTGCTGCGACATTCCCGGCCAGGCGCTGGGCTACCGCATGGGCATGCTGACGTTCCAGCGCCTGCGGACGCGCGCCGAGCAGGCGTTGGGGCCGCGCTTCGACCCGCGCGCCTTCCACCGGGTAATCCTGGCCGACGGTCCGCTGCCCTTCTTCGCGCTTGAACAGCGTGTAGACGCGTGGCTGGCGCAGCAGCAGGGCGCGCGCTGATTCCCCGGGGGCCCAGCCAGCCCTCACCCTCACCACCGGTCGTGTCCGTGCCACCGTCTCCTCATCGTCCTGCAGCCCCCCGCGCGCGTACCGCCGCGGTGTTCGTTGGCGCCCTCGTGGCTGCATCATCGCTGGCCACGCCAGTGGTGGCGCAGACGGCCCCGATCAGCCCGGCGCGTCGCGCGGTCTACGACGCCTACCTCGATTTCGATCAGCTCGTTCAGGGCGGGCGGGTGGTGCCGGGGTGGATCCCGGGGGGCACGAGTCTCTGGTACGCCGACGGCGGCCCCAACGACCGGGTGCTGCAGCGCGTGGAGCTGGCCACCGGACGCACGACGCCGCTGCTGGATGCCGAGCGGCTGCGCCGCGCCCTCGTCGAACGGCTGGGCCACGAGCCCGCCGGCCGTGGGGTGCCGTTTGCCCAGGTGGCGTTCACCGCGCCGCAGCAGCTGCGCTTCGAGCTGGAGGGGGACAACTGGCAGCTGGAGCTCGCCACCTATGCGCTGACGCGGCTACCGCGCCCCACCGCGAACGAGGGCGATCGACTGGCCACCAGCGAACTGACCCGCCAGCGGCCGCAGCCCTTCTGGCAGGAGTCCTTCACCGGCGGCGGCGAAACGCGCAATCTCGAGCGCCGCTCGCCCGACGGCCGCTGGTACCTCGGCGTGCAGGGGCATGACATCGCCCTGCGCTCGGCGACCGACGGGCGCACCCTCATGCGTACCACCGACGGCACCGCCGATTCACTGTGGACCGTGGAGACGCGCCGCTGGGAACCGTGGTCCCCCAGCGGCACGCGCTTTGTGGCGCAACGCAACGATGTGCGCGGCATGCAGAAGATGCTCGGCGCGCAATGGCTCAAGATGTTCGTGGAGCCGCTGGAGACGCGGTGGACGCGGGCGGGCGGCGTGCTGCAGGTGCCCTCGCTGTATGTTCTGGATGTGGTGTGGGGGCGTCCGGTGGCGTTGCAGCTCGGGGACACCCGCGACAGCTACCTCGAGGTCATGGGGTGGCTGCCCGACGAATCGCGCGTGCTGGTGGCCAAGTACGACCGCCTGCTGCACAGCGTGGAGGTATGGGCCGCGGACCCATCCACGGGCGAGGCCCGCGTCATCATGAGCGAGCGCTCCCCCACCTTCCTCACCAACCACCACGAGGTGGTGTGGGGCGACGATTTTCCGTGGACGATCCTTCCCGACGGCACCGGGTTTCTCTGGCGCTCGGAGCGCGACGGATGGGACCACCTGTACCGCTACGACCTGAATGGCCGCGTGGTGGCGCGCCTCACGCAGGGCAGCTTTCCTGTGACCGCGGTGGTGCGCGTGGACCAGCCGCGCGGGTGGGTGTACTTCCTGGCGCAGGGTGATCCGGCGCGTCCGTACGATCGGCATCTGTATCGGGTGCCGCTCGCGGGCGGCGGCGCGGCCCAGCGCCTCACCGAGGGGTCGGGGATGCACGAGGTGACGATGTGCCCGCTGGCCGACTGCTTCGTGGACACGTGGTCGTCCCCCGCGGGTGCGCCGCGCACGGCGCTGCGGCGGGCCGACGGCACACTGGTCACGACGCTGGGGGAGGCCAGCCTCGATCGCCTGCGTCGCGTGGGGTGGACCCCGCCGCGCGAATACGTCGTGAAGGCCGCCGACGGGAGTACCGACCTGTGGGTCACCATGTACCTCCCCTTCGACTTCGACAGCACGCGCACGTATCCCGTGGTGGAGTTCCTCTACGCGGGGCCGCAGATCGCGGTGCGCCCCACCACCTTCACCGAACCCGGACCGGCGCAGTACAACCGCGCACTTGCCAATCTGGGGTTCGTAGTGGTCACGCTCGACGCGCGCGGGACCCCCGGACGATCGAAGGCGTTCCACGATGTCGTGTTCCGGAAGTGGGGTACGTTCGAGATCGCCGACCATGCGGGCGCCATTCGCCAGTTGGGGGCCCGGCTCCCCTTCATGGATCTCACCCGCGTGGGCATCTGGGGACGCTCGTGGGGCGGGCACTACGCGCTGCGCGCGCTGGCGCAGGCCCCCGACCTCTACGTGGCGGCCTCGGTGGAGGTCCCCGGCTTCGATCCCGTGGGGAACCAGCTGTACGAGACCTATCTCGGGCTGCCGCAGCAGAACGCAGCGCTGTACGACCAGGCCAACGCCATCCTGCTGGCCCCGAAGGTGCGCGGCCACCTGCGACTCATGAGCGCCCTCAGCGATGTGGCCACCTTCCCCGAAACGATGCGCATGTCCGAGGAGCTGGTGCGGCTGGGCTTCCAGCACGAGCTGTCGATCTTCGCCAACTCGGGCCATGGTCAGGTTGGACAGACGGCCCGCTACAACGACGAGCAGCGCACGCAGTTCTTCGTGCGACACCTGCGCCCGTGACCCTTTACTGACTTGTTCATGACCGTCGCCCGCCGCGTGCGTTGCACGCTTCCGTTCGTCGCCGTGGTGGCGACCATGGCGCCCTCCTCGTCACCCGGGCAGGTGCCCGACGCCACCCATCTGGTGGCGCAGCGCAGCATCACCATCGCACGCACGGCGATGGCGGTGTGGCCGCACATCGTGGAGCCGTCGGCGTGGAAGCAAGGGAACCGTCTCACGCACGCGGGGGGACCGTGGGGCGCTGCCGGCGAAGTATTCGCCGCACGCCCGGCGGCCGGGGGCGCGCCGGACTACTACCTGGTAAACGCGGAACTCGTGCCCTACCGCCGTCGCACCATGAAGCTGGTGGGTACGGATGGCACGCTCATGGGGTTCGCGACCTATTCGCTCGAGGAGCACGATGGGCGCACCACGGTGCGCTACGATGTCTTCGCGGAAACGCGACTACCGGCCGGGCTGACGCCCGGGGCGGCGGACACCGCGCGGGCGCGCGCCGCGGCGGGACAGCGCTCCTCGGCGCAGCGTTTCGACGCGGAGCTGGCGGCCCTCAAGCGGCTGGTGGAGGCGGGGCCCCCGGAGCGCACGGGATACGCCACGACCCCCGACGGCGTGCGGCTCTGGTACCGCGAAGTGGGGCGTGGCCCCGACGTCGTGCTGGTGAACGCGGCCAACTACTTCGCCGCCAGTCTGGACGCCCTGGCCTCCGACACGCGGCGTGTGGTGACCTACGACATCCGCGGACGCGGACGTACCGACTCGGTGCCACCGGACAAGATGGGAATTCTCGAATTCGATGCCATCGACCCGGAGGTGATTCGCCAGGCCGTAGGCGCGGACAAGGTGACCATGGTGGGGTGGTCGGGCGGCGCGCTGGCGGCCTATCGCTACGCCGAGCAGTTCCCGGCGCGCGTCTCGCGGCTGGTGCTCCTGACCCCGGTGGGGCCGCGCTTTTCACCCTGGTGGGAAGACATGCGCAAGAACTCGGCGCCCCGCATGGATCCGGCACTGCAGAAGCGGATGGCCGCCCGCGTCGCCGCCGGCGAGTTTGCCGGCGACGAGGTGGGTCGGTGTCGGAACGGGGCGTGGATGGGGCTGCGCACCAACTGGCCCGACTCCACCCAGTGGTATCGTGCGCCGGACGTGTGCGACTCCCCCAACGAGGTCGGGTCGCGCTACAACGATTTCGTGCCTCGGCTCATTGCCAAGCTGGGGCTGTTTGACTTCCGCGAAGGACTGTCCCGCTTTCGGCTGCCCCTGCTGGTCGTGCATGGTGACCGCGACAATCCGCCACTGGGCGGGAGCGAGGAGTGGGTAGCCGGCATGGCGCAGGGGCGCCTGCTGGTGATGCCCGGCATGGGGCACTGGCCGCAGTATGAACGCCCGGCCGAGTTGCTCGCGGCGCTGCGCGCCTTCCT
The DNA here is from genome assembly GCF_027531815.1 of Gemmatimonas sp. NCBI lineage: Bacteria > Pseudomonadati > Gemmatimonadota > Gemmatimonadia > Gemmatimonadales > Gemmatimonadaceae > Gemmatimonas > Gemmatimonas sp. The sequence continues at coordinate 183,665 of NZ_JAPZSK010000002.1, read as the reverse complement.
CGACGGCGGTTGGCCCACGGGCGCCGCGGCAGTGCCCAGGGCGCCAGCGGCGAAGGCCCCATGATCGCCCCACGCAACGCCTTGTCACGGATCACCGCGGCCGGTCTGACCATCGCGGGCCTGTGGAGCGCGCCATTCACCGCCCTGCCGGCGCAGAGGGCAGCCACCGACGACGCGGCGCTGCGCCGCGCGCGGGCGCTCCTGCGCGAGGTGGGGCTGGTGGACACCCACAACGACCTGCCGTGGGTGCTGCGCCTCGACCCCACGCATCCCATGGACCTCACCGCGCGCGATCTGCGCGCGCGCGGCGCCGGCGACACGGACTTGCCGAAGCTGCGGGACGGCGGGGTGGGGACGCAGTTCTGGTCGGTCTACGTGCCAAGTGACCTCTCACCGCTGAACGCCATGCGCGCCCAGCTGGAACAGATCGACCTGACCCGGCGCCTCATCGCGCGCTATCCGCGCGATCTGGGGTTCGCCGCGAGTTCGGCCGACATCCGGCGCGTGCGCGCGAGTGGACGGATTGCCTCGCTCCTGGGAATCGAGGGCGGGCACGTCATTGCCAACTCCCTGGGAGCGCTGCGGGCGTATTACGACCTCGGCGTGCGCTACATGACGCTCACCCACTTCCACTCCACCGACTGGGCCGACGCGGCAACGGAGCTGCCGCGCCACGGAGGCCTCACCCCCTTCGGCCGCGAGGTGGTACGCGAGATGAACCGCCTCGGCATGATGGTGGATATCTCGCATGTGTCGCCAGCGGCGATGAGCGCCGTGCTGGATGGGTCGGAGGCCCCGGTGATTTTTTCGCACTCGTCGGCGCGCGCCCTCACCGACCATGTGCGCAACGTGCCCGATTCGATTCTGCAGCGCATGGCGCGCAACGGTGGCGTGGTGCAGGTGAACTTCGTCACGGTGTTCGTGTCCGAGCCGCTGCGGCGCTGGTCGGAGGCGCTCATTCCGCGGTTGCAGCGGGCCACGAGCGACAGCGCGGCCGAGCGACTGCTTCGCGAGTGGACCGCCACGCACGGCCCGATGCCGCGCGCCACTCTCAAGGACGTGGCGGACCACATAGAGCACATCCGCCGCGTGGCGGGCGTCGACCATGTGGGGATTGGGGCGGACTTTTATGGCGCGACCGGCCCGATGAATGTGGTGGAGGGGATCGAGGACGTCTCGCGCTATCCGGCGCTCTTTGCCGAGTTGATTCGCCGTGGCTGGAGCGACGCGGAGCTCCGCAAGCTTGCCGGCGGAAACGTCCTGCGGGTGTTCACCGAGGTGGAGCGGGTGGCAGCGCGGCTACAGCGCACCCTTGAGCCCTCTACCGCCACCATCGAGGCGCTGGACGGGGCGAAACGTCCCGCCACACCGCCGGGAGGCCACTGATGCTGAACGGGCTCTATACGCTGCTGTCGCAGCCGTTTGGTGGGGCGCTGTTGGGCGGCGTCCTGCTGGTGCTGGGCGGGCTGGTGGCGCTGGCCGCGCGTCGCCGCGGGCGGGTGCTGCGCCTGGTGGCGCTGGCTCCCGTGCTGATCGGGGTGGTGCTCACCGCCATGGGCACCAAGGGGGGACTCGACCAGCAGCGCGCCATGGCAGCGGCGCCGGCGCCGGGGACGCTGGTGGATGTCGGCGGGTACCGGCTGCACCTGCTCGCCGAAGGGAACGCGCGCGGTGGCGCGACGGTGGTGTGGATCCCCGGCGCGCACGAGCAGGGGAACGCACTGTACCACCTGCATCGGGCCATGCGCGGCGAGACCCGGTCCATTCTGTTCGATCGCGCGGGCACCGGGTGGAGCGACCCCGGCCCCTTTCCGCGGCGCACGCGGGTGGAGGCGGAAGAGCTGGAGACGCTGCTTCGTCGTGCGGGCGAGCCGGGGCCCTTCGTGCTCGTCGGGCATTCATACGGGGGCCTGTTGGCGGCCAACTACGCGCGGCGCTATCCCGCGCGCACGGCAGCGGTCGTGCTGCTGGACGCCACACCCCCCGATGCCTTCGTGTACGCCCCCGTATTCGGGGCGGCGGCAGCGCAGGGGCTGGTGCAGTTGGGGCGCGAATTGGGGCTGCGCAGTGCGTTCGGCCTCTGGGCGCCGCCGCCGCGCCCTGGCCCCAATGCCCCGCCCTTCGTGCGCGCCCGCGATACGCTGCTAGCCGAGGTGCGAGAGGCCATGTCGGCAGGAGCGGCCCGTGCCGCCAACAGCTTCGCGACTGCGTCGATCTTCGAGGAATTCACCGCCCCGGTCGTGGGGCGTGAAGCCCCCGATCTGGTGGTCTACGACGGGGAGCTGGACAGCCTGCCGGTGTTCGTGGTGATCCCGCGCGGGGGCCCGGAGGCGGAGATCCGGCCGCTGCGGCTGCCGCCGGCGCTCGAGCGGCGCGCGTTGAATTTCTTCCTGCGGTCCCGCGTGCGCTATCTTGCGGTCTCGAACCGGGCGGAACTCATCCATCCGCCTGACGGCGCGTCGCATAACTTCCCGTACGAGTATCCGGACACCGTGCTCGGCGCCGTGCGCCGTGCCCTCGCTGTGGCCGTGCCGCCCGACTCCGCCCGCTAGCCCCACCGTGGAACACGCCTTTCGCAATCCGCCTGTCCTGTGGCGTCACCCCGAACCCCGCGCCCAGTACGACATCGTGGTGGTGGGCGGCGGGCTGCACGGGCTCTCCACCGCCTACCATCTCGCGCGTGAGCACGGCCTCACCAACGTGGCCGTGGTGGAGCGCGGCTGGCTGGGCAACGGCAACGCGGTGCGCAACACCACGATCATCCGCTCCAATTACCTGCGCGAGGAGAGCATGCCGCTCTACGAGTTTTGCGTGCGCCGGTGGGAGCGATGGCCGGAGGAGCTGGGCCCGGAGATCCTCTTCGACCAGCGCTCGCTGCTGACCCTTGCACACTCGCAGGCGGAAGCGGCGGCGGCGCAGCGCGTGGTGTACGCGAATCGCATGGCCGGCATCGACGCCGACTGGGTCACGCGGGAGGACCTGCCCCGTCTCTGCCCCATCCTCGATATCTCCGACGCGCCGCGCTATCCGGTCTACGGCGCGGCGCTGCAGCCGCGCGGCGGGATTGCGCGTCACGATGCGGTGGTCTTCCACCTTGCGCGCGCCTGCGATGCGGCGGGGGTGCACCTCCTGCAGGGGTGCGAGGTCACCGGGTTCGTGCGCAGCGGCAACCGCATCACCGGCGTGCGGACCACACGCGGCGACATTGGCGCTGGCCGCGTCGGGCTCGTGAGCGCGGGGCGCACCCCGCTCCTGGCCCGTCTCGCCGGCATCGAGGTGCCCGTGCAGAGCTACCCGCTGCAGGCGCTCGTCTCGGATATTCACGAGCCGTTCCTGCCCTGCGTGGCGCTCTCGGGGCGTCTGCACATGTACGTGAGCCAGGCACACAAGGGGGAGCTGGTCATGGGCGCCGCGCGCGATCCCTATCGGTCGTACGCACAGCGCGGCTCGTCGCACATTCTCGAACAGCAACTCCAGGCGGCCATGGAGCTGTACCCGATCATGGCGCGCGCGCACCTGCTGCGCGTGTGGGCGGGAACGGTGGATGTCTCCCCCGACGCCGCCCCCATCATCGGCGCCACGCCGCGTGACGGACTCTTCCTCAATTGCGGCTGGGGGACCGGTGGCTTCAAGGCCACGCCCGGCTCGGGGGTGGTCTTCGCGCACACACTCGCCACGGGCACGCCGCACCCGTTGAGTGCCGCCTTCGGTCTCGAACGCTTCACCACCGGCGCCCTCGTGGACGAGCACGGCGCCGCAGGAGTGGCACACTGAGATGTTGCGCATTCCCTGCCCCCACTGTGGCCCGCGCGACGAAGTGGAGTTCCGTCACGCGGGCTCCGGCGTGCCTCTCCCCGAGCACGCCACCGACGAGGAGTGGGCACGCGTGCTGTACCTGCGCGACACCCCGCTGGGCCCGCTGACCGAGCAGTGGGTGCACGTGCACGGCTGTCGGCAATGGCTTCACGTGGTGCGCGATACCCGCACACACGCGATCGTGGCGACGCGGCCGGTGAGCGCGCCGCCGGCGGAGCCGACCTCGTGAAGCGCCTCGCTACGGGTGGACTCGGCATCGACCGCACCCGGCCGCTCGCGTTCACCTGGAACGGCACACGACTCAGCGGCTTCGCCGGCGACACGCTGGCATCGGCGCTGCTCGGAGCCGGGGTGCGGGTGCTCGGCACGAGCGTGTCGGCGGGGCGCCCGCGCGGCATCATGAGCGCGGGGCTCGAGGAAGCCACCGGTTTCGCCCAGGTGGCGAGGGCGCCGGTGGAGGAGCCGCTGGTGCGCACCACGGCGCTGCCGTTGTACGAGGGGCTGTCGGCCCAGGGTCGCATCGTGAAGGGGACGCTGGTCCCCGCACGTGACCCCTCCCGCTTCGACTGGCGGTACGCCCACTGCGACCTGCTGGTGGTGGGCGCCGGGCCAGCGGGACTGGCGGCGGCCCTGGAAGGCGCGCGCGCCGGCGCGCGGGTCCTTCTCGCCGACTGCGCGCCGGTGGTGGGCGGCGCGTTGCGGCGCGAGGCGCGTCGTATCGATGGCGCTCCCGCCGAGGCGTGGCTGGCGGCCGTCGAACACGAACTGCGCGCCGCGCCCGACGTCACGGTGCTCACCGGTACCACCGCCGTCATGCCCCTCGACCAAAACGGCATGTGGCTGGCCCAGCGCGTGGGGGGCGCCCTCCCCGAGGCGGCGCGCGGCGCGCTACCCGAGCAGCGGCTCTGGCAAGTGCGCGCGCAGGCCATCGTGCTGGCCACCGGCACGCTGGAGCGCCCGCTGGTGTTCCCCGACAACGATCGCCCCGGCATCATGCTGGCGGGCGCCGCGCGCCACTACCTGCGGCAGCATGCGCTCGCCCCCGCGCGCGGCGTGCTGTTCACCGCGCACGATGATGCCTATCGCACGGCGCTGGCGTGGCACGAGGCCGGCGTGTCGGTCGCCGCTGTCGTGGACATGCGCCCTCCCGGCACCAGTCCGCTGCGGTCCGCGGTGCGTGCGGCGGGCGTCCGCGTGCTCGACAAGGCCCAGGTGGTGGGCACCGACGCCGACGCGTACGGCACCCTGTGCGCTGTTCACGTACAGACCGGCGACACCACACTCACGCTCGAGACCGACCTGCTTGCCACCTCCGCCGGCGTGGATCCCAACCTGCACCTGCATCTGCATCTGGGTGGCACGAGTACGTACGACGAACGGTTGGGCACGGCCGTGCCGTCCGCGCCGCTCCCCGGGCAATGGCTCGCCGGCGCCGTGACTGGTCGATTGACACTCGCGGATGCGCTCGCCCAGGGAGCGACCGCGGCGCGCGCGGCGTTGGGGCTGGATGGCGAGGCCGCCGCCCCAACGACCGACGACGTGGACGAGGACCCGCCTGGACTGACGTGGCAGGTGCCCGCCCCCGATGGCGACGAGTCGCGCAGCTTCGTGGACTTGCATCGCGATGCGACCGTGGCCGGCATCGTGCGCGCGGTGGATGCCGGCGCCACGCATGTGGAGCACGTGAAGCGCTACACGCTCGTCGGGACCGGCGTGGAGCAGGGACGCGCCGCGAAGGTGCTGGCGGCCGCGCTGGTGGCCGCGCGCGCTGGACACGCGGCCGCCGTGGTGGGCACATCGGGGAGCCGGCCACCGGTGGAGCCGATCCCCTTTCACCTGGTGGCCGGCCGCGCGCAGGGCACGCGGTTCGACCCCGTGCGCACCACCGCCCTGCATGCGGAACACGAGGCGCTGGGCGCCGTCTTCGAACCGGCGGGGCAATGGCTGCGCGCGTCGCGCTATCCGCGCGAAGGCGAATCGATCGACGACACCGTGCGGCGCGAGGTGCGCGCGGCGCGCACCGGCGTGGCCCTGGCCGATGTCTCCACGTTGGGCAAGCTGGACGTGCGCGGCCCCGATGCCGCCTGGGTGCTGGACCAGCTCTATGTCACCCCGCTGGCGTCGCTCCCCGAGGGGAAGGCGCGCTACGCGGTCCTCTGTCATCTCGACGGGTCCATTCTGGACGATGGCGTGGTCATGCGCACCGGCGCGCACCGGTACTTCGTGACCACGTCCACCGGGCACGCCGCCGCGGTGGCCGAGTGGATGGAGGAGTGGTTGCAGACGGAGTGGCCCGACAAGCGCTGCTGGGTGACCCCCGTCACCGAACAGTTCACCACCGTCGCCGTGGTCGGACCCGCCTCGCGCACGCTGCTCGCGCATGTCGCCCCGGGCCTGGCGGTGGACCGTGACGCGTTCCCGTTTCTTGCGGTGCGCACCGCCACGGTGGCCGGCATCGCAAACGCGCAGGTGGCGCGCGTCTCCTTCTCGGGCGAGCTGGCCTACGAAGTGAGCGTCCCGTGGCACGACGGGCCCGCCCTCTGGCGGGCGCTGCTGGCCGCGGGCGCGCCACTGGGGGTGACGCCGTATGGCCTCGACGCACTACAGGTGCTGCGCATCGAAAAGGGGTACCTCATTGTGGGGCAGGACACCGAGGCACTTACCACACCGCACGACGCGGGGCTCGGGTGGATGGTGCCCGCGCGCAAAACGTTTGTGGGGCGCCGCTCACTGGAACGTGTCGCACCGCGGGCGGGCGGGCGGGCGCAGCTGGTGGGCTTCCGCGCCAACGACCCGCAGCTGGTGATTCCCGAAGGCGTCGCCCTCACCAGCGCGCTGGGGGCCCCGCCAATGCCCATCGACGGGCATGTGTCCAGCAGTCGCTACAGTCCCACGCTGGCGTGTGCCCTCGGGCTCGCGCTGGTGCGCGACGGACGCGCGCGGCTGGGCGAGGTGCTGCACGCCCCGCTCCTCGACGGGCGGGTGGCATCGGTGACCCTGGTGGACCCGGTGCATTACGATCCCGAGGGGGCGCGGCGGGATGGCGCAGATCACCAATGAGTGACCGTATCCCCGTCGATCCGGCGCTCCGGGCCCGCATGGCGGCGGTGTCGTCGCCGGCCGCCACGCTGCGGGCGTTGCCGTTGACCCTGCTGATCAGTGTGCGCGCCCGTGGAGGCGCCTGCTCTCGCGTGGCTGCCGCGCTCGCGGTGGAGGCGCTGCCTGGTCACGGCCCCATGGTGTCGTCACCGGCGGGGCGCGTGACGTGGCTCCGGCCCGACGAGTGGCTGGTGGAAGCACCAACCGCGTCGCGTGACGCGCTGCTGACCGCGCTGTCGCAGGCCGTGGGCGACGGGACACCGGATACCGACGGCGCCGTGGTGGAGCTGTCGGCCAGCCGGCATGTCCTGGAGCTGTCGGGCCCGCGCGCACGCGACCTGTTGGCGGCCGTGTGCACGCTGGACCTGCACCCGCGCACCTTCCCCGTGGGGCACGCCACCCAGACGCTGCTCGCGCGCGCACCGGTGCTGCTGCAGCTGGTCGATGCCACCCCCACGTGGCGCCTGCTGGTACGCCCGTCGTTCGTATCGTACGTGGTCGAGTGGCTGGCAGACGCGATGGAGGGGGCATAGCCCCAGCTGTGGGGTGCTGACCCCTGGGCGCAGCCGAACCCGCCCGCCGCGTGCGACGGCGACTCAGGTCGAGCGCATGCGTTCGTCCCGTCCCGTGGAGGCGAAGAGGGCGGCGGCCACGAGCGCCACCGCCGCCCAGAAGGCCAGCATGGCGAACCACCCCCAGGCGTCCTTCATCAGCGGCACCAGCCAGATGGAGAGGATGCCCCCCACGTTCCCCATGAGATTGAGGACGCCGGTGGCGGCCCCTTCCCCTTCACGCCCCAGTGCCGCCGCCGTGGTCCAGAAGGGCGCTTCACAGCTGATCAGGCACGCCGCCGACAGACTGAGCGCGACGATGGCCAACGTGGGGGTGGGAATCCACGCCCCCGTGAGGACCAGCAGGGACGCGAGGGTGAGCCCGCTGATGGCCACCCGACGGCGCGCGGTGGCCAGCCCGACCTGCCGGGCCAGCCGGTCGGCCAGCATGCCGGCGAGGGGGGCCGCGACGGTGGCCAGCAGATACGGCAGACTGGCCCACACGCCAGTCTCGAGCAGCGTGAAGCCGCGCGCCTCGATGAGGTAGCGGAAGAACCAGAAGAAGAACACGTACAGCACGGCCGAGTGCAGGAGATACGCGGCGCACAGCCGTCGGAGCGCTGGATTCTGCAGGAGTCGCCCTGTCTGCTGCCAGAGCGACGGGGCGTGGTCCGTGGCCGTGACGCCCAACGGAATGACCCGGTCCCGTGGGGCAAGCAGGTACCACACGCCCGCCGCTCCCATGCCGACCGCGGCGCTGACGAGGAACACCGCCCGCCAGCCGGCCTTCGCCATGAGCGGCGTGAGGGTCAGCGGGGCCAGCGCAGCCCCCAGCGTGGAGGCCGCCAGATAGATCGCGCTGGCGGCGGTGCGACCGCCCTCGGGGACGTGGCGCGCCACGGCCACGGCCGACACCGGGTAGGTGGCCGCCTGCGACGCACCAAGCAACAGCCGGGCGGCAAAGAGCCCCGTGAATGCCACCATACCCGACCCCACGACTGCGCCCGACGCCAGCGACGCCACGGCCCAGCCCACCCCCGCCACCGCCAACACCAGCCGCGCCCCGTGGCGATCGCCCATGGCGCCGCCGGGGACTTGCCCAATCGTGTAGGCCAGTTGGAATCCCCACGCGGAGATCACCCCCATCTGCACCATGGTGAGCCCCAGCTCCGGGGCCATGTACTCCTGCGCGATGGCGATGTTGGTGCGCAGCGCGTAGGCCACGAGCCCCATGAGGGCCAGCAACCAGACGACGCGGCGCGAGGACGGCGGGGAATCGGAGGCGGGCATTGGCGCAGGGAAGAGGGGAAACCGCGCGGGCAGGCCGCGCAGATCACGCCGGCGAGAATACGGCACGGGCCGCCGCTGCGCCACGCACCCGGCTACATCGCCGTCTTCGACTTCTTCAAATAGCGGTCGAGCCACGCCGCCATCTCGGCCAGCGTGTGCCCCACACTCTCGCGCGCGAGGTAGCCGTGCGATTCAGCGGGGAGTTGCACATAGCGCACGGTGGCCCCGTTCCCCTTGAGCGCCTGGTACATGCGCTCGCTCTGCATGGGGAACGTGCCGGTGTTGTTGTCGGCCATGCCGTGAATGAGCAGGATCGGATCCTTGATCCGGTTGGCATACGTGAACGGCGACATGCGCTCGTACAGCTCTGGCGCCTCCCAGTACGAACGCTCCTCGCCCTGGAAGCCAAACGGCGTGAGGGTACGATTGTAGGCCCCGCTGCGCGCGATGCCGGCCTTGAACAGCCGCGTGTGCGCCAGCAGGTTGGCCGTCATGAAGGCGCCGTAGGAGTGTCCGCCCACGGCGATGCGATCACGATCGGCCACCCCCATGGCCACGAGCGTATCCACGGCGGCCTGCGCACTCGCGGTGAGCTGCTCCACGTACGTGTCGTTGGGCTCCTTTCCGTCGAAGGCCACGATCGGCATCGTCGGATCGTCCATCACGCCGTACCCCTGGGTCAGCATGAACAAGTGCGACATCCCGGCGGGACGCGTGAAGCGATAGGGCGACCCCGTGACCTGCGAGGCCGCCTCGGCGGAACGGAATTCGAGGGGGTACGCCCACAGCAGGAATGGCAACGCCCCGTCCTTTGCCTTGTCGTAGCCCGGCGGGAGGTGCACGGTGGCCGACAGCTGCACGCCATCCTTGCGCTTGTACGTGATGCGCTGGCTCGTGACGCCGGCGAACTGCGGCGCCGGATCGGTGAACGCCGTGAGCGCGCGCGGCGCCCCCTTCCGCCCGAGTTCGCGCACGAAGTAGTTGGGCGGCTCCGACTTGGACTCCCGCCGCGTGACCACGCGCGTGCCGGTCGCGTCCAGCACGCTGGTCACCTGCTCGAAGTACGGCGCCGCACTGCGGAAGAGGCGCGTGGATTGCCCGTTGGCGAGCTCATACCGATCGAGGAACGGTTGGTCGCCCGCGGGGCTGGCCCCGGGTCCGGTCAGGAAGGCGTGGCGTCCGTCCGGTGTGGTGAGCAGTCGCACCCGGCCACGCGCATCGCGGGTGGTGAGGAACTCACCGGGATCGCCGTACCGGTCTTCGCTGCTGCGCTCCCACAGCTGGCGCGGCGCGGCCGCACCCGACGGGTCAATGAGCCAGGTGCGGGTCCGGCGCGTACGCGCGTCGAGCTCGCGAGCGATCGCCCGGGTCGGCGAGTCCCACGTGATGCTGGTCGCGCGGTATTCCGTCTCCACCAGCGTCGTCGCTCCGCTCGCGAAGGGCGCCGGCAGCAGCAGCACGCGGTCCCGCTTCGCGACCTTCGCGGCGGGATCGCCGCCATCGAGGGCCTCGATCCACGCGAGGGTCGCGTCGGCGTCGCTGCGCCACCCGATGGTACGTGGCCCGGTGAGCGCTGAGCCGCCACCCCACGGGACCCGTTCGATGAGCGGGCGGTCGGCCACGGTCTTCACCACCCGACCGTCCACGGCCCACACGTCGGTGCGGGTGGGGAAGTACTCCAGGGGCACCGTGTACGAAAACGGGCGCGAGACGGTGCTCACCAGCAGGAAGCGCCCGTCGGGCGACGGATCGACGCCGGTGCGCATGGCCGGTGGGCCGAGGGGCGTCACCGTTCCGTCGAGCGCAACGAGGGCCAGCTGGCTCGTGGCGAAGTGCTCGAAGACCCGCTCGTCGTACGGACTCTTGAGCAGATCCTGATAGGTCGCGGCCCGTTCGGCCCGACCACTCAGCGCTTCCTGCACGATGGGGCCATCGGGCGTGGTGGGCGCCTGCGGTTGCGCCCCGCGACTGATCGGCACGAAGGTGCACGCCAGCCGCTCCCCGCTCACCCACGTGCAGGGCCGGCCGAGGACCGCATTGAGCCGCTGCCCGGTCACGCGCGTGGCGTTCGCCGTCGCGACGTCGGCGGTCCACAGCGTGATCGTCGAGTCAGCCGTCATGGTGAACGCGAGGCGCCGGCCGTCTGGCGACCACATCACGTCGCCCATCGTCGCGCCCGCCGGGAGGGGCATGGCGATGGGGCGCGCCGCTCCACCGGCGACCGACTGCAGGGCCAGCCCCGTGTAACCGGTGCCGCGCGAGGGGCCACTGGTCGCCGGGTCGAACCGTCGTCCGGCGAGGCGGTACTCGACGCCCGCGACCGTGCGGATGGAGGGAAGGCCCGGCCACGACAACACGGCCAGCGTGGTGCGGTCGGGACTCAACAGCACGGCTGGGGTGGCCGGCTGATCCAGAATCTGCGAGATCGGCGCGGGCGGCTGCTGATATTGGGCGAGAGCAAGCGCGGGCCACACCAGCAATCCGGCGACACCGCCACCGGCGGTCACGCGAAGGAGGCGGCTGAGCAAGACGAGAGAGGACATGGCGGCATCCGTCCTGGAGAGGGAAACGCGACCGTTCACGGCCGAAGCACCACCGGCCTCGCCGCGCCCTATCATAACTCGGCGTGGCGCCCCGTGGCGGTACCTGTAGCGGCGTCAGTTCACGGCTTGGGTGATGACGACCGTCGCGTCCGGCGCACCGGCCGCCCGTCCGCGCACGGTGAAGGTGTAGCTCCCTGCGGCCGTGCGGGCGGGGATGCTGATGGTCACCGATGCCGTGGTCGCCCCGGTCGGGACCGTCGTCGGGGCCACCGCGATGGTCCAGCCGGCCGGCGCGTTCAGCACCGTGAGATCCACCGGCGCCGAATAGCCGGTGCTGCGCGTGATCGTGACGACGCTCGAGGTGCCGGCGACCGTGGCCAGGCCCGCGATCGCCGCGGTTGGCACGGTGGCCGCAAGCCCGAGGGTCGCCGGCGGCAGGACGGTCAGCGGAATGGTGGCGCTCCCGGCGGTGGCCGTGGCGCTTGTCGCTCGGACCGTGACCGGGAACTGTCCGGCCGTCGCGCCGGCCGCCACCGTGAAGGTGAGGGTACTGGTGGTCTGACTTGCCGCGAGCACTGCGGGGGCGAAGGCCGCAGTGACGCCTGCCGGAAGCGCTGCCGCGTCGAGGGTGACGGTGCCCGCCGACGGGGCGCTGCGGCTCACGGTCACGGTCGCCTGCCCGGTCCCGCCGGGAAGCACGGACAGCGTGGCTGGGGCGGCCTGGACCGTGACAACGGGGGGTGGCGCTGCGGGGTCGTCGGAACAGCCGGCGGCGAGCAGCGCGAGGGCGGCACCGAGCGGGGCGATGGGGGAGGCGATACGCCGGAAGGCTACGGGGAGGGGCATGGGTGGAGACCGGTCTCGAGCGCTTGGTGAACAGGGGTGGGCGACCAGACGTGGCGCGCGCGCCCATCATCCTCGCGGTGGAAACGCGTCGGCGCAATGCCGTGGCGCCGTCGCGACCGCGCCGCCGAAGGTGTTTACCGGGACGCTGGCCCGGCGCCGCGGCGGCGCAGGAGGCGGAGCAAGAGGACAGCGATGCCCAGAAACAGACCGAACAGGGCCGGCAGCCCCATGCTCATCGCCGCCCAGTACAGCGCTTCGCGCGCGTATTGACCGAAACCGAGGCACGGTTGGGTCTCGCCCAACCAGCCGCCGCACTGTCCGTTGTACGCGGGGAGCCAGGCCGTCACCACGAGGAGGTACGCCAGCGCGGCCGGTGCGATGAGCCGCACCAGCAGGGCGGACCAGCGGCGCCATCCGCCCCCCGGTGCGAGGCGGGCGCGCCAAACGGCTACGGAGGGGCCGAGGAGGAGCAGGACCGCCGTCGCGAGGACACCCAACATCGTCAGGGAGTCGGCGGGAGTGAGGGTCACCGGTTCACCGTGCGAGGAAGAGCGTCAGCACGTCGTCCACGTGGCGTCCCCGGGCGACGCCTTGCCCGAGTTCCGCCGCCAGCGGCCCGTCGAGCAACAAGGTGGCCAGTCCGTGAACGAGCGACCAATGCATGGAGAGCAGCGCGTCCTTTCGTGAGCGGCTGGCCCGTGGCCCGGCGAGGTCGCCCACGAGGCGCTCAAGCACGGCAAAGGCTCGGCCGCCCGCGGCGTCGGCCGCCGGAAAGCGCGCAGGGTCCGAGAGTTCGGGGCGGAACATGAGCCGGAAGTACACCGGCTGCTCGAGGGCGAAGTCCACGTAGGCGCGCCCCACGCGCCGCATCCGCTGGGCGGGGGGGCCCGTGCGCTCCGCCGCCTCCATCCGTTCAGCGAGCAAGGTGAAGCCGCGCTCGACCAGCGCCGCGACGATGGAGGCCTTGTCCGCGAAGTGGTGGTAGGGCGCCTGGTGGCTCACGCCGGCGCGCCGGGCGACCTCGCGCATGGACAGGCCGGTCAGCCCGGCGTCGTCGATCAACTGCACGCTGGCGTCGAGGACGCGCTGCTTGAGGTCGGCGGTCATCTCGAAGCATGCCGAGGGGGCTTGACATTGTCAACCCTGCGAAGTAGACATTGTCACATGACACTGTCAGGTGACGTTGTCTACCTTCCACTTCGAGGCTCTCGCCATGCGCCGTACCGTCTTCCGCCTGCTCCCGCGCCTGTTCCCGCGCCTGTTCCCGCGCCTGTTCCCGCGCCTGCTCCCGCGCCTGCTCCCGCGCCTGCTCCCGCGCCTGCTCCCGCGCCTGTTCGTCGCCACGCTCGCCGCGGCCCCCGCCGCCCTGCTCGCCGCCCTGTCCGCCCCACTGCACGCCCAGGCCTCCGCCACCCCCGTGGGCACCTGGCACACGGTCGATGAAGACACGGGCAAGCCGCGCGGCATCGTCGAGATCGTCGAGCGCAACGGCGTCCTGACTGGCATCATCCGCGGCTCCCTCGTGCCGGGGGAACCCGAGAGCCTCTGCGACAAGTGCCCCGGTGACCGGCGCAACCAGCCAGTCACCGGCCTCGAAATCATTCGCAACGTACGCCGCGCCGGCGACACGTGGGGCGGCGGCGAACTCCTCGATCCCGACAACGGCAAGACGTATCGCATTAAGCTCACCCCGAGCCCGGACGGCCGTACCCTGCAGGTCCGCGGCTTCATCGGCATCTCCCTGCTCGGCCGCACCCAGACCTGGCGGCGCGCACCATGAGCCCCCGCCATCCGCGCCCTCGCGTCGCCCTGCTGACCGGCGCGTCGTCGGGCATTGGCGAAGCACTCGCCGCTGCGCTGGCCGCCCAGGGCACGCACGTCCTGCTCACGGCGCGTTCGGTGCCGCGCCTCGAGGCCCTGCGCGGCCGCATCGAGGCGGCCGGCGGCCGCGCCACGGTGGTGCCGGCCGACCTCGCGGCCCCAGGGGCGGCCCGACGCCTGTTCGACGACGTCGAGCGCCTCGCCCTGCCGGTGGACCTGCTGGTGAACAACGCGGGCTTCGGGTTCCACGGGGGCTTCGAGACCGAGGCCCCCGCCCACGTGAGCGACATGCTCCAGGTGAATGTCGTGGCGCTCACGGAGCTGACCCACCAGTTCGTCCCCGCCCTGCTCGCCCGTCGGGGCACGGTGCTCAACATCGCGTCGACGGTGGCCTTTCAGCCGGCCCCGTTCATGGCGGCCTATGGTGCGACCAAGGCGTATGTGCTGTCGCTCTCGGAGGCCCTCTGGGCGGAGTACCACGGGCGCGGGCTGCACGTGGCGGCGCTCTGTCCCGGCCCCGTCGAGACGCCGTTCCTCGATGCGGCCGGACCCGGCGTCCGTTCCACGGCGGTCTTCCGTCGGTTGCTCACCGTCGCCGACGTGGTCGACGCGGCGCTGGCGGCGCTCGAGTCGCGCGGCCCGACGCGGATCGTCGGCCGGCTGAACCAGCTCATGGCGCAGTCGGCCCGCTTCTCGCCCCGTGCTCTCACGGCCCGCATCAGCGCGGCGCTGCTCGCGCCGGTCGGCACCAGGGCCACACAATCCCCAACCGGACGCCTCCCATGACCCTCTCCCGTCCCGCCCGCCTCATGGCGGGCCTCACGCTGCTCACCGTCCCGACCATCGTCTACGGCGGCCTCACCCTGCTGGGCATCGTGACCGGCAGTGCCCACGGATTGCCCCCGGGCTTCGAGCTGACGCCGACGCAGCAGGCGCTGTTCCGCGCAGGGCACGCCCACGCCGGGGTCCTGGTCCTCCTCTCCCTTGTCCTGCAGGGGCTGCTGGACTCGGCGACCCTCCCCGAGGGCGCCCGCTGGGCCGCTCGCGTGCTCGCGGTGGCGGGGGCGGTGCTGCTGTCGGGCGGCTTCTTCGGGCTCGCCTTCCACCCAACCTTCGCATCGCTGTTGTGGCTGGGGGCGGGGTCCCTCGTCACCACGGTGCTGCTCACCGGAGTTGGCTTGCTGCGGCGGGGCGACCCGTAACGGGCGACGAACCGCGCAGCGGCGGCCCTGGCGGTAGCGTGAGCGGGCGGGGTTCCCGTTTCCCCCTGCCCCGTTCGCCATGCGGAGGCCGGGCCAGCCGCCGGCGCCAGCGTGGTGCATGTGCGGAGTGCCGAGGAGGTGCGCGCGGCAGTGAGCTGGCGCCAGACCGGCTGCGCGCGCGTCGGCCACGCCGCAGAGTGCGGAGCCGGCCGGGCGCCGCCCGGGCGTAGTGGGGGACCGGCGCGCTGCCGTGTTTCCCCAAAGACATCGTCGTGAATGCCCCGCTCAGCAGACGCCCCTGCCGCGCGGGTCAGTCGCTCTTGCTGGAGGTCCGGTGCGTCGCTGCTCCAACGCCAACCACTCCGTCCGCACCGCTGCCCCTTGGCGTCGATCCGGCCATCGTTTCGTGCGCATGGAGCTCGGCCCGCTGTGGCGCCCGCTGTGGCGCCCGCTCCTCCTCCTGCTTCCACTGCTGGCGAGCTGCCAGGACGCGGGTGCGCCGTCGGCACCGCCGCGCCCCGCCGACGACCCGGCGGTCCCGCCCGCCGCAACGGCCCCGGTGCGCCAGCGGGCCAACGTCCCGGTGGCCGCCACCGTGGGCATGACCGTCAGCCACGACGTGACGCAGGGCGGCACCACGTTCAGCGGCGGCACCGCGCCTGTCACCTACACCGCGCGGTTCCTGACCGACGCCAACGGGTTGTCCCTGGTCGAAACACGGCTGGTGGGCGCCCCACCGCAGCCGGGGACGATTCGCGCGGCCATCGAGGTGCGCGACGCGCAGGGGCGCACGGCCACGGATACCGTGGTAGTGGTGGCCTTCGCGGCGGGGCTCACCGCGCCCGGCCTCCCGACCACGGCGCTGGCGTATGCCGACGCGCGACTGACATTGCCGGCGCACATCCGCCAGCTGCCGCCAAACGCCCCCGGCACGCTGGTGGGCGACAACACCCCCGCCAACAACCCGATCACCGACGCCGGGGCCACCCTGGGGCGCGTGCTGTTCCACGATCGCCGCCTCTCGGTCAACGACCAGGTGGCCTGTGCCTCCTGCCACCTGCCGGCCTTCGGTTTCTCCGATACGGCGCAGTTCAGCCGCGGCATCTTCGGACGGCGCACGGCACGCCACAGCATGGCGCTCGCCAATGCCCGCATCTATCCCAATGGCCGGTTCTTCTGGGACGAACGGGCGCCAAGCCTTGAAGCGCAGGTGCTGCTCCCCATTCAGGACGACAACGAAATGGGCATGCGGCTGGACGACCTGATCCCCAAGCTGCGGGTGACCCCCTTCTACGGGCCACTCTTCGAGGCCGCTTTCGGCTCGTCCGAGATAACCAGCGACCGGATCGCGCGGGCGTTGGCGCAGTTCGTTCGCGCGCTGGTGCCCACCAATTCCCGGTTCGACCGCGCCGTGCCGGCGGGAGGACTCACCGCGCAGGAGCAGCTGGGGCAGCAGCTGTTCTCCGGGCGGGCCGGGTGCGGGCGCTGCCACGGGCAGGCGACGCATGTGATGGTGGCGCCAGCCAACAATGGTCTGGACGCGCAACCAGCCGACTCCGGCGCAGGACGGGGGCGCTTCAAGTCCCCTTCGTTGCGGAACGTCGCCGTGCGTCCACCGTACATGCACGATGGGCGCTTCCGTACGCTGGAGGAGGTGGTGGCGTTCTACGACAGCGGGGTGCGAGCGGGACCGAATACCGACCAGCGCCTGCTGGGCCCTGGCAGGCAGCCGGTCCGGCTCGGGCTCACCGCCGCCGAGCGTGAGGCGTTGATCGCCTTTCTCCACACGCTCACCGACGAGACCTTCCTCGCCGATCCGCGCTTCGTATCGCCGTTCCCCGGGCGGTAGCGGTCGCCGAGTTTCGCAGACCGCGACGGCATGCCGCGATGGCACACCGTTCCCCCATCTTCGGTCATCGATCGTCATGACTTCGCGCGTCACCGGCCTGTTCGCCACCCTGTTTGCCCTCGCCGATCGTCCAGTAAACGGGAGCAAGCGGGATGGAGCCGAGCAAACCGGTCAGCACGACCAGAACCCAACTCGAAACGCGGGTCGCGCCCAGCAGGCGCGTGATCCCGTGCAGCACGGACGGGAGGACCAGCAGCCCGACCCCAGTTTGCAGCGTCCAGAAGAGCAGCCGCCCGGTGGGCGGCGCGGTGAAGCCCACGTCGGGGGTCAAGGCCATCACGAGCGCGGGAAACACCAATCCCACGACCAGCAGATAGCGCCGGACGCCGCCGGCCTCCGCACCAGATTGTGCCACAGAGGGCTCATTGGCGAGCTCGAGCATCGGCACGACGGCATCCGCGTCGATCGCCTCGCGTACCCAGCGCACGTTGTCGTCCGCACTCGCGGTCACGGTGTTGGCGACGAGCAGCAGCGTGTCGTCGAGCCGCGTCACGACGCTCGCGAACGTGGCCGGCGTGCTGTTGCGGCAGTTGCCGAAGCAGGTGGAGAGGGCTGGGGGCGCCGGCTGCGCGCTGTTCCACGCACGACATGCGCCGAGCCGGTCTTCTCGCGGACGCCGAGGTGGCCCACGGCGCCGGACCACGAGCGACCCGGCCCTTGGGGAGTCGTGGCCACGCGCCCGACGAAACCTGCCCGGCCCCCGAGTCGTAAGGCGGTCGCATGTGGACCACCGCCCTCCTTCTGGTGCTGGCGTCACAGGACGCCGTCACGCAGCCGCCGCGGTTGCGTCACCGTCCGCCCACCGAGGCGGAGCGTGCGTCGGCCTACCCCGATGCGGCAACGCGCTCGTTCGTGGCCCGCGCCCGCGCGGAACGCCTGCGCGTTGATTCCACGCTCAACGCCTACCGTGCCACGTCGTACGAGCGCCTCACCCTGGGGGGGAGCGTGGGGGGCAGTGCGGGCGCCGGCGGGCGCGAGCGGCTCCTCGGGCGCCGGGAAACCGTGGGGCAGGTCAGCTGGTCGCGGCGCGACGGGGCCCACCTGGCCCTGCTGGGGCGTCGGGGGGTGCAGAACAGCCGCGTCGCGCTGCCGAATCCGGTGGGCGATCAGCTCGCGCCAATTCCCTGGTATCCCGGCATGGATGCGCTCTGGCTCCCCTCGCCAACCGGCGCCCCCGCGTCCAGCGGCGGCGAGGCGCAGGCCGATACCACCGACCTCGTGCACCCGCTCGCGGTGGGCAGCGAGAGCTACTACACCTTCGCGCTCGGGGACAGCGCGGTCATCACGCTCCCCGACACCCGCCGTCTCGTGCTGCGCGAACTGCGCACGCGGCCGCGGCAGCCCCGGTGGAATCTGTCGGTCGGCTCCTACTGGTTCGACACCGAACGCGTGCAGCTGGTGCGCGCCGTCTATCGCCTGTCGGTGCCTTACGATGTGTGGACCGAGGTGGACAACACGCTGGTCGCCGGGGAGCAGGGGCCGCCCTGGTACCTCAAGTTCCTGGCGCAGCCGCTCAAGGGTGAGCTGCAGGCGGTCACGCTCGAGTACGGGCTGTACGAAAACCGGTTTTGGCTGCCGCGGGTGCGTCGGGTAGATGGCTCCGTGAAGGCCGGGCCGCTGCAGCTGGCGGTCACCATCGAGCAGGGGTTCCGGTACACCGATGTGAATGCCGTGGCAGACGTGCCCACCATCCCTGCGGCCAATCTCGCGCTGCGGGCCTCGTTCGACTCGCTGGATGGCCTCTGGCGACAGCTCTGGCGTGACCGGCGTGCGCTCCGCACGCGCGACGACACGGCGGCATGGGACGCCCGCCGCGTGATGCTCGACAGTGCCTGGGCACAATACAGCGCCCGCGCGACGGCGCAGCGCAATGCAGACTGTCAGGCAACCGGGGTGCGCTACCTGACCTCGACCCGCCTCGGCACGCGGCTGACCACACGCGTCGCGGTGCCATGCGATTCGGTGAAACTGGCCAACGCGCCGGAGTTCGGGAGTGGGCTCTTTGCCGAGCGTGCGCCGGTGTACGCCAGCACCATGGATGAGGCCACCCGCGAGGCGCTGGGGCTCGATGTGCAGGCGGCCTTCGCCCCCCAGCGGATCACGTGGCATACGGGACTCGAATACCTGCGCTACAACCGGGTGGAGGCGCTCTCGGTGGGGGCGGCGCTGCGCCAGCAGCTGGGTGCCGGGTGGAGCTGGGAGGCCAATGCGCGCGGGTCGCTGGGCGACCAGCAGGTCAACGGCGAACTGCTCGCGACGCGCACCAACGGCGGTGGCGACCTCACGGTGACGGGCTACCGCCGCCTCGTGCAGGCCGACGACTACGGGCTGGCGTTCGGGGCGGCCGCGTCGCTGCAGAGTATCGTGCGCGCGCTCGACGAGCAGTTCTACTACCGCGCGGCGGGGGGCGAGCTCACCCGTCGCTACAGCGGCCGCGGCGCGGGGGCGCTGCGGCTCGAGACGCGCCTTTTCGGCGAATGGCAGGAGGGGGTGGGCACCCAAGCGGCGCTCTCCCTGCCGTGGCTCGTGAACCGGTCGCGCACCTTCGACCGCGGGGTGGGGGACACGCTGCCCCACCTGGCGGGTCGTGCCTTCGGCGGGTCGCTGCGGCTGCTCGCGGCGCGGGGCGCCGAGGAGGAGGGCTGGCGCCTCGGATCGGCGTGGCGTCTGGAGGGGGTGGCCGGGACGTGGCGCTACGTGCGGGCGGCGGCGGACCTGTCGCTGCAGCGGGCGCTGCCCGGCCGGGTGCGGGTCACCACCACCGTAAGCGGCGGCACCAGCTCCGGCGGCCTCCCCACGCACCGACTGTGGAACCTCGGCGGGTGGCAGACCGTGCGAGGGGTGCGCGCCGGCTCGCTGCGCGGCGAGGCGTACTGGATGTCACGCGCCGAGCTCACCTGGGCGCGGACCGGCTGGTGGCAGCCGGGCCTCTTCGCCGACGCCGGCTGGGCCGGCGCGCGCCGCGATCTGTCGCGAAGCGACGGCGCGCGGCTCAGCGTGGGGGGCGGCGTGGGGATGTTCGGTCTCCCCATTCGCCTCGACGCGGCGCGCGCGCTCGAACCGGCCTCCCGGTGGCAGGTCAACCTCTACGCGCCCATCCGCTTCTGAGGCGGCCCGGCGCCACCCGAAGTCGCCGCGAACCCGCCACTCAGCAACCGAGGCGCACGTCGGTACACCGCCGTCCGTCGAACGCCGCCGCCGACCGGAAGCGCGGGCTGAGAACGCTCGCCGCTGAGGTGCCCATGAAGGGCACCGTGGGGCCCAGCAACGCCGCCGTCATCGTCGAATCGCCCTTGAGCCACCGATCGAACCACGCGCGCGTGTACGCGTGGCTGAGCGCGCGCTGCGTCTCGGTGCCGGGGCCGCCCCACCAGAAGTGCGTCGCGTCCCGGAAGACCACCTGCATCGTGGCCACACCGGCGGCGCGCCAGTGCTCGAAGGCCCGCAGTTTGACGTCGGGCGCCTCGCCGGGACACGTCTCCGACGCCTGCCCCAGCGCCGGTACCCGCGGCGTGCGGACCGCCGTGCCGGTGAACGTGCACGCTGGCGACCCCTCGTCCCCCGACTCACGAACGGCCAGGTTGTCCCACGCCACCAGCGCGTCGACCCGCGCGTCCTCCTCCTGCGTGCGCGTCAGGCTTCGCGCGCCGAGCGACCAGCCCGCGACGCCGACTCGGCCCGTGTCGCTGTCTGCGCGATACGGATTGGCCGTGGATAGGAGGAAGTCGATGCCGCTGACGGCCGCCGAGTGGTAGGCCGCCGTGCTGGCGCCCGACGACGGCAGCGTCACCACGACCACGTACCCGCTTGCCGCCAGCCGCTCGGCGGCCCAGCTCACGCTCGTGATATCGGCGCCGCCGCCCGGCAGCAGGGACACGATCGGACAGGGCCCGGTCAGCAGCGCCGGGGCCGGCGCAAACGCCCGCGCCGGGAGTGAAGCCCCGGTGCCGCGTTCGGTGACCGTCACCGCCGCGGAGCGGATCGGGCCCCCCACCCCCCCGCACGCGACGGCACGCGTCGGTGGCGTAGGGCCAGTCGGTCCCGTGGGTCCGGTCGGAGGCTCCGTCAGCCCCGGGGACACGGTGCCACCACATGCCGCCAGCAGGACAGTCCACAGGTGCGTGCGCCGCCGGCTGCGCCATCCACATTCGCTCATGATCTCACTCGTTCGTGTTCGACGCGATCATACTCGACTGTCGGACGCGAAGGAAATTGGAAACGTTAAGTTAGAGGTGCATCGATGACACCACGGGACCCGCACCCATGACATGGCGCTCCGCTGTTTCGCTCACGGCCGTGCTCGCGCTTGCCAGCTGCCGAGCTGATGCCCCCGTATCGGTCCCGGGCATCACCACACGGACATTCGACTTCGGGCAAGGCATCGCCGGCTGGACCATTGGGCAGGCAGACTACGCGCCGGCCACGGCCCCGACCGATGTGATTGGCGAGGCGCGGCCGCTCCCGGCGCCGTTGACGGGGAGCGGCCTGTTGCTCAGCGGCACCAACCGCAGTGATGATCTCTTCCTCTATGCCACGACGCGGGTGTCGGACCTCGCCCCGGGGGCAACGTATCGGGTCACGGCCACCGTGGCCTTCGCCACCGACGTGCCCACGGGCTGCGCGGGCGTTGGGGGCTCGCCCGGGGAGAGCGTCTGGCTCATTGTCGGCGCCGCGACGGGGGAGCCACGCACCGTCTTCGACGGCCGCGAATACCGGGTGAACCTGCAGCGAGGGAACCAGTCGGCCGGGGGGCCGCAGGGCGGCCCTCTGGGAACGATCGGCAATACAGTACCGAACTGCGGACCCCGGCGGTGGGAGACCAAGCAGCTCGCCTCGCCGAACGCGTCCTCCGTCACCGTGACCGCGGACCAGCAGGGCACGGCCTGGCTGCTGGTGGGCATGGACTCGGGCTTCGAATCCCTGAGCCGCATCTACCTGCAGCGCGTCGCGGTCACGCTCACGTCGACCGCCCGCTAGCCCCGACCCTGCGACACCCGCCGGGTCGGCGCAGGGTGGAGCGTGAATTGCAGGCCAGCGTACCGCGCGGCGACCGCAAGGCGTTGCAGGCGATGCTGGTCGCCACTCGCCATGAGCTGGGCGGCCACGGCCCCTTGTTTGTCCCGTCAACGGAGAACTCCCATGTTCCGTAGCCATGCCCCGATCGCCGCGTTCACGATGATGGGTCTGTTGGCCTGCGTTGGCTCCGGACGAACGGTTCCCACCGAGCCCCCGGCCGCGGCGGCACGGAAGGTACCAGGCACCGGCCAGCTCGCCTGCTTCAACGAGGTGTCGCCAATCCCCTGCCCGTCTGCTGGCCAACCGTTCTTCGGGCAGGACGGCAACGCCGATAGGCGGGCGCTCTCGCTGCAAGCGAACGCCGACAGCACGGTCACGGATCTCGTCACTGGCCTCATCTGGACCCGGGCGGTGTCCGGCCCACTCAGCTGGGACGAGGCCAGGATGCGCGCCGCGGCGCTGCGGACCGCCGGCCAGACCGATTGGCGCGTGCCCACCATCAAGGAGCTGTATACGCTCATCGATTTCGGTCGCGGCTACTTCTCCACGGTCGCCGCGACGTCAGTGCCGTTTCTCGACACCACGCGCTTCGCGTTCGCCTACGCCACCGGGGAGCGGTTCTTCGACGTTCAGCTGTGGTCCGCCACCGCCTACGTGGCCACCACCATGAACAACGACGCCACGGTGTTCGGCGTCAACTTCGCGGACGGGCGCATCAAGGGGTATCCGCGCTTCGAGCCCGGAAGCAACGGTCGCGTTCCGCAGTTGATGCGCGTCCGCTATGTGCGCGGACCCGCCTACGGCGAGAACCGCTATATCGATCAGGGCAACGGTACGGTGCGGGATGCCACCACGGGCTTGACCTGGCAGCAAGTCGATGACGGGACACCACGGAATTGGCGGGACGCCCTGGCGTACTGCGCCGCGCTGGACGTGGGGGGGCAGACCGGATGGCGCCTGCCGAACGCGAAGGAGTTGCACACCATCGTGGATTACACCCGAGCGCCGACCGTCACCGGCACGGCCGCCCTCGCACCGCCGCTGCGCGCCAGCTCGATGGAGTCGTACTACTGGAGCGGGACCACGATCGCCGATGGGCCGTCCGACGACCGGTATGGCAAGGCCGTCTACTTCGCATTCGGGCGCGCCCTCGGCTGGATGGAGATGCCCCCCGGCTCGGGGCTCGTCCAACTGATCGACGTGCATGGCGCCGGTGCGCAGCGCGCCGACTTCAAGCGCGGGAATCCGGCGCAATTCCCGCGGGGCTTCGGGCCGCAGGGCGACGAGGTGCGCATCACCAACTTCGTGCGGTGCGTGCGGGGGTAGGCGGCAGCGGTGCCACCGCCCGCATCTTCGGCGCGATCCGAACAGCCCGCTCCTGAATGTCCGGCGAACATGGCTTGCGTGGCTTCCAACCCGTCCGGGCGGCGTTGATCATGCGCTCACGTCTCACCACGCTGGGAGCCTCCATCAACGCCGGGGCAGTTCCGGTCGTGTTCCGCACGCCGAGCGAGGTTGCGTGTCACGGGCCAACACGGCGCAGTTATGTTACCGCGTTGCGCGGACAACGCCGTGTGCCCAACCACTCCCTCCCCGCCCCTATGCTTCCTCCGGCGCCTGTCACATCTGATCTCGGCATGGTCCTCGGCGGGGGCGGCGCGCGCGGCGCGTACCAGGTGGGGGTCCTCCATGCCATCGCGGCCCGCTACCCGACGCTCCAGGTGCCCATCCTCGTTGGGGTGTCGGCCGGGGCGGTGAATGCCACCCATCTGGCGGCCCACCGCGGCACGTTCGCCGAGGCGATGGACGCGCTGGTGCAGCACTGGTTGTCGCTCACCCCCGATCAGGTGTTTCGCGTGGATGCGTCGTCGCTCGCCGCCAACGTGATGCGCAGCGGTTTCCGGCTGGTCGCCGGCGGGCAGGGGCACCCCGAGCAATTTCAGGGGATGGTCGACACCGCCCCGCTGCGCGAATTCCTCGAGCGGGTCCTGGAACGCAACCCGGATGGTACGCTGCCCGGCATTGCGCACAACCTCGACCGCGGGCGGCTGCGGGCCCTCGCGCTCTGCGGCACCAGCTACACGACGTCACAGAGCGTGACCTGGGTGCAGGGGCGCGACATCGCCCTCTGGGAACGCCCGCAGCGGCGCAGTGAGCAGACACACCTGCAGGTCGATCATGTGCTCGCCTCCACGGCGCTGCCGCTGCTCTTCCCGGCCACGCGCGTGGGGAACGAGTGGTTCGGCGACGGCGGCATTCGCCTCACGTCCCCGCTCTCGCCGGCGCTGCACCTCGGCGCCTCGCGCATCATCACCATTGCCACACGCTACGATCGCAGCGGCACCGAGGCGGCCCAGCCGCAGGTGTCCGGCTATCCGCCGCCGGCGCAGGTGCTGGGCGTGCTGTACAACGCGGTGTTTCTCGACCTCATCGATCAGGACGTCCTGCGGCTGCAGCGCACCAACCGGCTCGTCGAACGACTGCCCCCCGAGCATCGTCACGGGCTGCGGGTGGTGGACATGCTGGTCCTGCGCCCATCACGCGACCTCGGGCGCCTCGCCGGTGATTACGAACCGCGCCTGCCGCGGGTGTTCCGCTTCCTCACCCGCGGGCTGGGCACCCGCAAGACCGCCAGCCCCGACATCCTGTCGCTCGTCATGTTCCAGCAGGACTACTTGCGACGCCTGATCGAGCTGGGCGAGGAGGATGTCCACCACCAGTGGGAGCGCATTCAGGCGTTCCTCGAGCGGGGGCCACGCGGGGGCATCGGGGTGCCGGCACCGGCTTAGCGGTGCGACCCGTGGCGCGTCCATCAGGGACCGCCCAGATGTCCCGGGCATGCAGGTAGCGAGGAGGGCTGCCGGTCGCCGCGTCCTGGCCTTGCGTCAGCGGTTGCCCAGGGGTCCCGCGGGCAGGGGCACGTGAAAGGGAAGACCGCCGGAGCGCGCGGTGGCGCGCGGTCCCGTGCGTGGCGACGTTGCCCCAACGTGCCGTCGCGATACGGGACAGGGCCCATGTCGGCTCCGGCAAGCCGGGGCCGTAACGCATCGCGCCAAGGGTGAACGGCGGGTGAACGACAGTGCCCGCTCCAGTTAACGCGCTTGTCCCTGGCACGTCTGTCTCAGGGTACGGCAGCGCGCACGGTGTCGCAGCGCGTCGCCATTCCCTTCCTGCTTCGGAGTCCGGCCCCATGCCTGCTCGTTCCTTTCCCCTGGTAATGGGCGCGCTGCTGGTGGCCGCCGGCCTCGGGCCCATTGCGTGTTCCGAGGCAGCGCCGACGGCGGCGGCGGCGGCACCGTCGGTGCCTACCCCTCCGGCCGGCACCGGTGACGCCATCTGGATGGCCCAGCTGCAACGCACACTCGACAGTGCCGTGCGGGCCGTCCCCTTGCGCGGGGCGTCGGCGGCCGTGGTCCTCGCCGACGGGCGCATCTGGCGGGGCGTGGCCGGTTTCTCCGTCCCCGGTGTGCCCATGGATACCGCCATGCGGCTCGGCATTGGCAGCATCACCAAGAGCATTACGGCCACCCTGCTGGTCCGTCTCGCCGAACAGGGACGCCTGTCGCTGGACGATTCCATTGGCCGCTGGCTCCCGCCCATCCGGCACGTGGACCCCGCCATTACCGTGCGTCAGCTGCTCAATCACACCAGCGGCGTCTTCGACGTCACCGATGCACCCGGCTACCGCGATTCCATCCTCGCCGACGTAAACGCGCGCTGGACCCCGCAACGGCTGCTCGGGCTGCTGCGCCCGCCGCTCTTCCAGCGGGGAGCGGGGTGGAGCTACGCCAACACCAACTACCAGCTGGCGGGACTGGTGGCCGAAGCCGTTGGCGGTCGCCCGTTGCACCAGCTCGTGCGCGAAGCCCTGCTGGCACCGATCGGGGTGACCGCCCCGTTCCTCGATCAGTACGAAACACCCACGGGCCCACTGCCGGGTGGCTGGACAGGCGGAGTGAACAACGTGATGGCCACCCGGGTGTCCACGTATAGCGCCGCGTGGGCGGCCGGCGCGTACTTCTCCACACCGGAGGCACTGGCGCGCTGGTGGCAGAGCCTGCTGACCGGTCGGCTGGTGGGCCCTGCGTCGCTCGCCGCCATGATGACCACGGCGGGACCCGAGGGGTACGGGTTGGGCATCGTGCGTCGGCAGCTCGTCGGACGCCCCGTGTGGTCGCACACCGGGGAGATCCGCGGCTTTTCGTCGGTGGCCGCGTTCGACACGACGCGGCGATTTACGGTGGTGTTGATCGCGAACGAGAACCCGGCACCGGTGACCCTCATCGCCGGCGCGCTGGTAGGCGTGGCAGCCACGGTGGCGTCACCGTGACGACGGTTCGCTGACGGTTTGCTGCCCGCCGCCGCTTGCCGCTGTGCGGCCGGGCGCGGGTCACGAGGGCTCGGCCCACCGTCCCGCGCCCGCACACGCGGCGTGAGAACGGTATGCCCTGCGCACGGCCAGCGTGCCAGGTGACGTCCGGTCGTTGCGGGGCCAGACGCCGCACCGTAGGATCGCCACCATGCTCCCCATCCAAAGACTCACTTCGTGGGCCCTCGCGTTGAGTGCTGGCGTGTCCGGCGTTTCCGCGCTCGCTGCCCCCCTCGTCGCCCAACCCGCCCCCCTCGCGCTCACCGACCTGCTCGACGTGCGCGCCACGTCGGCCGGGGCCCTGTCCGAGGATGGGCGCTGGCTGGTGGCCACCATGACCCGACCGCGCACCAGTCTCGGGATCGACTACAACCGCAGCTTCGGCGATCCCACCTACGTTGCGCCCGCGCGGCGCGAATCGTTCATCGTGGATACCCGCACCGGGGAGCGATCGCCCCTCTTCCCCACCCCGCGCGTCATCGCCGGCAGCGCCTGGACCCCCGATGGCAGCACCCTGGCGGTGCTGGTGCATGCCAGCGACCCGGCGGCCGACGACCGATTCGAGGTGCTGCTCATCGACCGGGCCACGCGCCGGCAAACGGCGCTGCGGCTTCCGGCCAATCGCTATGCCTTCGAGCGCAGCCGCCTGCAATGGAGCAGCGACGGGCGCCGGCTGTATCTCTCCCTGCGCAGCACGGCGTGGCGGGGCACCGCCAAAGCAGAGTTCGCGCGCCTCACCACGGGCCCGCGCATCGTGCAATCGAGTGAGGAGCCCTTCCTTGCCTGGAACGGGCTGCAGCGCCTCGGCAGCATGGAATCGGTGGTGGCAATCGACCGCCGTACGGGCAGCTCCACCGACGTGCTGGCCGAGGCGATGCGCCCGCAGTGGGCGGTGACCCGCGACGGCCGCACGATCGTGTACGCCGATGACATCACGCGCAGGACCGACTACGACGTAATCGGCGGGACCGACCTGCGGCTCATGGCGCGGGACGTGGCCGGGGGCGCGGAAACCGTGATCTTTCCGGCGCTCCGCAACATCCGGCTGGTGTGGGCGCGCGACGGCCGCCGGCACGCCTACACCCGCGACGACCAGCTGTGGGTGGGCACGGTGGGCGACAGTGCGCGCACGCGACTGGCCGGCGACACGACGGCCCGCGGCGATACCACCGCCGACGCGCGGGCCCGTCGGCAGCGCGAACGCTTCACTCCCGTGAGCTGGATCGAAGGGGACGCGCCGGCGCTGCTTGCCAGCAACGTGGAAGGACTCTGGCTGCTGGACCCGGTCACGCGCGCGCGTCGTCTGGTGCTGCGCGCCGTCGATTCCCTCCCCTCGCTGCCACGGGCGCAGTTCATTGGTGCCGTGGCCAATGGCCAGCAGCTGCTCTTCGCCCTGCAATCGAAAACGGCGTGGCAACGCGCCATCGTGCGCGTGGATCGCGCCACCCTGCAGGCGGACACGCTCCTGGCCGACTCACGCAATCTCGCACCGTTCACCATGTCGGCCGATGGCAGTACCGCCATCGTGAGCGGTGGTGACGGCAACCGGCCGTTCGACCTGTGGGCGCTGCACGCGCCGTACACGGCGCTCACCCGCCTGACCGACGCCAACCCCACCCTCGCTGCGCGCGCCCTGGGACGTACGGAGCTGCTCAGCTATCTCGACGCCGATGGCCGCACCGAATACGGGGTGGTGCACTACCCCGCCGGCTTCACCACGGGGCGCCCGTATCCCACCATTTTCATCATCTACGAGGACTTCTTCGCCGATACCTGGGACGCCATGGCGAATCTGCTCAATGCGCACGGCTACGTGGTGGTGAAGCCGTCGGTGCGCTTCGACATTGGCTACCCCGGCGAAGCCTGGGTCAAGGGGGTGACCGCCGCCGCCAACAAGCTCATCGAGATGGGCGTGGCCGACAGCACCCGGCTGGGCGTGCACGGCACCAGCTACGGTGGCTACGCCACCAACCTGCTGATCACGCAAACCAATCGGTTCAAGGCGGCCGTGAACATCAGCGGCAAGGTGGACATGATCAGCTTCTACACCGATTCGCCCCGCCTTGGCGTGCGCAACGTGCACGCGGCGGAGAAGAGCCAGGACCGCCTCGGCGCCACGCTCTGGCAGCAGCCGCAGAAGTACGTGGCGCATTCGGCGGTGATGTTTGCCGACCGCATCACGACGCCCCTGCTGCTGATGACCGGTGAGCTCGACGCCAACGTGCCGGCGCTCAACACGCGCGAGATGTACTACGCGCTTCGCCGCCTCAACAAGCCGGTCACCTGGGTCACCTACAGCCAGGGGGGGCACGGCACCCCGCTGTCGTCGCTGGACGACTGGACCGACTTCCATGAGCGGCTGCTGGCGTGGTACGCCAAGCACCTCAAGAGCGCGCCGACCCTGCCGTGACTATGCTTGACGCATGACCCAGGCACGCGCCCCACACGCTCCCGATGTTGCCCAGCAGTTCCTTGATGACTTGCGAAAGGCCACCCTGCTGCTGGAGCAGGTGGTGGCCGATCGCAGCCTGCTGCTGCTCGCCGCGCAGGAGGACCGACGCCGCTTCGACGAGGCCGTGGCCAACGTCTTCCAGCCCGATGCCCGTGCCCGACGATCGATGGTGAAGGCGACCGCGCGCGAGCGGAAGCTCGCCGCGGCGCGGCGTGACGAAGAACGACTGCAGGACACGGGCATCCGCGTGTTGCGTCGGCGACCGGTGTTCACGACACCCAACGTGTATCTGCTGGGCGAGGCCGGCGCCGGCACCTCCTCGATCGCGCCGGGCGGGGCTGACGACGACGCGGTGGAGCCACGCGGGGGCACAGCGGTGTCGCCCCCGGAAACCGTCGTGCCGCAGCACTGCTACATCTGCAAGCAGAAGTTCGTCACGGTCCATCACTTCTACGACCAGATGTGCACCGCGTGCGCCGATTTCAACTATCACAAGCGCACGGAGCTGGTGGACCTGAGCGGGCGCACCGCCCTGCTGACCGGGGGCCGCGTGAAGATCGGCTATCAGGCCGGTCTCAAGCTGCTCCGGTGCGGCGCACGGCTGCTGGTCACCACGCGATTCCCGCGGGATTCCGCCATGCGCTACGCGCAGGAGCCGGACTTCGAGGTATGGCGGGACCGCCTCGAAATCTTCGGACTCGACTTGCGCCACACGCCGAGCGTGGAAACGTTCTGCGCGCAGCTGCTGCAGTCGGAAGCCCGACTCGACTTCATCGTGAACAACGCGTGTCAGACGGTTCGACGCCCCCCGGCGTTTTACGCCCACATGATGCAGCACGAACAGGCGTCGGCGCATACGCTCCCGCCCGCGGCGCGACGCGTCCTGCAGCGGTACGAGGAGCTGCGTGCCTCCTCGCCGTCTCAGGGGACGTCGCTGCGCGCGGTCGGCCCGGCGGAAACGGGGGCGCTCGAGGCGTTGGGACTCACGCAGGCGGCGGCGCTGTCGCAGGTACCGCTGCTCCCCGAGGATCATGACGCGTCGGCGCAGCTCTTTCCTGCGGGACAGCTCGACCAGGACCTGCAGCAGATCGACCGGCGTTCGCGCAATTCGTGGCGCCTGCTGCTGGACGAGGTGCCCAGCGTGGAGCTGCTCGAGGTGCAACTGGTGAATGCGGTCGCGCCGTTCCTGCTCAACGCGCGGCTCAAGCCCCTCATGCTCCGCACGGACAACCGCGACAAGCACATCGTCAACGTCTCGGCCATGGAGGGACAGTTCTATCGCCACAACAAGACGACGCGGCACCCGCACACGAACATGGCGAAAGCGGCGCTCAACATGATGACCCGCACGTCGGCAGCCGACTATCAGCAGGACGGCATCCACATGAACAGTGTGGATACCGGCTGGATCACCGACGAGGACGTGGCCGAGATCGCACAGCGCAAGGTGGAGAACCACCGGTTTCACCCACCGCTCGACATCGTGGACGGTGCCGCCCGCATCGTCGACCCCATCATCGACGGCGTCGCCACGGGCCGTCATCAATGGGGGCAGTTCCTCAAGGATTACGCGCCCACCGACTGGTAGCGACAGACGCAGCCCCGATGCAGACACCGGATACCCACAGGGCCGCGGACGCACCGGCGGTGCGCATCCGCGCCATGCAGGCGGAGGACGCCAGCACGGTGGCGGCGCTGCACGCCGCCAGTTGGCGACGTGCCTACCGGGAAATTCTCACGCACGCCTATCTCGACAGCGATCTGGAAGGCGAGCGTCGCTCGGTGTGGACCACGAAGCTGTCGGTGGCCGACGGCAGCCTCGGGTGGATTGCCTTCGTGCAGGACGTACCGGCGGGGTTCGTCTTCGTGCGCCCGCGCGAGGATGCGCAGTGGGGCACCCTCGTCGACAACCTGCACGTGCAGGCCGCGCATCAGGGGCACGGGCTCGGACGCCGCCTGCTGCACACCGTAGGCGGCTGGACGGCGGTGCACACGCCCGACGTTGGTGTGCACCTGTGGGTCTTCGCCGACAACGTTGCCGCCCGTGGGTTCTACCAGCGGGTGGGTGGACGCGAGGTGGAACGGACCGATCGCGCCGCGGCTGACGGTCGCTGGCTCCCGGAATATCGCGTGGCGTGGTCGTCGCCCGACGCACTCACGGCAGCCACCCGGGGGTAACCGCCACACGACGGCGCACGGGAGGCGCCAGGCCGGGGCCCACGCGGGCAGCGCCCGGGCGTCGAGGAGCGCGTGCGGCAGGTCGTGCACCTGGCAGCGCCTGAGGCTTCCTGCGAACGCCGCGCCACCGGCCGTCCCCACGATGAGGCCGCCAGTCACGTGGAGCAGCGGCTCGTCAAGCCCCTGCCCGAGGCCGCGCCAGGGGCAACGGCACGGCGCCGCAGAGGGGAAACGGGGTCCTGGGCGGCGCTCCCCAGCCCGCCCAGCCCCACCACGATCCCATCAAACGGCCTCGGCGTCGTTTCCCTCTGACGGTGGGAGGAACGTCCATCGATCGGCGGCGTGAATTTCAGGGCCTCCCTGCTTGCCGTTGTGTGGTCCCTGAGCCATGCTAGCGATTGCCAGCTTATCCCTCCCCAGGAGCATCGCCACATGGCAGTGACCAACGTCAACGACCCGCAGTACTACCACAAGGTCGTCGATTGCCAATGGGCCTGTCCGGCCCACACCAACGTGCCCGGCTACATCCGCCTCATCGCGCAGGGGCGGTACACCGAGAGCTATCTCCTCAATCGCGAGTCCAACGTGTTTCCCGGCATTCTGGGACGCGTGTGCGACCGCCCGTGTGAACCGGCCTGTCGCCGGAGCCGGGTTGAGGAGAAGCCGGTGGCGATCTGCCGCCTCAAGCGCGTGGCCGCCGATCACCGCGACGACATCACTCCGTTCCTCCCCAAGGCACCGGAGGTGAAGAACGGCAAGCGGGTGGCGCTCATCGGGGCCGGCCCCGCGTCGCTTACGGTGGCCAACGATCTGCTGCCGCTGGGGTACGACGTCACGATCTTCGAGAGAAACGTGACGCCTGGCGGCCTCATGCGCATCAACATCCCGTCGTTCCGGCTCCCCGCGAACGTGCTCGATGAGGAGTGCGGCTACATCATCGACATGGGCGCGGACATGCGCTACGGCACGCCGGTGACGAGCCTGCAGGCGCTGCTGGACGAGGGGTACGACGCCGTGTTCGTGGGATCGGGCGCCCCCAAGGGGAAGGAACTCGACATTCCCGGGCGCTGGGAGGCGCCGTCGCAGGTGCACATCGGCATCGACTTCCTGGCCAACGTGCACTTCAAGCACATCGAGCAGATGGGCCCGCGGGTGATCATCATTGGCGTGGGCAACACGGCCATGGACTGCTGCCGCACCTCCAAGCGGCTCGGTGCCACCGACGTGAAGGTGGTGGCGCGCCGCGGCCGCAAGCACTTCAAGGCCTCGCCGTGGGAGCTCGAGGACGCCGAGGAAGAGCTGGTGGAGATCATCGAGAACCACGCACCCAAGCGCATGGTGATCGAGAACGGCACGCTGGTCGGAATGGAATTCGAGATCCTGCAGTGGACCGAGGATGCCACCGGCAGGCAGTCCAGCACGGTGGTGGGCACCACCATCATCCCCTGCGACCAGGTCATCCTGGCCATCGGGCAGGACAACGCCTTCGAGTTCATCGAGCGTGACATCGGCGTGGACTTCGACGCGAAGGGGATGCCCATCGTGAACAAGTCCACGCATCAGAGCACCCACCCCAAGGTGTTCTTCGGGGGCGACGCCGCCTGGGGCCCGGAAAACATCATCTGGGCCGTGGCGCATGGCCACGCGGCTGCCATTTCCATGGACCTCGCCTGTCAGGGGCGCGACCCGGTGGCGGATCGGCCGCCGTACGGCATGTCGCTCGTGAGCGCCAAGATGGGCATGCATTCGTGGGCGTACGACAACGACTACGAAACGGCGAAGCGCGCCAAGATGCAGCACGAGGATCTCACGAAGCGCTTCAAGGATCTCGTGACGGAGGTGGAGCTGGGCTTCACCCCGGAACAGATCGTGTCGGAGGTGGGGCGCTGTCTCAACTGCGACATCCAGACGCACTTCACGGCCTCGCAGTGCATCGAGTGCGACGCCTGCGTGGACATCTGCCCCACCAACTGTCTGACCATCACCACCAACGGGACGCCCGTCGACGAGCTGCGTCAGCGACTGTCGGCGCCGGCGCTCAACCTCTCGCAGGACATCTACGTCTCGGAATCGCTGCCGCAAACCAAGCGCATCATGGTGAAGGACGAGGATGTCTGCCTCCATTGCGGCCTCTGTGCCGAACGCTGCCCCACGGCGGCCTGGGACATGCGCGTATTCGACCTCAAGAAGCCGGTGGCGGGCATGCTCGCCGGAGTAGCCAGCATATGAGCGGCACCAACGACTTTTCGTTCAAGATGGGCACCGTGAACGGCACCGGTTCCGCCAGTGCCAACGGGTTGCTCATGCAGGCCATCTTCCGCATGGGGATCCCGGTCACGGGGAAGAACATCTTCCCGTCCAACATCCAGGGGCTGCCCACGTGGTATGAGATCCGCGTCAGCAAGGACGGCTACACCGCACGGCCCAGCGAGGTGGACCTGGTGGTAGCACTCAACCCGGCCACCTATGCCAAGGATGTGGCCACGGTGCGCCCAGGTGGCTACCTGGTGTACGACTCGTCCTGGCCGCTCGAACCCGACCTGGTGCGCGAGGGGATTACCATCCTCGGCATCCCCTTCGGCAAGATGTGCGTGGAGAACTTCCAGGGGGATCGCGACCGCACCCTGCTGCGCAACATCGTCTACGCCGGCTCGCTCGCCGCCCTGCTCAACATTGACATGGACGTCGTGAGCGGCATGCTGGCGGAGAAGTACGGCAAGAAGCCCAAGCTGCTCGACAGCAACCACAAGGCCATCCGCCTGGGCTACGACTACGCGAAGGCCAACTTCGCCTGTCCGCTCCCGTTTCATCTGGAGAAGATGGACGCCACGGGCGACTCCATCCTCATCGACGGCAACACCGCATGCGCGCTGGGCGCCGTCTACGCCGGTGCCACGGTGGGCGCGTGGTACCCCATCACGCCGGCGACCGCGCTCATGGAGCAGTTCAAGGCGTTCTGTGAGAAGTTCCGGGTGGATCCGGAAACCGGCGCGCACAACTACGCCATTCTGCAGGCCGAAGACGAGCTGTCGGCCGCCGGCATCATCATTGGCGCCGGCTGGGCAGGTGCGCGGGCCTTCACGAACACGTCGGGGCCGGGCATTTCGCTCATGCAGGAGTTCATCGGACTGGCGTACTACACCGACATTCCGGCCGTCTTCTTCGACATCCAGCGGTGCGGGCCGGCCACCGGCATGCCCACGCGCACGCAGCAGGCCGACCTCATGTCGCTCGCGTACGCGTCGCACGGCGATACCAAGCACCTCATTCTGTTTCCCGCCAACCCCGGCGAGGCGTTCGAGCTGTCGGTGCAGAGCTTCGACATCGCGGAGCGCTTCCAGACACCCGTCTTCGTGGCCACCGACCTCGACATCGGCATGAACGACTGGATGGTGAAGCGGTTCACCTGGGACGAGCACTACCGCCCGGATCGCGGCAAGGTGCTGGATGCAGCGGCGCTGGAGAAGGTCCAGAAGTTCTCCCGCTACCTCGACGTGGACGGCGACGGCATTGCGGCGCGCACGCTCCCCGGCGTGGGGGGCAAGGGGGCTTACTTCGTGCGCGGCTCCGGCCATGACAAGCATGCAGCCTACACCGAGGATTCCGACGCCTACCAGGAACTGGTAGACCGCCTCAAGCGCAAGTTCGCGTACGCGGCCACGGTAATGCCCAAGCCGGTGTACACGCTGCAGGAGGGGGCAGAGATCGGACTGGTCACCATTGGCGGCTGCGACGCCGCCGTACGTGAGGCGGCCGACAGGCTGCGCGCGCAAGGGATCATCGTGGATATCATGCGCATCCGCGCGTTCCCGTTCGGCGCCGAGGTGAAGGACTTCTTCGATCGCCACGAGCGGAATTTCGTGATCGAGCAGAACCGCGACGCACAGCTGCGCTCGCTGCTCGCCATCGAACTCGGCATTCCTCGCGATGCCATGCACTCCATTCTCGATTACGGCGGCATGCCCCTCACGGCCAAGGTCGTGGTGGACGCCGTGCAGGCTCACGTCTCCAGCCCGGCCAAGGTGACTGCATGACCTCCATTGCCAAGCCACCGGTTCGACACCCGAGCTCGCGCACCAACGACCTCGGCCTCACCATCCGTGACTACGAAGGCGCCATGTCCACCCTGTGCGCGGGGTGCGGCCACGACTCCGTCACGGCGGCCATCGTGCAGGCGGGGTGGGAGCTCAACCTCGAACCGCACCGCGTGGGCAAGATGAGCGGCATCGGCTGCTCATCGAAGACCACCGCGTACTTCATGAAGCAGTCGCACGGCTTCAACTCCGTGCACGGTCGCATGCCGTCGGTCACGTCGGGAGCCTCCGCGGCCAACCGCGGGCTCACCTACATCGGCGTTTCCGGCGACGGGGACTCCCTGTCCATCGGCCTCGGCCAGCTGTCCCACGCCATCCGGCGCAACGTGAACATGCTGTACATGCTGGAGAACAACGGCGTGTACGGACTCACCAAGGGGCAGTTCTCCGCCTCCGCCGACGTGGGGTCGAAGAGCAAGAAGGGCGAAGCCAACGAGCAGTCGCCCATCGACCCGGTGCTCCTGGCGCTCACGCTGGGCGCCACGTTCGTGGCGCGGTCGTTCTCGGGGGACAAGAAGCAGCTGGTGCCCATCATCAAGGCGGGGCTGGCCCACAAGGGGTTTGCGATCATCGACGTGATCTCACCGTGCGTGAGCTTCAACGACCATGAGGGCTCCACCAAGAGCTATGCGTTCACCCGTGAGCACGAGGTGGAAGCGGTGCATGCCGACTTCGTCCCGCTGCAGCGCGAGATCACCGTGGCTGACACCGACGAGGAAGTGCGCACGGTCGTGATGCACGACGGGGCCGCGGTGCGACTGCGCTCGACGGCCGCCGAGTACGATCCCACCAACCGCGAGTCGGCGTACGCGCACGTGCGCGCCTGTCAGGCGCGCGGCGAAATCGCCACGGGGCTGCTCTTCGTGGACGAGAACGGCCGCGATATGCACGACTATCTGCGCACACCGCAGACGCCGCTGGTTGACCTGCCCTTCGAGAAGCTCTGCCCTGGCAAGAGCGCCCTCGACAAGCTCATGGATCGGTACCGCTAAGGTTCCTTCCCCCCGGCGCGGAGCCCTCCACCCCGGCTCCGCGCCCACATCGGTGTGCATGTCCCACCCCCCCATGCCGGACGCCGACGAGCTCGCCTGTCTCGACGAACTCATCGCCGACCTCCCTCCCCAGGCGGACCAACTCCTCCCGTTCCTGCACCGCGTGCAGGAACGGCTCGGCCATGTGTCGCCTGCCGCGATGCGCTTTGCCGCCCACGCATTCAACCTGTCCCGCGCCGACGTATACGGCGTGGTGACGTTCTACGGTGACTTCCGCGAGGCCCCGGTGGGCGACACCGTCGTCCAGCTGTGTATGGCGGAGGCGTGTCAGGCAGTGGGCGCCCGTGCACTCGCCGCTCACGCCGAACAGCGATTGGGCGTCCCGCTCGGCAGCAGCACGGCCGATGGCACGCATCATCTGGAGGCGGTCTACTGCCTGGGCAATTGCGCACTCGGCCCGTCAATCCGCGTGAAGGACGCGGTGCATGGCCGGGTTTCGCCCAGCCGCTTCGATACCCTGCTGGAGCTGCGCGCCATCGACCGGTCTCGCTCATGAGCACCCGTGTGTTCATCCCCAACGACACGGCCGCCCGCTCGATGGGCGCCGATGACGTGGCACACGCCATCGCCGTGTACGGCGAGCGCATGGGGCTCGATCTCACGATCGTGCGCAATGGATCGCGCGGAGCGGCCTGGCTGGAGCCCCTGGTGGAGGTCGAGACCACCGCGGGGCGCGTGGGGTTTGGCAATGTGATGCCCAATGAGGTGGACACCCTGTTTGTTCATGGTCAGGTCAACCTGGCCCATGACCGGTGCCTGGGTACCGTCGAGTCACACCCGTGGTTTGCCGCGCAGCAACGCATCACGTTCCGTCGCGCTGGCGTCATCGACCCGCTCTCGCTGGCTGACTACGAGCAGCACGGCGGGTTGGCGGGCGTCCGGCGGGCGCTCACGCTGTCCGCCGCGGAGATCGTGGCCGACATAACCACCTCCGGGTTGCGGGGCCGTGGCGGAGCTGCGTTCCCGGCAGGCATCAAGTGGAACACGGTGCGTCAGGCTACCGACACCACCAAGTACATCGTGTGCAACGCCGACGAGGGCGATTCCGGTACCTTCGCGGACCGGCTGCTCATCGAGGCCGATCCGTACCAGCTCCTCGAAGGCATGATCATCGCCGGACTCGCGGTGGGTGCCGAGCGTGGCTACGTCTACCTGCGGTCCGAGTATCCGTGGGCCATCACCGTCCTGCGTGAGGCTGTTGCCCGCGCCTACGCTGCCGGACTGCTGGGAACACACGTGCTGGGCATCGGACCGCGCTTCGACGTGGAGGTGCGTGTGGGCGCGGGCGCGTACATCTGCGGCGAGGAGACAGCCCTGCTGGAGAGCCTCGAGGGAAAGCGCGGCGTCGTGCGCGCCAAGCCGCCGCTGCCGGCCATGCGTGGGCTCTTCGGCCGTCCCACCGTCATCAACAACGTGCTCACCCTGGCTGCAGCGACCGACGTGCTGGCCGCCGGCGGCGCACGCTACGCCGCCCTCGGTCTCGACCGCTCGACCGGTACCATGCCCTTTCAGCTGGCCGGCAACATCAGGTGCGGCGGGCTGGTGGAACTCCCGTTCGGCCGATCACTGCGCTCCGTGCTCGACGAGTTCGGCGGCGGATCGCTGAGCGGGCGACCACTGCGCGCCATCCAGGTGGGGGGGCCGCTCGGTGCCTACCTTCCCGAGCATCTCTGGGAGACGCCACTCGCCTACGAGTCGTTCTCGGCCGTGGGCGCCATGCTGGGGCACGGCGGCATCGTCTGCTTTGACGACACGGTGGACATGGCCGAGCAGGCGGAGTTCGCCATGGCGTTCTGTGCGCACGAGTCGTGCGGCAAGTGCACCCCGTGTCGCATCGGCTCTACCCGCGGGGTAGAGGTCATTCAGCGCCTGCGGCGGCGCGAAGAGAGCCGTCGGCAGTGGCAGCTGCTCGAGGAGCTCTGCGAAACCATGGAGTTCGGTTCGCTGTGCGCCCTTGGCGGGCTCACCCCCCTGCCCGTACGCAGCGTGATGACCCATTTCGCAGGCGATCTGCTCACTCCTGTTGGAGGGACCGGACAATGATCGAACTTATCATCGATGGCATGGCGGCATCGGTTCCCGCGGGGACGAGCATCATGCAGGCCGCGCGAACGGTTGGCGTGGACATCGCCAAACTGTGCGCCACCGACTCCCTGACGTCGTTCGGCTCCTGCCGCCTGTGCATCGTACAGGTGGAGGGACGCCGCGGCCTTCCGGCATCATGCACGACGCCCGTGGAGTCGGGCATGGTCGTGCGCACGCAGACGCCGCAGGTGGCCCGCATTCGGCGCAACGTGATGGAGTTGTACATCTCCGATCACCCGCTCGACTGCCTCACGTGCGCCGCCAACGGTGACTGCGAGCTGCAGGACATGGCGGGAGCTGTAGGGCTGCGCGAAGTCCGCTATGGCATGGACGGCGCCAACCATCTCGCCGCCGTGAAGGACGAGAGCAATCCCTATTTCACCTTCGACCCGGCGAAGTGCATCGTGTGCTCGCGGTGCGTACGGGCGTGCGACGAAATTCAGGGTACGTTCGCGCTCAGCATCACCGACCGCGGGTTCGCGTCGAAGGTCACGGCGGGGATCGACGAGGGGTTTCTGGCCAGCGAGTGCGTTTCCTGTGGCGCCTGCGTGCAGGCGTGCCCCACCGCCACGCTCATCGAAAAAACCGTCGTGGACGCCGGCCAGCCGGAGCGCACGGTCAAGACCACCTGTGCCTACTGCGGCGTGGGCTGCTCGTTCGAGGCACAGCTCAAGGGGAACGAGGTGGTGCGCATGGTCCCCTCGGCCGACGGCGGTGCCAATGAGGGGCACTCGTGCGTGAAGGGGCGGTTTGCGTGGGGCTACGCCACGCACCATGACCGCATCCTGCGACCCATGATTCGGGAGCAGATCACCGACGCATGGCGTGAGGTGTCGTGGGACGAGGCCATCGCCTTCACCGCCGGGAAGTTCACGGAGCTCCAACGACGGTATGGGCGGGACGCCATTGGCGGCGTCTCCAGCTCACGGTGCACCAACGAAGAAGTGTACGTGGTGCAGAAGATGATCCGCGCCGCCTTCGGCACGAACAACATCGATACCTGTGCGCGAGTGTGCCACTCGCCCACCGGGTACGGGCTCAAGCAGACCTTCGGCACGGCAGCCGGCACACAGGACTTCAAGTCGGTGGCTCACGCCGATGTGATCGTGGTGATCGGCGCCAACCCCACCGATGCCCACCCTGTCTTCGGCTCGCGGCTCAAGCGTCGCCTGCGGCAGGGGGCCAAGCTCATCGTCATTGACCCGCGTCGCATCGACCTGGTGCGTTCACCGCACATCCGCGCGGCGCATCATCTGCAGTTGCGGCCAGGCACCAACGTGGCAGTCATCAACGCCATGGCTCACGTCATCGTCACCGAAGGGCTGGTCGACAGCGCCTTCGTGGACGCCCGCTGCGATGCGCGCTCGTTCGAGCAGTGGAAGGCCTTCATCGCCCAGCCGGAGCAATCGCCGGAAGCCACCGCAGCGTGCACCGGCGTTCCCGCAGCGGAAGTCCGCGCCGCCGCCCGCCTCTACGCTACCGGTGGCAACGCGGCCATCTACTATGGTCTCGGTGTGACGGAGCACAGCCAGGGTAGCACCATGGTGCTGGGCATCGCCAATCTGGCCATGGTGGCGGGACAGATCGGCCGTGACGGGACCGGCGTGAACCCGTTGCGCGGGCAGAACAACGTGCAGGGCTCCTGTGACATGGGCTCGTTCCCGCACGAACTGCCGGGGTACCGGCACATCTCCGACGACGCAACGCGGCATCTCTTCGAGCAGGCATGGCACGTGGCGCTCGACCCGGAGCCGGGGCTGCGCATTCCCAACATGCTGGCGCTGGCGCTTACCGGTCAGTTCCGCGGCATGTTCATCCAGGGTGAAGACCTCGCCCAGTCGGACCCCAATACGAGACACGTGACCGCCGCGCTCAGCGCCATGGAGTGCGTGGTCGTGCAGGACCTCTTTCTCAACGAAACGGCCAAGTACGCCCACGTCTTCCTGCCGGGTACGGCCTTCCTGGAGAAGGACGGGACGTTCACCAACGCCGAGCGTCGCATCAACCGCGTGCGACCGGTCACGCCGCCGCGTACCGGGCTGGCCGAGTGGGAGGCCGTGTGCCGATTGTCGACGGCCATGGGTTACCCCATGCACTACGATTCGGCCGCGGCCATCATGGACGAAATCGCCGCGCTCACGCCCACCTTCTCCGGCGTGTCGTTCGCCTACCTCGACCAAGTCGGCAGTGTGCAGTGGCCCTGCACGGCCGACCGACCGCTGGGTACCCGCATCATGCACGAGGAGCAGTTCGTGCGCGGTCGGGGACGTTTCCTCGTGACCCAGTACGTGCCCACCGACGAACGCTCCACCCGCCGGTACCCACTGTTGCTCACCACCGGGCGCATCCTGTCGCAGTACAACGTGGGCACCGCCACGCGACGTACGGCCAACACGGTATGGCATCAGGAAGACGTGCTGGAGATTCACCCGCACGATGCGGAGGTTCGCGGTATTGGCGATGGCGATGGCGTGCTGCTCCAGAGCCGCAAGGGCGGCATCACCCTGCATGCTCGCGTCAGTGATCGGGTGCCGGAGGGCGTGGTGTACACCACCTTCCACCATCCCGACAATGCCGCCAATGTGGTGACCACGGAGTATTCCGACTGGGCCACCAACTGTCCCGAGTACAAGGTCACGGCCGTCGAGGTGCACCCCGTTGACTGAACGGCCACCCGACGCGGCAGGGCACGCTGCCGTGACGGCCACCAGCACCGACGCGCATGGGCACACCTCCTCTGCGGCCTGGATGCTGGCGGTGGAAGCGCCGGTGCAGATTGCGGTGAATGGCACCCCCTTCACGATCACGCTGGCCACGCCGGCCGACCTCGACGATCTGGCGCGCGGGCTGCTGCTCACCGAACAAGTGATCGACAACGCACAGTCCATCCAGCATGTGGAGGTGCGTACCTGGCTGGGCGAGACGCTGGTGAACGTGGCGGTGACACCGGAGGCGCTGCGTCAGGAACGGCTGGGGGCGCGTACGGTCCTCGGCAATAGTGCGTGCGGCGTATGCGGCATGGAGTCCCTGGCGCAGTTGCAGGCGCGCGGCGCGGCCGTCGCGCGCTCGCGGCGCGCCGTCGACGACCGCGCCGTGGCCCGCGCGCTGAACGCGCTGCCTGCGCACCAGCCGCTCAACCGCACCACGCGTAGTGTGCACGCGGCGGCATGGTGCGACATGGCCGGCAGCATCACGCTGGTGCGCGAAGATGTGGGGCGCCACAACGCGCTCGACAAGCTGGTGGGCGCCCTGGCCGCATGTGGCTCGCTTGCCGATGAAGGCTTCATCGTGATGAGCAGTCGATGCAGCTACGAACTGGTGTACAAGAGCAGTGTCACCAATGCGCAGCTGCTCGCGACCGTGAGTGCTCCCACGACCATGGCACTGCACTGGGCGTCGGCGCTGGCCCTCCCGCTGGCGTGCGCCAACTGGCGTGGCGACGCCCTGCGCGTGATCCGTCTGGCGCCCGCGTCCCACCAGGAGGCATGAGTCGCATGCAGGATGAGGAGATCGTGCGCATGGCCAACCAGATCGCGCAGTTCTTTGCGGTGTACCCCGAGGACGATGCGGTGGAGGGCATACGCGAGCATCTGGTGAAGTTCTGGCCTCCGTCCATGCGGAAGGACCTGCTGGTGGTGGTGAATGGGTTGCTGCCGTCGGCGGTGCCGCTCCATCCACTGGTCATCAAGGCGGCCGCACAGCTCAGGCCCACCGGGCGGGACGACGGCTAGCCGGTGGCGGAAGCGCAGCCGATGCCAATAGCGGCGGGCGACATCACGGGAGTCATCCTCTGCGGCGGGAGTGCCCGGCGCATGGGTGGGCTCGAGAAACCCCTGCAGCTGCTGCACGGCCTGCCGCTCGTTCAGCACGTGCGCGATCGTCTGGCACCACAGGTGGGGCGGGTGATCATCAGCGCCAACCACGAACGCGACCGCTATGCGGCGTTCGGGCACGACGTGGTGCGCGATACCTGCGAGGGGCTGGGGCCGCTGGGGGGACTCGGCAGTGCGGCTGCCCACGTCCGCACGCCGTGGATCTTCTGCTGCCCTGGCGATGCCCCGTTACTCGATCGCACACTCGTGCGCCGTCTTGCCGCCTCCCTGCGCCCGCAGCACGACGGCGCCTTTCCTCACGACGGCGCGCAAGCGCAACATCTCTTTCTGCTCGTACGAACCAGCTGTTGCACGACGATTCACGCGCAACTCGCGGCCGGCCACCGATCGATGCTCGCCTGGCGGACGACGTTGCGGGTTCAGGAGCTCCCGACGCCCGAGCTGTCGGCCAGCTTCCGCAATGTGAACACGCTCGACGAGCTGGCCCGACTCCACGCGGAAGGCAGCGCTACTCGGCGTACACCGGATAGACCGGCTGATACATGGCCGCCGACACGGCTTCGCTGAGGTTCTCCGGCATGGGGGCCCTGGCCAATCCGCGCTCGTACGCCAGACGCGCCACTTCCACGGCAATGGCGTGTGACACCTCACGAATACGCGACAAGCTCGGATAGATGCGCCCCATCGCGAGGTCATCCTCGGTCACGGTGGAGGCGAGCGTGCGTGCGGCAGCCGCGAACATTTCGTCGGTGACGCGAGACGAGTCAGCCACGATGACGCCAAGGCCCACGCCCGGGAAGATGTAGGCGTTGTTCCCCTGCCCTGGCACGTGGGTGCGTCCCTTGTGGGTCACCGGAGCGAACGGGCTGCCACTGGCAAAGATGGCGCGTCCGTCCGTGGTGGCGTAGGCCTCACGGGCGGTGCATTCGGCCTTCGAGGTGGGGTTGGAGAGTGCCATCACGATGGGACGCGCGTGGTGTCGCGCCATGGCGGCGAGCACCGGCGCCGTGAAGGTGCCCGGCATGCCCGACACACCGATGATGGCATGCGGCTTGATCGTCTCCACCGCCTCGAGGAACGACGCCACCGGCGGATGGTCGTGCGCGTACGGCTGCTTGTGCACGGCAAGATCGGTGCGCGACTTCACCACCAGCCCCTTCGAATCCATGAACCAGCACCGGCTGTGCGCATCGGCCGACGAGATCCCCTCTTCCGTCATGGCTTCGACCACGAGGTCGCCAATGCCGATGCCCGCCTCGCCCGCGCCGAGAAAGAGGAGACGCATGTCGGTGATCGGCGTGCCGGTAATGCGCGCCGCCGAGTAGAGGCCGGCCAGGGTGACCGAGGCCGTTCCCTGGATGTCGTCGTTGAAGGTGCACATGCGGTCACGCCACTTGTCGAGCAGCGTGAACGCATTGTGGTTACCGAAGTCCTCGAACTGCAGGCAGACTTGTGGAAACCGCTCCTGCACCGCCTCCACGAACTCGTCGAGCAGCGCATCATACGCGGCGCCGCGCAACCGCGGCTGGCGGAGTCCCATGTACGACGCGCTCTCGCGCAAGTGTGTGTTGTCGGTGCCCACGTCGATGGTGATGGGCAGGCACTGTTTGGGCGGCACGCCGGCGCACGCGGTGTAGAGCGTGAGCTTGCCAATGGGAATGCCCATGCCGTTGGCACCGAGATCACCAAGACCAAGAATGCGTTCGCCATCGGTCACCACGATCATGCGCACGTC
The DNA here is from genome assembly GCF_027531815.1 of Gemmatimonas sp. Classification (NCBI taxonomy): domain Bacteria; kingdom Pseudomonadati; phylum Gemmatimonadota; class Gemmatimonadia; order Gemmatimonadales; family Gemmatimonadaceae; genus Gemmatimonas; species Gemmatimonas sp. Next base: position 139,774 of record NZ_JAPZSK010000002.1, on the reverse strand, counting down.
GTCGTGCGGCCAATTGGCCAGCACCTCACGCACCCGGCCCGCGTCGTCGGCAGTGACGAACAGGCCTCGACTCCTGCGGAAGATGCGGCCGAACTCCTGACAGGCCTGCCCCACGGTCGGGGTGTACAGGATGGGCATCATCTCCTCGAGATGATCCATCACGAGGCGGTAGAACAGGGTGACGTTGCGATCGTGCAGGCCGACGAGATACGCGTACTGATCGAGCGGCGTGGGGCGCGAGCGTACACCGGGGAGGAAGCGCTCGAGCTGTTCGTGCTGCGTCATGACGCGGGGCGGCAGCAACCCACGCAGACCAAGCGCTGAACGCTCGGCTTCGGTAAAGGCCGTTCCCTTGTTGAGCTCGGGGTCGTTGAGCAGCGCGGCGCCGCGCTTGACAGCTGGAAGTTCGGTCACGGGGAGTGCCGGAAGATCGGTGGTGAAGAACCATGCGGACGCCCGCTCGACGCAGCGAGGGGGCGTGAGGGCTCAGAGGCGATCGAGAACCCAGCCCGGCGCGATCATGAACAGCGCCGTGGCCGCGAGACAGAGCACGCCGGCGGTTCGCGGGCCGAACGCACCGTCTGCGGGTGAAGCGGGGGCCGTGCTGGGCAGCATGAACATGCGCTGGATGACGCGCAGGTAGAAATAGAGGCCGAGGAAGCTGCCCACGAGACCCAGCACCGCGTACGTGCTGTAGCCGGCGGCCACGACCGACTTGAAGATGAGGAACTTGGCCGTGAAGCCCGGGAACGGCGGCAGCCCTGCCAGTGACAGCATGGCCACGGCCATCAGCGATGCGGCCCACGGATTGCGATGAAAAAGCCCGTCGAGCGTTTCCATCTGGTCACGCGCGGCATCGTCCGCGGCCGGGGGCAGGACGGCAAACGCGAGCAGGTTGGCGGCCGCATACACGACCAGATAGAACGTCACGGCCTCGAGCCGCCCCTCGCTGTTGCCCAGGAACGCATAGAAGAGGTATCCCGCGTGCGCGATGGACGAGTAGGCAATCATGCGCCGCAGGTTGCCTTGCCGAATGGCCGCAATGTTGCCCCACACGATGGATAGCAGCGGCAGTACGGCCAGCACGTCGACGAGGGCACCGCCCACCTCAACGCCGGCGAAGAGCTGCACCGCGACCAGCAGCACTGCGGCCTTGGACAGCGTCGCCATGTAGGCGGTCACGGTCACGCTCGCGCCTTCGTACGTGTCCGGTGCCCATGCATGAAACGGGACGACGGCGGCCTTGAGGAACAGGGCCAGCAGCACGAGCACGACGCCAGTTTTGGCCAGCAGATCGGTCTGGCCGGCCGCCAGCGCAAACGCCGACAGCGACATGGCGCCCGTGGCCCCGTAGACCAGCGACAGCCCCATGAGCAGCGTGGCCGTGGCCGCACCACTGAGCACCAGATACTTAAGTGCCGATTCGGCCGACTGCGGGCGGCGGAATGCCAACACGATGAGCGCATACACCGGAATGGACATCATCTCCAATCCGAGGAAGAGCACCAGAAAGCTCGTCGCCGACGGCAGCAGACTCAGCCCGTACAGCGAGGCCACCAGGAGCATGGGAAACTCCACGGCCCCTGCGTTGTCATCGGCGAAGTCGTACCGCCCCATGAGCAGCACCGGGAGCGCGAGGGCCAGGAGGGCGCCCTTGATGACCAGCACGACCGGCGAAACGAGAAAGTGCCCGGGGAAGGGTTCGGATGTGAGCCCCGATGCCGCAAGCCAGAACGCGGCCGCCGCGGCAGCACCAACTGCGCCAATGGCCAATGGCCGCGCAAGGGTGCGCGCGCCGCGCACCATGGACACCACGATGAGCAGAACAAGCCCGCCGAGCAGCAGGTGCTCGGGGAGCATGGCACGAAGCGCCTCACTACCGGGCATCGGCGGGCAGGCGGGAGGTGGAGACCAGTTGCTGGAAGGTCCGCGCGGCCAGCTCAGTCTTGCGCAGCGGTCCGTCGGGGAAGAGTCCAAGCGCGAAGACCGCGACCGTGAGGATGCCGAGGACGGTCTTCTCGCGCAGTGTGAGCGCGGCGAGTTCGCCGTGCGGTGCCTTCACCGGACCGAAGACGAAGGTGAGGGCGAAGCGCAGCATGTAGAGCGCACCAAGCACGACGCCGGTCACGGCCGTCATGGACAGCACGAGCGGCAGGTTGTTGCCGTCGAGATGCTGCGGCCAGGCCGCCGTGAAGGCCCCCAGCAGCACCAGGAACTCGCCGGTAAACCCGCTGGTGGTGGGGAGCCCCACCGACGCCAGCGTGAAGATGATGAAGAAGACGCCGAACACCGGCAGCTGTCGCGCCAGACCACCGTAGGCGGAGAGTTCCCGCGTGTGGCCACGCTCGTAGATCATGCCCACGAGCAGGAAGAGGCCGGCAGCCACCAGCCCGTGACTCACCATCTGCACCACCGCGCCTTGAATACCCGCCAAATCGAGGCTGAGCAGCCCGAGCATCACATACCCCAGGTGACTGATGGACGAGTAGGCAATGATCTTCTTGATGTCCTGCTGCACGAGCGCCAGACACGCGCCGTACACGATGCTCACCACGGAGAGTGTCATGAGCACCGGCGTGAACACCCGCGTGGCGTCAGGGAACAGCGGGAAGCCGAGCTTCATGAAGCCGTACGTGCCCATCTTGAGCAGCACGCCGGCGAGGATCACCGAGCCGGGCGTGGGCGCCTCGACGTGCGCGTCTGGCAACCAGGTGTGAAGCGGCACCATGGGCACCTTGATCGCGAAGCTGAGCGCGAACGCAGCGAGCAACGTGGTCTGCACCTCGAGCGGCAGACGCGCCTGCACCAGATCGGCGAAGGCAAAGGAAGGCGCGGCCCCGGCCTGCTGCAGCGACCACACGAGGTAAATCACCGCCGCCAGCATGAGGATGGAGCCGAAGGCCGTGTACAGCACGAACTTCACCGTGGCGTAACTGCGCCGGGCACCACCCCAGATCCCAATGATGAGGAACATGGGGATGAGCATCGCTTCCCAGAACAGATAGAACAGGAAGAGATCCTGCGCCAGGAAGGCTCCCATCATGGCGAACTGCAGCAGCAGCACATTCACGTGGAACAGTGCCACGTCCTTCTTGATGGCGGTCCAGGCACCGAGAACGACAAGCGGGCCGAGAAACGCCGTGAGCAGCACGAGCAGAATGTTGACCCCGTCGAGCCCCACGGCGTACGAGACCCCCCACTGCGGAATCCACGGGATGCTCGTCCCGGCCTGAAGGCCGGCCATCGTGCCGTCGAAATGCAGGTACAGCACGGCCGCCAGCGCGAACTGCACGGTCATGATGGCCGTGGTGGTGACGCGCACGGCCTCGGCGTTGCGGCGCACCAGCGTCAGTAGCGCCGCGCCCACGACCGGCAGGACGAGCACCAGGTTGAGCAGCACGGCATCAGACATGACGCCAGCTCCAGAGCAGGGCGCCCACCATGCCCAGCATCACCAGCAGCGCGTACAGCTGCAGGCTTCCGGTTTGGACGCGCCCCAACCACCCCGCGGATCGCTGGGCGAACGCGGCGAGCCCATTGAGTGTGCCGTCAATGATCATCCGGTCGCCAATCCGCAGGAAGACATGTTCGGACACCCACGCGAGCGGTCGCACGAATAGAGCAGCGTAGAGTTCATCGACGAAGTACTTGCCCTCGAGCACCCGGTACACGGGCCCGGCGCTGCGGGCCAGCCGGTCCGCGCGAGACGCCGGCCCGCCGTACAGCCAGACCGCCAGCCCGACGCCGGCAAAGGCAATCACGGCGGATCCGTACAGCAGCGGGGTGTGGTACTGCGCCAGCGAGGCCGCGACGGGCGGGAGGGGAATGATGGGCTCGAGGAAGTGGGGGATGCCGATGTAGCCGCCCCCGATCGACAGCAGCGCGAGCACGCCCAGCACGCCCGTCATGGACAGGGGCGATTCATGAACGTGATGCTCCACCTCATGGCTCATGCGTGACGCGCCGAAGAAGGTGAGCCACAGCAGGCGGGTCATGTAGAATGCGGTAAGAAACGCTGTGACAGCGCCCATGCCCCACAGCCACGGCGCACCACCGCGCTTGCTCGCCAGGGCAAACCAGAGGATTTCATCCTTGGAGAAGAACCCGGCGAGCCCCGGAACGCCGGCTATGGCGGCGGTAGCGATGAGGAACGTCCAGAAGGTGATCGGGATGCGCGTGCGCAGACCGCCCATCTTGCGGATGTCCTGTTCGCCACCGAGGGCATGAATGACGCTACCGGCCCCGAGAAAGAGGCAGGCCTTGAAGAAGGCGTGCGTGACCACGTGGAAGATGGCCACGCCGTATGCCCCGACCCCGAGGGCCACGAACATGAAGCCCAGCTGCGACACGGTGGAGTAGGCGAGCACCTTCTTGATGTCGGTCTGTACCAGAGCGATCGTGGCGGCAAAGAACGCCGTGAGCACGCCGACCACCGCCATGAGCTGCGAGACATCGGGGGCCATCAGGTACAGCCCCGACATGCGGGCCACGAGGTAGACCCCGGCCGTGACCATCGTGGCGGCGTGAATGAGCGCCGAGACGGGTGTGGGGCCGGCCATGGCGTCCGGAAGCCACACGTACAGTGGAATCTGGGCCGACTTGCCGGTGGCGCCGATGAACAGAAAGAGCCCCACGAGCCCCACCGGCACCATGGCCCCCTGCCCCGCCGCCAACGCCATGGTGATGGTGTCCATGTCGAGCGTGCCGAAGGCGCGATACAGCAGGAACATGCCAAGCAGGAAGCCGGCGTCGCCGATGCGATTGGTGATGAACGCCTTGCGACCGGCCGCGGCATTCGCCGCTTCGTCGAACCAGAACCCGATGAGCAGATAGGACGCGAGGCCAACGCCCTCCCACCCGACGAACAGCACCAGCAGGGAACGCCCGAGGACCAGCAGCAGCATGAAGAACAGGAAGAGATTCAGGTACGCCATGAAGCGCCCGAAGCTCTTGTCGTCGTGCATGTAACCCGTGGAATAGATGTGGATGACCGATCCCACACCCGTGACGACGAGCGTCATGATCGCCGACAGACGATCGAAGTAGAACGTGATGTCGAAATGGTGATCGCCCACCAGCGCCCAGCGGTAGAGCGGTGCCACCAGGGGCTCGTAGCCTCCGCCCTGCAGCGTGAGGAAGGCCTGGATGGTGAGGGCAAAGGCCGCGATCGGCATGGCACACCCGATGGCGGCAGCAATCTTGTGGGAAAAGCGGTTGCCGCCGAGGGCGGTGGCGAAGGTGCCGTTGAGCAGGAAACCCAGGAGGGGGAGGAGCGCGATGAGCGCCAACGGGTTGGTCATGCGCGGCTAGCCCTTGAGCTCGGAGTAGCGGTCCACGTCGAGCGACCGGGCGTGTTTCACCAGCAGCAACACGATGGGAATGGCGAGGGCCACCTCGGCGGTGGCGACCACGAAAGTGAGAAACACCATGACCGCGCCCGCGGCATCGCCGCGCTGCTGCGAGAAGGTCACGAGGGTCAGGTTGACGCCGTTGAGCATGAGTTCCATGCACATGAGCATCACCAGCGCATTGCGACGAATCACGACCCCGAGCAGCCCGATCGTGAACAATCCGCCGGCAATGGCGAGGAGAAACGACGACTGGTCCATGCTCACCCCTGTCGCCGACGACTGACATTCACCACCGCGAGGGCGGCCACGATGGCTCCCACGAGAAACACCGTGGTGAGTTCGAACACCAGCCAGTACTGCGACAAGAAGACCGAGGAGAACTGCACGAGGTTGAACGTTTCGCCGCCTCGCGCCGGCGAGGCCGCGCTGACGCCACGCAGCATGACCACGCCAAGCGCCGCAGCCAGCAGGACACCCACCACGGCGCCCGGGACGGCCAGCGACGAGAAGCGCCTGCTGCCGGGCGCTTCCTTGACCTCAAGCAGCATGATGACGTACACCATGAACACCATCACCGCGCCGACGTAGATGAGCACCTGGAAGGCCGCGATGAAGTGGACACCCATGAGTCCGTACACGGCGCCGAGCGCCGTCATGGACGTAATGAGGGCGAGCGCCACGCGCATCGGTTCGCGCAGGAACAACATCGACGCCGCCGCCCCCAACGAGACGAGCCCGAACAGGGCAAGGGCCACGGCGTCTATTGTCCGCGTCCTCGCTTCACGCTTTCCCCGAGTGTCAACGGCACGGGCTTGGGCGGATAGGGTTTCGCCACGTCCTGCTGCGGCCTCCAGGTCAGCATCTCATCCATCGTCATCCACATCTCGTAACGGTTGTCCGACACGAGATCGGGCACATCCTCCTGCATGCGGATGGCATCCTCCGGGCACGCCTCCACGCACATGCCGCAAAACACGCAGCGCGAGTAGTCGATCTCGAAGCGCACCGGGTACTTGGGGTGCGCGGGATCGTTGGGATCGAAACCGGCCTCGATCTCGATTACCTTGGCCGGACACACGGTGGCGCACATGTTGCACGCGATGCACTGCGGCGATCCGTCAGGGCGCTGCGTGAGAATGTGCTTGCCTCGGTTCCGCGGCGCGAAATCGACGCGCTTCTCTTCGGGATAGTAGGTCGTGACCGCGCCCTTTCGACCGGTCAGCCACTTTCCCATGTTCCGCAGAAAGATTCCGGTGGTAATGGCCAGTCCACGCAGCACCTCCGGGAGATACGCCTTCTCCCACCAGGTCATCGTCGGCTCGTTCCAGTACTGCTTGCGCGCGTAGCGCACGGGCGCCTTGCGTACCGCCGGCGGGGACGCCGGCGACGGCCGCTCTCGCGTCGCCTTCTGCGCCGCCAGCCGTTCGTTGTCGCCGAACGCCACGCCCGTGACCCCGGCGGCGGGCGGTGACACCACAGGGTCCTTCAGCATCGGATTCACTGGCCACCTCCGGCGAGCCACATCCACACCACGGTCACGGCGAGATTCGCCAGCGACAGCGGCAGCAACATCTTCCACGACAGGCCAAGCATCTGATCGTACCGGAACCGCGGCAGCGTCCAGCGAATCTGGATCTGGATGACGCACAGCAGCGCGACCTTGCCGAGGAAGGTGACGAGCTGCAGCGGAACCCGTACCGCCTGGCTGAGCGCGATCTCGGTGCCCCACGGCAACGAGAACCCGGCGTCGGTCATGAACGGCAGGTTGTAGCCGCCCAGAAACAGCGTGGCGAACAGGGCGCCCACCACGGCGATCTGGATGAACTCCGAGAACATGAAGAGCCCGAGCTTCATCGCGCTGTACTCGGTGAAGTAGCCGGCGATGAGCTCGGACTCGGCTTCGGGGAGATCGAACGGAATGCGCTTGTTCTCGGCGATGGCCGCCGTGAGGAAGAGGAACGCCGCGAAGGGCTGGTAGACGATACCCCATGCCGGTAGAACGCCGCCGATGGTGCCCGACTGCTGGCGCACGATGTCGCCGAGGTTCACGGTACCGTACACCAGGATGAGTCCCAGTACCGTCAGCCCCATGACGAGCTCGTAGCTGATCATCTGCGACCCCGCCCGCAGCCCCCCCAGCAGCGAGAACTTGTTGTCGGAGGCCCAGCCGGCAAGCATGGCGCCGATGATGCCGAGGCTGCTGAAGGCAAACACCACCAGCAGCCCCGCATCGAGATTGGCGATCTGCATGGGGTAGGCGCGGTCCCCGAACCACGAGGAGAGCGCCGGAATGAGTTGCCCCGGCACCACCGTACCGCCAAACGGGATCACCGCGAAGACCAGCAGCACCGGCGTGAACACGAGGAAGGGCGCCAGGAAGTAGCCCACCGCATCGTGTGTCCGCGGCTTGAAGTTCTCCTTGAGCAGCATCTTGAGACCGTCAGCCATGCCATGGAACAGCCCCAGCCACACCAGCTTCACGTTGGTGAACGGGATGCGGATGTAGGCGCGATTGGCCCCCACCCGGTCCGCCATCACCGCCGACTGCTTGCGTTCCACCCAGGTGAGCAGCCCGCCGAAGCTGAGCAGCATCACCATCGCATAGCCGATGAAGACCAGCGTCACCACCAGATCGGGGAGCATCCCGGTGCCGCTCATGCGCCGGCTCCGGCCAGCGCGCGCGGCGCCGGGTGACCGGCCAGACGCGCGAAGAGCTGCTCGGCGTGCGCCACCGGTGCCTTGGGGGGGAAGCAGGCCGTGAACGGGGTCACCGTGCCGGCAAAATTGGTGTAGTGACCGCTGCGCTCCGTCTGAATGCTGAGCGGAATGAACACGTGGGCGGTGGCATTGTGCGCGAAGGCATAGCCGTCGAGTCGGATGACCGTGGCGCCGGGCGGCAGCACGTCGTCCGCCACCCCTTCGCCCCACACGAGCACCACGTCGCTGTCCGTGAGCGCCGCCGCCGCGTCGGCGGGCAACAGCGGGAAGCGGGCCGTCGCGGCCGTGAGATTGGGATTCTTGTCGGCCTTGATGAGCAGCGCATCCTCGAGCACTTCGCCCGGGAGCGGCAGCTGATCGGGCTTCGCGTACGCCCCCATCGACGCGCCGAGCCGATCGGCGAAAGCACCATGGAAAGCGGCGAGTTCCTCGTTGGATCCCCAACTCGAGACCAAGGCTACGACACGGCGCGCGCCGCGCAGGAGCGCTGAGGCGCGGTCGATGGCGACGTCCAGTTCCACCGGCATGCCCTGCACCAGCGCCTGCATGGCACGCGGTCGCTCGAAGAGCTGCGCCAGGTCACGTCCCTTGTTGCAGATCCACATATCGTTCACCGCCGGATTCTCCAGCGGGGTCACGCGCTCGATGCGCGTATTGAGCTGCGGGTCGAGCGCCTTGAGCGCCCACTCGGGCTTGCGATGCCAGATGTTGATGCTGCACCCGCGTGAGCACCCCGGACAGACGCTCGGTGTGGCCCTGGTATACCACACACGCGCATGATCGAGGTTCTGCCGCGACAGCAAGGCGCCCACCGGACAGATGTCGATCACATTGTCGGAGTAGGCGTCCTCGTTGAAGTTCGCATCCTCCGCGGGGCGGATGAGCGCGTGATCACCGCGATGGACGGCGGCGAGGGCGTGCGACTCCGAGACCTCGTGCGTAAAGCGCACGCAGCGCGTGCACATGATGCACCGCTCGTTGTCCAGCATGATGCGGTCGGACAACGGGTAGAACTTGGTTGCGTGGTTCTTGCGGTCGATGGAGAGCGAGGCGCGCCCGTTGTGCTCGTAGTGGTAGTCCTGCAGGATGCACTCGCCAGCCTTGTTGCAGATACCGCAGTCCACCGGATGATTGAGGGTGATGAACTGCATCGTTTCACGACGCAGTTTCTTCACCGTGTCGGATTCGGTGAGTACCCGCATCCCCTCGGTCACCGGCATGTTGCAGCCGATGTCGAACCAGGGGTCGCCCTTGTCCTGTTCGACCTCCACCATGCAGATGCGGCAGTTGCCCGGCACCGAGAGATCCGGGTGCCAGCAGAAGTGCGGGATGTCCATGCCCGCGCGCCGTGCCGCCTGAATCACGGTCTCGCCCTTGAACGCCGTGCACGGAACGCCGTTGATGCTGAACGCGATCGTCTTGCCGGTGTCCACCGGCTCGTTGTTGCCGCGCTTGCGGTCGGCGTGGCTCATCGTGCCCCCGCAGTGGCGTGAAGCGGCGTGGGCACCGCACCGGCGAACGGGTCGTCGATGGCGAGCACCCCGCCCATCATGGAGTGGCCGTTCTTGATGTAGTACTCGAACTCCTCGCGATAGTGATCGAGGATGGCGGTACAGGCGTAGCCGGCGGAATCGCCCAGGCTGCAGATGGTGGTGCCATCGTTCGCATTGGAGATGTGATACAGCCGGTCGATATCGTCGAGTCGTCCCTCGCCGCGCACGATGCGGTCGAGCACCCGCTCCATCCACCCCATCCCCTCACGACACGGGGTGCACTGCCCGCAGGATTCGTGGTGGTAGAAGCGCTGGATGACGCGCGCCAGACGCACCATGCATGTGCCCTCCGCCACGGCGATCATGCCGCCGGACCCCAGCTGCGAACCGGCTGCCACGGCGCTGTTGTGGTCGAGCGTGACGCCCCGAATCTCGTCGCGATTGAGGATCTTGGTGGAGACCCCACCGGGGATCACGCACTTGAGTTCGCGCCCGCCGAGCATGCCGCCGCAGTCCTCGAAGAGAAACCGCTCCCACGAGTATCCGTACTCGACCTCGTATACCCCCGGCCGCACGATGTGCCCCGAGATGGAGATCATCTGCGTGCCCGGACTCTTGGGCGTACCCGTGCGCCGGAAGTCTTCGGCACCGAGGCTCATGATGACCGGCACGTTGGCCAGCGTCTCGACGTTGTTCACCACAGTGGGTTTCTGGTACAGCCCCTTCACCGTGAGCCGTGGCGGCCGGTTGCGCGGCCAGCCCTTCTTCCCCTCGAGCGAGGCGAGCATGGCGGATGCCTCACCGCACACGTACGACCCCGCGCCGCGGTACACCACCACATCGAGCGAGTACGACGTCCCGAGAATGTTCTTCCCCAGCAGCCCGGCGGCGTACGCTTCATCGACAGCCCCCTGAATGCGTCGCCACGCGAGATCAAACTCCCCGCGAATGTAGATGAACGCGTGGCGTCCGCCGATGGCATACGACGCGAGGATGAGCCCCTCGAGCGACATGTGCGGCACGCACTCCAGCAGCCAGCGATCCTTGAAGGTCCCGGGCTCGCCCTCATCGGCGTTCATGCACACGTAGTGCGGTTCGCCATCATCGGGGCGAATGACGCCCCACTTGCGTCCGGCGGGGAAGGCGGCGCCACCGTGCCCCAGCAGGCCGGCCGCGCTCACTTCCTTGATGACGTCGGCGGGCTGCAGCTCGCGCAGTACCTTCTCGAGGGCCTGGTAGCCGCCGCGCACGCGATAGGCCGCCAGGTCGTGCGATGTGTCGGTGACCGGGAAGTTCATGAAGAACTTCCGCCCGGAGAGCGTGGGCGAGGGATAGGCGTCACTCACCGGGCCAGCTCCTCGAGCAGAGCGTCGACCTTGGCCGGCGTGAGATCCTCGTGGTAGCCCTCGTTCACCATCATCATGGGCGCCGTGCCGCAGGAGGCGAGACACTCCGCCGTGGACAGGGTGAACCGGCCGTCCGGCGTCGTTTCGCCGGGCCGGATGCCCAGCCGACCGCACAGGTAGCTGATGAGCCCCTCAGCCCCACGCAGCGAACAGGAGGCGTTGTGGCACACCTGCAGGTGGTGGGTGCCCAGCGGCGTCCGAGTGAACATGGTGTAGAAGCCGAGGACTTCATCGACCTGCGTGCGGGGCACGCCGAGGTACGCCACCAGTTCGTCGATATCGCTGTCGGCGATGTAGCCGCGTTCCTCCTGAATGCGTCGCAGGCAGGGAATGGTGAGCGACCCCTCGAACCCGGCGGGGTAGCGTTCCTTCCAGCGCTCGAACTCGGGGATCAGATGCTGAATGTTCTTCATGGGGTCGGTCATCGATCGCACTCGCCGCCAATCATGTTGACCGACCCGAAGGTGGTCACGATGTCGGCCAACTGGTACCCATCGAGTATGGTGTGCACCCCCCCCATGTGGACGAAACTGGGGGCGCGCACATGCACCTTGTACGGCTGGCCCTCGCCGTTGCTGACGCAGTAGAAGCCGAGCTCACCGTTGGCCCCTTCGTGGGCCACGTAGATGTCGCCGGCCGGCACGACGGGCCCTTCCATGACGAGCTTGAAGTGATTGATGAGCGACTCGATCTCCGTGTACACGAGTTCCTTCTCGGGAAACACGCAGCGGCGGTCATCGACCATGATGGGCCCCTCGGGGATCATGTCGAGCAGCTGGCGCATCATGTACACCGACTCGTCCATCTCGCGCATGCGCACGTAGTACCGGTCGTAGTTGTCGCCCTTGATCCCCACGGGCACGTCGAAATCGAGTTCTCCGTACGCCAGGTACGGCGTGTCCTTGCGCAGGTCACGCGGGGCGCCGGTGCTGCGCAGGATGGGTCCGGTGAACCCCCAATGAACGGCGCGCGCCGTGTCGATGACGCCCACGTTGCGCATGCGGTCGATGAAGATGCGATTGCGGTCGACGAGGCCGTGCACCATGCCCACGTACCGCTCGTAGTCCGCGAGGATCTCCTCGAGCCGCCGGAACCAGCCCGGGGGCACGTCGAAGGCCAGTCCACCTATGCGACCGTACGAATAGGTGACCCGCGCGCCGGTGAGCGCCGCGAGATGCTCATACATGCTGTCGCGGGCGGTGACCAGGTACAGAAACCCGGTCATGGCGCCCAGCTCCATGAGCTGGGCCGCCACGCACGTGAGGTGGTCGGCCACGCGGCTGTACTCGGCGAGCAGCGTGCGCAGGTACTTGGTGCGGGGCGTGATCTCGATGCCCATGAGCTGCTCGACCGCGTCGCAATACGCGAAGTTGTTGATCAGCGCCGAGCAGTAGTTCAGCCGGTCCACGTACGGCATGAGGTTGTGCCAGGTGTGATCCTCGCACTCCTTCTCGAATCCGCGGTGGAGATAGCCACAGTGCACGTCGGTACGCACCACCTTTTCCGCATCCATCTCGGCGATGATCTGCACCGTACCGTGCGTGGCGGGGTGCGACGGGCCGATGCTGACCACGGTGGTGTCGTCGCGACTGGCCGCGAACACCGGATGCACCGGGTTCGCAATGGGCGGGCGGAGCACGGGGTCAGCGGACAAGGGCACCCTGCGGAGGAAGATACGGCACGAGCGGCTGCTCCTTCTGCTTCGGGTAGTCCTTGCGCAGCGGATGACCGACGAAGCCTTCGTACAGCAGGATCGGGCGCAAGTCCGGGTTCCCCCGGAAGACGATCCCGTACATATCGTGGCACTCGCGCTCCATGTAGCCGGCGGCGCCATAGAGCGGCGTGAGCGAATCCACGGTGGGGTCCGGGTCGGGCACGCGCGCCTTGAGGCGCACGCGCACGTGCGCGGCGGTCGAGTAGAAATGCCAGACCACCTCGAAGCGGAGCGGCGCGCCAGGCCAGTCCACCGCGGTCACATCAAGGAAGAGATCGAAGCCGAACTCGTCGCGGAGTCGACGCGCCATCGGCAGCAGCTGATCGGGGGTGAGGGCGAAGACGAGGACCTTGTGCTGCACCCCGAGGCAGACGACGGGGGTCTCAGCACTGACCTGTCCTCCCGACCCCGCTTCGCCGGGGGAAAGCTGCTCGCGCAGCCGGTCGAAGAGTGGGGCGGTCACGTCAGAATCGGTCGTTGATGATGGGATGTCGCCCCTGCGCGATCTTTTCCTGCAGGCGCATGATGCCGTCGATGACCATCTCGGGACGAGGCGGACACCCCGGCACGTAGATGTCCACGGGAATGATGCGGTCGATGCCGGGGAGCGACGCGTAGTTCTGATAGAAGCCCCCCGTGCTCGCGCAGACGCCGAAGGCCATGACCCACTTGGGTTCGCACATCTGCTCGTAGACCTTGAGCAGAATGGGAGCCTGCTTCTGCGTCACGGTACCGACGACCATGAGCAGGTCGGCCTGCCGCGGGGAGAAGCGCGGCAGTGCGGCACCGAAGCGGTCCGTGTCGTAATTGGATGCGCTGACGGCCATGAACTCCATGGCACAGCAGGCCGTGACGAAGGGGTACGGAAAGAGCGAGAACTTGCGCGCCCAGCCGACCAGTTCGTCCTTGCGGGTGGTGAGGTACTCGAAGGTGGCGGGCTTGCTGTGCGCCTCGACGCCCGTGCCGGCGGAGGCCGCGGCACCCGTGCCGTCGAGAATGGGAAGTCGCTTGCCGTACATCGCCTACTCCGTCACCGCTTCGAGGATGCGCGCCTTGTAGACGTACAGCAGGCAGAGCACCAGCAGTGCGGCAAACAGGAAGAACGTGAACACCATGAACCCGGAGAGCGGGCGTGCTCCGAGGGCCCAGATGAACAGGAACATGGTTTCGAGGTCGAACAGCAGGAACGCGATGGCCACCGCGTAATACTTGATGGGGACGGCCTTCACATTGATGACATCCACGGGCGTGGCGCCGCACTCGAAGGGCTCCAGCTTGGTGGACGTGCCTGCCGGTTTGGGGCCCAGCAGAGCGTTCAACGACAGCGCCAGGCCGACAAAGCCGACAATGGCGGTCAGATAGAGCAGAAATGTGAGATACGGCGTCATCGAGCAGGCACTGGGGAGTGCAGCCTGTGTGGAGACTGGGGGGCGGGACTGGGCACGACGCTGCCCCCGGCGGGGAGCATCCGGCAGGCTGATCCACACACCTTGCCGGATCCGCGAACGTGAACCCCGGTACCAGCCCCCGTCAAGGCGCCATCACCATCGAGGCCCCGCCGTTCCAGACACAGGAACATACGCAACCGTGGCCGGTTGCCTCACACCATTCAGCCCTGCCAGGCCAGACGTTGGATGGGCCGATCCGCGCCCGCTGTCTACTCTTTGAGAACTTATCGGTTAGCATCTATCTTCGTCCCGTGTCGGCGCGACTGGCCCCCCAACCGGCCCGTCGTCGCTCACGGCGCGTTCCCCTCCTCGCCCCGCCCGTTTCGCTGCGGGGCCCTCCTCCTCTGTTCCACTCTCTGGAGAAGTTGATGTCCCATCGGTTGAGCATTACCCGTTGGGCAGCAGCGGTAACCTCCCTGGTCCTGGCGGGATCGTTGGGCGCGCAGCAGGCGCCCACCGGTACCATCAGCGGCAAGGTGATCGACGCCGCCACCAAGCTGCCAATTTCGGATGTTCGGATTTCTCTCGTAGGAACCATGCTGGCCGCTCCCACCAACAAGGATGGTGAGTACCGCCTGCTGAACGTTCGGGCGGGTAGCGTCAGCGTCGCCGCCCTGCGCATCGGCTACAAGTCGGTCACGCAGACAGCCACCGTCACCGCCGGCACGACGACCAGTCTCAACTTCGAGATGTCCACGTCGGCCATCAACCTGTCCGAAGTGGTCGTGACCGGCACCGCCGGCAACCAGGAGCGCAAGGCGCAGTCGGCGCTCGTCGCCTCCGTTACGGCGGCGGACATCATCAAGGACGCGCCCGTCACGAACGTGGCCAACCTGCTGCAGTCGCGCGTGCCCGGTGTGGCGCTCAGCTCGCAGTCGGGCACGAAGGGCACGGCCACGCAGATCCGCATCCGTGGTGCTTCCTCGATCAACCTGTCGAACCAGCCGCTTGTCTTCATCGATGGCGTGCGCGTGAACGAAGGCATCATCGGGTCCGGGCAGTCGGGGCAGGCCTACGACCGCTTCAACGACCTCAACCCCGATGAAATCGAAAGCATCGAGGTGGTGAAGGGCCCCGCGGCGGCGACGCTCTACGGTGCCGACGCCTCAGCCGGCGTGATCCAGATCATCACCAAGAAGGGCAAGGCGGGTTCGGGCAGCTTCCAGCAGACGCTGCGCGCCGAGCAGGGCACGTCGAGCGTGTCGTACTGGGACATCCCCGACAACTACGCCAATTGCACGGCGGCGACCGTGGCCCCCACGAGCACCAACCCGCTCTGCCGCGGTCGCGCGGTTGGTGACTTGGTGAGCGACAACCCGCTCGAGCGCGTCGGCGCCTTCCGCGACGGCACGGAGCGGCTCGTGAACTACGGCATCCGGGGTGGCGGCCAGAACTACGGCTTTGCCCTCAACTACGGGTCGGACAACTCGTCGGGCACGCTCCCCAACGAAAGCTTCAACCGCTACAACCTCCGCACGAACGCCAACTATATCGCCAACTCGAAGCTCAACTTCGACATCGGTCTTGGCCTCGTGCAAACGGCCACGCGCCTTCCGGACAACGACAACAACATCTTCGGCTGGATCGGCGGCGCCCTGCTGGGCAGCCCCGCCACCCGCAATGACGGGCCGAACGCCGGGCTGTCGAACAACGGCTGGTTCTCCAACCGCCAGTTCAACGCCATCAACTCGGTGTATCGCCAGCTGCTCTCCAAGCGCGTCACGTCGAGCATCACGGCCAACTACGCGCCCACCGACTGGTTCACCAACCGGTTCACCGGCGGTCTCGACTTCGCGAACGACCTGCAGACCAGCTTCTTCCCGCGCAACGACAGCCTCTGGTATGGCGGTCTGACCGACGGTGGCAGCAACGCCCAAACGTCGCGCGGCGCCGAGCGCTACACGTTCGACTACCTGGGCAACATGAAGAAGCAGTGGGGGAGCGACTGGGAAACGAACCTCTCGTTCGGCCTCCAGGTCATCTCGACCCGCAACACGAATCTGAACGCCACCGGCATCGGCTTCGTGACCAACGCGAACAACTCGATCGGCTCGGCGTCGCAGACCACGGGCGGTGGCGGCTTCACGGAGCAGCGTCAGTACGGCTACCTCGGCCAGCTGCAGATCGGCAACCAGAACAAGCGCTTCCTGCAGGTGGGTGTGCGCATCGACCGCAACTCGTCGTTCGGTGACCAGGCGCCGAGCTTCGTGCTCCCCAAGATCGGCGGTTCGTGGGCGATCAGCGAAGAAGGGTTCTTCTCCCCCCTGACCCGCTTCGTGAACACGCTGCGTCTCCGCGCCGCGTACGGCACCACGGGTCGCTCGCCGAACCCGGGTGACGCGCTCACCACGCTGGCCGCGGCGTCGTACAACATCACCGGCACGACGCTCGCCGGTGCCGTGCTCGGCAACCCCGGCAACGCCGACCTCAAGCCCGAGCGGGGTACGGAGTTCGAAGCGGGGCTCGATGCCGGCTTCTTCGACAACAAGGTGTCGACGGAAGTCACGTTCTTCCGCAAGACCACGCAGGATCTGATCATCGCCCGTCCGATTCCGCCGTCGCTTGGCTTCAACGCCAACCCGCTGGCGAATCTCGGCTCGGTGCTGAACCAGGGTGTGGAAGTCGCGGTCAACGTGACGGCGGTGAACAAGCGCAACGTGCGCTGGGATGTGCGTGGTGCGGCCAACACGCTGCGCAACGAGCTGACGAGCCTCGGTGGCATCTCGCCCTTCGCGCTTGGTGGCGTGGGTCGCGCCCTCAAGGGGCAGCAGCTCGGCGTGATGGTGGCCAAGCGCGTGCGCTCGGTCGACGCCGCGGCCAACCGCGTGGTCGTGAGCGATACGCTCGAGCCGGTGGGCAACCTGTTCCCGACGCTCGAGTGGAACATCACGAACACCCTGACGCTCTTCAAGAATCTGCGCATCGCCGCGCTGCTGGACGCGAAGCGTGACTTCGTGGTGTACAACAACACGCGCTTCTTCCGCGAGACGCAGCTGGTGCGTTCGAACCTGCGCCTCGACCCCACGGCCCTGCCGGCCGAAGAGCGGCTGCGCCGGTTCGGCCCGTTCGTGTCGGAAGCCAACGGGTCGGCGGTGCCGGTGAACGACGCTCGCGAGCCCTACATCGAGCGTGGCGACTTCGTGCGCCTGCGCGAACTGTCCGCCACGTACGATGTGCCGCGCTTTCTGATGGACAAGCTGGGCAAGCGCGTGCAGGGTGCCTCGGTGACGCTGGCGTTCCAGAACGTGCGCCTGTGGAGCGACTTCTCGGGGGCCGATCCGGAAGTGAACGCGCAGACGGGTGCCTTCGCGCGCGAAGACTTCCTCACGGCGCCGCTGCCGCGCCGCTCGGTGCTCCGTTTCAATCTCAACTTCTGACCGCAACCATCCCATGAAGAAGATCGTCCGCGCGGTTTCGCGCACGGCGGCGGGTGCGGTACTCGCCCTCGGCGCGACCGCCTGCGGTGACGAGTTCGTCACCGTGACCAATCCCAACGTCATCGACGCCTCCACGGTGGACCCGGTGTCGAGCGGCAACACCCTGGCGCTGTCGGCGCAGCAGAATTTCGTCGACATGTTCGGGCTGCTCGCGATGTACGGCGCCTGGTTCAGCGGCGAGGCGAACGTGTCCGACACGTTCCCCACGCGCAACGAGTTCGGCGTTCGCAACATCACGCCACTCAACGGGTCGCTCAACGGTGACGTGTGGGCGCCGCTGTCTCGCGCCATCGCCTCGGCCAAGCAGGTGCTCGACCTCGCGCTGCCGAACCCGAACACCAACATCAGCGTGGCGCGTGCGGCCACGTTCCGCGGCTTCGCCATGCTGCAGATGGCCAGCGATTTCTGCACCGGCAGCTTCTCGTCGGGGCCGGAACTCAACACGAATCAGATGCTCGATTCGGCGTCGTTCTGGCTCACCCGCGGCATCGAGGTGGGGCGCGCCAACGGAACGGCGGAAGGTGCGTCGCTGGCGAACCTGGCCCTCGTAGGCCGTGCTCGCGCGCGCCTGCAGCGCCGGGACAACGCCGGGGCGGCGGCGGATGCCGCGGCGGTGCCGGCCGGCTTTGAGTTCACCATGCGCTACACCGACGACCCGGGTAACCGGGCCCGCCTGTCGAACGACCTGTGGTTCTTCAGCTTCGACCGTGGGTCGATCAGCGTGGCCCCGTTCTGGCGCACGAACGATCCGCGCGTGCCGTACCGTGTGCAGGGCGGTACGCCCGCGCCCACGGCGCAGCCCCAGGATCCCGTGCCGGGTGGTTTCCACCAGCAGTTCAAGTTCCCCGGCTATGCGGCGCCCATCCGCCTCGCGAGCAAGCTGGAAGCCGACTACATCGCGGCCGAGGCGTCGGGGGACGTGACCACCCAGCTGACGCTGATCAACGCCCGCCGGGCGGCAGCCGGCCTGGTGCCCTACAGCGGTCCGCAGGACGCGGCGAGCGTGAAGCGCGAGCTGTTCACGCAGCGCGGCTATGACTTCTATCTCGAAGGCAAGCGCGTGGCCGACTTCCGCCGCGACCCGGCGGCCACGGCGGGCGTGACGGCGACCGGACAGCCGTACTTCAAGCCCGGCATCGGCAACACGGGAACGGACACCTGTTATCCGATTCCGTTCGTTGAGCGTGACAACAACCCCAACATGCGCACCTGAGTCGCCGGCATGCGGGACGTGTAAAGGGGGGAGGGGCCATCGCGGCTCCTCCCCCTTTTGTCGGCCACCCTGTCAATTATCCGTGACACTGGCGCTGTAAGAATCAGTTGACAGTTGGACCAAGCGGTCACAGGTTCATTATCATCCCCGGAGCCGTCGCGTTTTCGCCCCCCGTGGGGGGCAGGAACCCGTTGTCCCGTCCTGCGTTAAGCTCGTGCCGGGGATCACTGCGGTTTCCGGGCCAGCCTGTGCCATCTTCGTCATCCCTGCCTGACATCGCTTCGATGAAACCTCGGCGTCTTCCGAGTTCGGTGGCATGATCGCACCCGCCACGCGCAGCAATGCGCACACCGATGCGGCGGAGTGCGCGCGCATCACGATGGCGCATGCGCGCACCTTCTCGCTGGCCAGCAAGCTGCTGCCATTGGAAAAGCGCCGTGCGGCGTACGCGCTGTACGCCTTCTGCCGCGTCGCCGACGACCTCGTGGATCAGGCCGATCACGGCAATCTCGTGGCGCTGCGCCTGCAGCTCGACGCGTACCGTGAGCAGTTGCAGGCCGCGCTCGATGGGCGCCCGTCGGGTCCCATCTTCCGTGAAATGGCGTGGGTGACGCGAGCGTACGAGGTGTCCCCCGCCCCCCTCTTCGAGCTGCTCGATGGCGTGGGTCGCGATCTCGAGGCGCACACATACGAAACGTGGCCCGAGCTCGAGCAGTATTGCGAAGGGGTGGCGAGTTCGGTGGGTGAGATGTGCACCTACGTCTTTGGTGTGCCGGCTGGTCCGGCGATGCGGGTCAAGGCCATCCAGTATGCGCGCACGCTGGGTACCGCCATGCAGCTCACCAACATCCTGCGGGATGTGGGTGAGGATGCGGGACGCGGGCGCTGCTACCTGCCGGCTGAGGATATGGCGCGCTTCGGGCTGACGGCGCAGGATGTGCTGGCGCGCGATCCCGCATTGGCGCGCCATGCGTCGTGGGCCAAGCTCATGGCCTTCGAGGTCAGCCGGGCGCGCGCGTTGTACGCGGCGGCCATGCCCGGCATTGCCCTGCTCGATGCCGACGCCCAGCGGTGCGCGGCTGCTTGCGCGACGGGCTACGCCGGCATCCTGTCCGCCATCGAAGCCCAGGGATACGACACCATCTCGTCGCGAGCCCGCATTGGTCGACTCGCGCGCGTGGGCATACTCTGGAACGCGTGGCGGTACCGCGCCCCCACGCCCGATCTGTCCGCGCTGGGCCATGGCCCGCGCATCGTGTGGGAACCCAACACGGCATCGTCCAACGCCGATGCACTTGTCCGTCTTGCCTGAGGTGCAGTTCGCATGACCCTGTACACAGACCAACAGGACAGTACGAAGTCGACGCTCTTCAAGATCGCGTCGATCACCCTGCTGGGGCATCTGTTTTTCAGTGCGTTTTCCGCGTTCGCCTTTGCCACGTTCCTGCTGCCCCCATATCCGGAGTGGTTGCAGACGCCGCAGAACCAGAAGGTGATGGCCATGGGCTTCACCTACGGCGGCGCCACCACGGTCACGCTGGGAGCCATCTCCGGCCTCGCCTTCCTCGCGTGGGCCGTGGGGACGCGCAAAGCGGTGATCACCTTCCTCGTGGCCTTCATCCTGGCGCTCACGTCGGAGTACGTGGGCACGCGGTGGGATTATCCGTTCGGCGCGTACGAGTACAGCAGCCAATTGGGATACAAGATCGGCGGCAAGGTGCCGTTCAACATCCCGACGTCGTGGTTCTACATGCTCGTCGCGTCGCTCGCGATTTGCGGCCGCTTCCTCAAGGGGACGGACGACAACGTCTCCAAGTGGTGGTGGTCACTGGTGGGCGGCGTGGTGCTCACGCTGTGGGACGTGTCCATGGACCCGGCCATGGCGAAGACGAACCACTGGTTCTGGGAGATCGGGGACCTGTCCAACCGCTCGCAGTTCGAGCAGTGGATCGGCAATCCCATCTTCTTCGGCATGCCCATCACCAATTGGCTCGGGTGGCTGCTCACCGGTATCCTGGTGGCGCGGGTCATGCTTGCCTTCGTGCCGCCGTCGGAGTGGGTGGCCAAGGTGGCACCGCACCGCCTGCCGATCGCCTTGTACGCCATCAACGGCCTGCTGCCCATCGCGATCTGTTTCCGCTGGGACATGGTGCCGGCCGGCGTACTCGGCACCATCGCCATGGTCATCCCGCTCTGGGCGGCGCTGCGCAATGATCCGGCGCCGCTGACGAGTCTGGGGACCACCCCGCTGCAGCCGGCTCGCGATGGCGCGCTCGGTACGCGCTGACCGAGGCTCCCCACACTCCCGAAGGGCGAAACGGCCGGGCCACCCGCCCGGCCGTTTCCTTTTCCCCTACATTTGACGCAAGGCGGCCGCAGCCATAGGGGTTTCCCGGGCACACCGCGCGCCGCTGCCGCGTTAGCCTACTCGACTGCGACATGGATCGCCTCGTTCCCATTTTCGACTCTGATGCCCTGCCGATCGGCATCCTCGTTCTCATCGTGTTCGAGGCGCTGGTGTTGGTGATCTGGCAGCGGCGCACGCCCGACTCCGCATTGGGGAAGCCCAATGTTGCCCGGATCGTGTCGTTTCTCGGAGCGGGGGGTTCGCTCGTTGCAGCCATGATCTTCCACCGGCGTCCTGACCCGTCGCCCGAGGGGTTCGCCATTGCCATGCTGTCGGCCATGGTCATTCACCTCTGGCACATTGCCGTCCTGCTGCGTCGCTGAACACGCATCAGCGGCGTCCCGATCCTCCAGCTTTCCGATCCATGCGCATCGTCGTCATTGGCAGTGGCTTCGGCGGCATCGCCGCCGCAATCCGTCTGCAGGCCCAGGGACACGAGGTCACCATCGTCGAGAAGCTCGACAAACCGGGTGGCCGCGCATACGTGTTCGAGCAGGACGGGTTCACGTTCGATGGGGGCCCGACCATCGTCACGGCACCGTGGGTGCTCGACGAGCTGTTCGCCCTGACCGGCCGCAGGACCGAAGACTATATCAAGCTCGTCCTGCTCGATCCGTTCTACAACATCCGGTTCGAGGACGGCAGCGTCTTCCACTACAACGGCAGCAAGGACGACATCTTCCGTCAGGTCGAGGCCTTTTCGCCCAGCGACGTGGAGGGCTACCGCCGCTTCCGCGAAAAGTCGTGGGAGATTTTCAACGTCGGCATGCCGCTCATTGACAAGCCGTTCCTCACCATCGGCTCCATGGTGTCGGCAATCCCCGATCTCGTGCGTACGCGCGCCGACCGCTCCGTGGCCGGATTCGCCGAGAAGTACATCAAGGACGAGCGGCTGCGGCAGGTCTTCTCGTTCCACCCGCTGCTCGTGGGTGGCAATCCGTATCGCTCATCGAGCGTGTATGCGCTCATCCACAAGCTCGAGCAGCAGTGGGGGGTGCTCTTCGCCATGGGCGGCACGGGCGCACTCGTGCGCGCGCTCATCCAGGCCTTCGAAGACCTGGGCGGCGAGCTGCGGCTCAACAGCGAGGTGGATGAAATCCTCGTGGGCGACAACCGCCGCACCACGGGTGTGCGCCTCAAGAACGGGCAGCAGCTGCGCGCGGACGCCGTGGTGTGCAACGGCGATCTGGTGCAGGCCTATCGCACGCTCATCGCGCCCGAGAAGCGCCCCAGTGTGCCGAATCGCAAGGTGGAGAAGCTGCAGCACTCCATGTCGCTGTTCGTGATCTACTTCGGCACCAACAAGCAGTACCCCGGCACGGCGCACCACGAGATCATCATGGGTCCGCGCTACAAGGCGCTGCTCGAGGACATTTTCGAGCGCAAGATCCTGTCCGACGACTTCTCGCTGTACCTGCACCGCCCCACCGCCACCGATCCCTCGCTTGCGCCGCCGGGGCACGACTGCTGGTACGTGCTCTCGCCGGTGCCGCATCTGGGCAGCGGCACCGACTGGGAAGCGGTCGGGCAGCGCTATCGCGACAAGATCATGCAGTATCTTGAGGATCGGTATCTCCCCGACCTGCAGCAGCACATTGTCACCGAACGGCGCATCGATCCGCGGTACTTCGAGAACACGCTCAACAGCTACCTGGGGAGTGCCTTCGGTCCGCAGCCGGTGCTGACACAGTCGGCGTACATGCGGCCGCACAACCAGAGCAAGGACATCCCCAACCTGTACTTCTGTGGCGCGGGCACGCACCCGGGTGCCGGCCTCCCCGGGGTCATCGCCTCGGGCAAGATCGTGGCGGAGTTGATCGGGGGCGCCCCGGCGCGCAAGGGAGCGAAAGAGCCGGCGCCGACGCTGGCGCCGGTCTGACCCCACCCGCCTGAGCACTGAGACGTCAGGGCCAGCTGGCGGAGTTGAGAGGCTGAGGCGGAGACATGAGCCCGGATCGCGGTGAGAGTTGCGCGGGTGAGCGGTGAGCACTGAGCGTCGGTCCTCAACTCTCACCGCTAGAACCCTCCACCTCACTGCGATCCGGGCTCAATTCTCGCCCTGTGCGTCTCAACTCTCCGGCTCAATTCTCGGGTCTCCCCCTCCAGTCTCCCCGAATCCCAAGCTAGATTTTCCAGGATGAACATCACCATCACTCCGACCGAGACCGCTGGCGTCTCCCGGCGCCTGCAGATCACGGTGCCGGCCGATACCGTGGCCTCCTATGAGGACCAGGCGGCGCGCAAGTACGCGACGCAGGTCCGCCTTCCGGGCTTCCGCCCGGGCAAGGCTCCGCCGTCCATGGTGCGCAAGAAGTTCCCCGAGGCGGTGCGCCAGGAAGCCATCGAACTCGTGATCAACGAGGCGTTCCGCGAGGCCATTGAGCGAGAGGGCTTGAAGCTGGCGGCCCAACCGCATGTGCACGATCTCAAGGCCGTTCCGGGACAGCCGCTGGAGTTCGAGCTGCACTGCGAAGTGCGCCCGGAACTGACGCTGGAGAAGCTCGAGGGGTACACGCTCACGCGGACCGAATCAGCCGTGAGCGACGAACTCGTCGAAGAGCAGATCGAGCGCTTGCGTGAACAGAAGGCGGAGTGGTCGCCGGTGGAGGATAAGGCGGCCGATGGGGACATGGTCACCGTCCTGCTCTCCACCGCCGAGGCCGACGGATCGCTGCCCGAGGGGAAGGAGTACCGGCTCGTGCTGGGGGGCGGTCAGGCGATCGCCGGCATCGAGGAGCTCATCATGGAAACCGCGCCGGGCGCCACGGCAGAGAAGTCGGTGCGCTGGCCCGACGACTTCCCGGATGAGACGCAGCGCGGCGTCTCCAAGGTCGTGCGCGTGGTGGTCAAGGACGTCAAGCGCAAGGCGCTGCCGGCACTCGACGATGCGTTCGCCCGCGAGGTCGGAGACTTCGACACCGTCGACGCGCTGCGTTCGACGGTGCGGACCGACATGGGCGAGCATGCGCGCCGCGAGGCCGAGGCCGACGTGCGTGGGCAGCTCATCCGGCAGATCGTGGACACCAACCCGTTCGATGTGCCCAAGGCGTGGGTCATGCAGCTCGTCGAGGGGTACATGCAGATGTACGGGGTCCCCGACGCGCAGAAGCAGACGTTCGCCAAGGAGTTCTATCCGATGGCGGAGAATCAGGTGCGTCGCGACCTGATCGTGGATACGATCGCCGAGCGTGAGTCGATCGCCGCCAGCGCCTCCGAGGTCGACGCGCGCGTGGAAGAGTTGGCGAAGGCGCGGAACGCCGATCCCGGTCAGGTGTACGCGCAGCTCCAGAAGCAGGGGCGCCTGCAG
The DNA here is from genome assembly GCF_027531815.1 of Gemmatimonas sp. NCBI lineage: Bacteria > Pseudomonadati > Gemmatimonadota > Gemmatimonadia > Gemmatimonadales > Gemmatimonadaceae > Gemmatimonas > Gemmatimonas sp. The sequence goes on along the minus strand of NZ_JAPZSK010000002.1, from coordinate 115,280 downwards.
GAGATCGAGCGCGAGATCACCGAGGAGAAGGTGTTCACCTGGCTGCTCGAGAAGAATCCCGTGACGACGGCGTGAGCCGCCGTCTTGTAGTCACCTGAATGGAGAACGTGATGGCATCGATCTACATGCCGTACATCATCGAGCGCTCGAGCCGTGGCGAGCGCACGTATGACATCTTCTCGCGCCTGTTGATGGACCGCATCGTGTTCCTGGGGTCGCCGATCAACGACGACGTCGCGAACATCATCATCGCGCAGATGCTCTTTCTCGAGGCCGACAACCCCGAGAAGCCCATCCACCTGTACATCAACTCGCCGGGCGGGTCCGTTTCCGCCGGCTTGGCGATGTACGACACCATGCAGTTCATCAAGGCGCCGGTGCACACCACGTGCATGGGCATGGCCGCCTCGATGGGCGCGTTCCTGCTCTGCGCCGGCGCGGCCGGCCACCGCAGCGCGCTGCCGCACAGCCGCATCATGATCCACCAGCCGTCACAGAACGGCGGCGGCGGCTCGGCCTCGGACATCGAAATCCAGGCCAAGGAGATCCTCTATCTCCGCAGCAAGATGAACGAACTCATGGCCAAGCACTCCGGCCGCCCGATCGAGCAGATCGAGCGCGACACCGACCGCGATCGCTTCATGAGCGCCGAAGACGCTCGCGTGTATGGTCTGGTGGACAACGTCATTCAGCACCAGGCGGAGCTTGTCGCCGCCAAGTGAGGTGGGCGCCTCCGGCTCCTTGGGAACGCGTTCACACGGAGCTCGCGGAGGCTGGTGAGGTCACGGAGCACTGCCAACGAACAGGAAGAGGAAGGGCCAGCAACCGGCCCTTCCTCTTTTTGCCTTCCCATGGGTTTCGCGCTTCTCCGTGCCCTTACCGACCTCGGCGAGCTCCGTGTCAGCGCGTCTCCAGGGCCTGCGAACGCACCCGCATCATGATCTCCACCGCCGGCCGCGTGGTGAGCCGCGCGTAGGGCCGCACCGTCTCCGGCTGCAGCGCCTCGAAATCGAAGCGCCGCACCAGCCGCGCAATGATGAGCGCCGTCTCGATGGTGGCGAACGCCGCCCCCACGCAGATGCGCGGTCCGGCGCCGAATGGCAGGTAGCTGCCGGGCACCTGCTCGGCCTCGCGCTCGGGGAGAAACCGGTCGGGATCGAACAGCGCCGGATCCTTCCACAGCGTCACGTGGCGGTGAATCGACCAGGGCGCAATCATGAGCATGGTTCCCCGCGGCACCCGTCGCCCCGCAATCTCCGTGTCCTTGCCCGCCACGCGCGGCAGGAAGGTGATGGGCGGATAGAGTCGCAGCACCTCGCGGAAGAAGTTGCGCACGTAGGGCAATCGCTTCGTGTGCTCGAGCAGCACCGGGCCGTCGCCCGCCACGGCGTGCACCTCGTCACGAATGCGCGCGACCACGTCGGGGCGCTGGGACAGGATGAAGAACGCCCAGGTGAGCGAACTGGCTGTGGTTTCGTGGCCGGCGAGAAAGAACACGCCGAGCTGGTCGATGAGCTCTTCGCGCGTGAACGGGGCGCCGGTGTCGCTGTCGCGCGCCTCCAGAATGGCCCCGGCAATGTCGTCGTACTCGGGGTGCTGCAGACGCGCATCCAGCATGGTCCCCAGGTGCATGCGAATGCGGGCGCATGCCTGCCGCACCGGTTCGGGCTGCGTGACCGGCGACCACGGCTTGTCCCAGAGCAGGCGCTTGATGTCGATGCTCCCCACCTGTCGTTCGAAGCGCATGAAGTCCTCGAACACGTCGTGTGAGGTCTGCCCTTCCAGCGGGACGGAGAAGATCGTGCGCGTGATGACGTCGGCGGTGAGGTGGCTCATGGCCGCGTCGAGGGAGAAGGTCTCCCCACTGCGGGCCTGCGCCGTGAGGCGCTGCTCGTAATCGTCCACGGCGGCCGCCATGAACTCGAAGGCCCGGTTGATCCGCATGTGCGAGAACGCCGGATCCACCATTTTGCGCTGTCGGCGCCAGGTGTCGCCGCTCGTGACGAACATGGAGTTGCCCACCAGATCCTCGAGCGCTTCCACGAACAGGTCGTTCTTGGGGAAGGTGTCGTGATCGGTGAGGATGCGCGACACCCAGACCGGGTCGTTGACGAGCAGAATCCCCCGCCGCGTGTAGCCGAGCGGCGTGATCATCTCGCGATAGGCGAGGTCGGGGAGGAGGCTCAGCAGGTCCTTCTCGCGGCGCCAGAGGAGGCGCAGCAGCGACGGGACCGGTGGCCGGGGGGTTGGGGCGGGGGGACGCCAGAGCGTGGCGGTGCCCGTCACGCCTCCGCTCCGGCAGGCTGTGATGCCCCTGGGCCCCGTCGCGTGCGGTAGAAGGCCAGCCGGATGCGCGCCTGATGGTAGATGATGATGACCAGCCCCACGGCCAGCGGAATGGCCCACATTTTGGGATTGAGTGCGTGACCGGGATTGAGGCGCACGAAGCCGAAGGCCATGAACGCCGTGTACACGGAGATTCCCGACCCCACGATGGCCTTTACGTGCTCCAGCTGGTACAGGATCCGGCTGGGCGCGGCGCTGTAGATGAACCAGAGGTTCGTGAGCCCCGAGGCCACCCCCACGATGGCGAACGCCTCCATGAGTCCTTCGTCGATGAGCCATCCGCGATAGGCGCAGTAGAGTGCCGCCACGATCGTGAGCACGTTGAGCGCCACATTCAGCGGGTGCCGGTTGGCCGGGTGATCCTTCTTGTTGCGAATCGTCGCCACGCCGTGCCAGACGAGCTGGATGGTGAGGATGGCGAGGTACAGCATCATCCAGCCGAAGATCCCCTCGATACGGGACTGCGGCCAGGCGAGCGCGACCTGCTTGGGGTGCGTGGTGAGCGGATCGAGCAGGGTGGTGATGGACATGCCGATCGCCATGCTGGCCGTGACCAGCATCAGACGGGCGTACCAGTGCCCCACCTTCCGGTGGGTCTGGCTTCCCTTGCGCCCGAGTGTGGGGATCCAGAACAGGACCAGCCCCACCGCCCCGCAGGCGATGTGAACGAACAGGAAGCCTTCGAAGGGCCACATGGGCGCGTGGGTACCTGTGACGGGAACGGGGGTATCAGCGGGGGAAGCGGTCCAGCCGCCTGCTGTCCGGCGGATTCTGCTGGAAGTTGGCGCCGGTTGGGATTTCGCGGGAGGGTGCCGACACTTCCCACCACGGCGTTTCGCTTGACCCTGCCTGTCTCAGGGGGTTAACTCTCTCAGTTGTGCGGCGCTGGCCGCCGCGCACTGTTTTTCTCTGCCGGGCGGGGATTTCGTCCCCGACTTGCCCACCGTACCGGATCGTTATGTCCCACGACAAGCATCTGCGCTGCTCTTTCTGCGGAAAGTCCAAGGACGCCGTCCGGAAGTTCATTTCGGGCCCGTCGGTGTACATCTGCAACGAGTGCATCGCCCTCTGCAACGAGATTCTGGCAGAGGACGAGGAGCGCGAGGTTGCCGAATCGATCACGCAGGTGCCCACCCCGCGTGAAATCAAGAACATCCTCGATCAGTACGTGATCGGGCAGGAGCAGGCCAAGAAGGCGCTGTCGGTGGCGGTGTACAACCACTACAAGCGCATCAATGCCGCGGGCACGGCGCGGGAAGACGACGTCGAGCTGGACAAGTCGAACATTCTGCTCATCGGCCCCACCGGCACCGGCAAGACGCTGCTCGCGCAGACGCTGGCGCGCATCCTCGACGTACCGTTCACCATTGCCGACGCCACCACGCTCACCGAGGCGGGGTACGTGGGTGAGGACGTGGAGAACATTCTGGTGCGGCTGCTGCAGGCCGGCGACTTCAACGTGGCCGAGTGCGAGCGCGGCATCGTGTACATCGACGAGATCGACAAGATCGCGCGCAAGTCGGAGAACCCGAGCATCACGCGCGACGTGTCGGGCGAAGGCGTGCAGCAGGCGCTGCTCAAGATCCTCGAGGGCACCGTGGCCAGCGTGCCGCCGCAGGGCGGTCGCAAGCATCCGCAGCAGGAATACATCCAGATCAACACCAAGGACATCCTGTTCATCTGCGGTGGCGCGTTCGACGGGCTCGAGAAGATCATCGAGTCACGGACGGGCAAGCGCCAGTTGGGCTTCGACAGCAAGAAGGGCGACAGCAAGGTGGTGTCCATCAAGCAGACCACCCCCAAGACGCCCTTTGCGGAAGTCGAGCCCGACGACCTGCTGCGCTTCGGCATCATCCCCGAACTGGTGGGCCGCCTGCCGGTGTGCGTACCCCTGGAGGCGCTCGACGAGGAGGCGCTGGTCAGCATCCTCAAGGAGCCCAAGAACGCCCTCACCAAGCAGTACCAGCGTCTCTTCGATCTCGAAGACGTGAAGATCACCTTCGAGGAGACGGCGCTGCGCGCCGTGGCCCAGAAGGCCCTGAAGCGCGGCACGGGTGCCCGTGGACTGCGCGCCATCCTCGAGGAAACGCTCCTCGACACCATGTTCGAACTGCCGACACGCGACGACGTCGTGGAGGTCCGGGTGACCGAAAACGCCGTCTCGAGCGGCGCCCCGCCCCTCCTCGAAATCGCGCCCAAGCGGCAGAAGAAGGAAGCCTGAGCACGCAACGCACTTCGAGGACCGGCGGCCCCAAGCTGCCGGTCCTTCCGCTTCGCGACGTGGTGTTGTTCCCCCACGTGGCCATGCCCCTCCTGATCGGGCGCGACGCCTCGCTCGCGGCCGTGACCGCGGCGCTCGAGGGGAATCGGGAACTCCTGCTGGTTACCCAGCGCAACGCCGACGTGAACGTGCCCGCGGGCAGCGACCTGTATCGCATTGGCGTGCGCGCACGCGTGCAGCAGGCCTCCCGCGTGGCCAACGGCACCACCCGCATCCTGGTCGATGGGTTCGAACGGGTCAAGGTGACGCGCTACAGCTCGGTCAAGGCCATGACCCGCACCAAGGGGCTCAAGGCCGGCACCATGCTCGAGGCGCGCGTGGAGGCCATGCCGCTCAAGAAGAGCCGGAGCGCCAGCCGGACTGGCGGCGAGACCACGCACGCGCGCATTCGCCACGCGCTGGCCCTGTTTGAGGAGTACACGGGGCTGCAGCGCCGGTTGCCGCCTGAAGTGATCGGGCTGCTGCAGGGTCTCGATGACGAAGAACGCATTGCCTACGGTATTGCGGCGCATCTGCAGATTCCCATTGAGCAGCGTCAGGCGCTGCTGGGGGCCGGCAGTCTCGCCGACCTGGCCGGACAGCTGGTGGAGATGCTGGGCGCCGAACTCGAACTGCTCAAGCTCGAGCGGAAGATCGACGACCAGGTCCGCGGATCGCTCTTCCAGAACCAGCGCGAGTTCTTCCTCCAGGAGCAGCTCCGCGCCATTCACAAGGAGCTCGGGCAGGAGGAAGGGGACGAGTTCGAGGAGCTGGCGCGGCAGCTGGCGGCACGGGGACTTCCCGAAGCCGTGGCCGCGCGCGCGCAGCGCGAGCTGCGCCGACTGAAGCGCAGCTCCCCGACCAGCCCGGATGCGGCCGTGGCGCGCGGGTGGCTCGATTGGGTCCTGGCGCTTCCCTGGGAAGTACGCACGGTCGACACGACCGACCTGGCGCAGGCGCAGGCCTCACTCGAGGGAGACCACCATGGTCTCACCGAAGTCAAGGAACGCATCCTCGACCACATCGCCGTCTTGGCGCGTGTCGGGAAACTCGCCGGGCCCATCCTCTGCCTCGTCGGGCCGCCCGGCGTAGGCAAGACGTCGCTGGGGCGGTCCATCGCGCACGCGCTCGGCCGCAAGTTCGTACGCATGGCCCTCGGCGGTGTGCGCGACGAGGCAGAGATCCGCGGCCATCGCCGCACGTACATCGGGTCCATGCCTGGGCGTATCCTGCAGGCCATGCGCCGCGCGGAGAGCGTGAATCCGGTCATCCTGCTGGACGAAATCGACAAGCTGGGCGCCGACTGGCGGGGTGACCCGGCCGCGGCGCTGCTCGAGGTGCTCGATCCGGAACAGAACCACGCGTTCAACGATCACTTCCTCGAGGTGGACTACGACCTGTCGCAGGTGCTCTTCGTGACCACCGCGAACTCGCTGTCCAGCATCCCCGAGGCGCTGCGGGATCGCATGGAGATCATTCGCCTGCCCGGCTACCTCGAGCAGGAGAAGCTGGCGATTGCGAAGCGGTTCTTGGTGCCCAAGCAGCTGGTGGCGAATGGCGTCCCGGCCGAGCGGGTCGCGCTTGCCGACGACGTGCTGCCGACGATCATCCGGCAGTACACCCGCGAAGCCGGGGTGCGCGATCTCGAACGCCGTATTGCCCGTCTCGCACGCAAGCTGGCGCGTCGCGACTGGAACGGCCGTGGTACGGTAAAGATCACCAGCGCGCAGCTTCGGGAGATGCTGGGCACGCCGCAGCATGGCGACGACGACCTGGAACTGCGTGATCAGGTCGGCGTGGCCAGCGGCCTCGCGTACACGAGCACGGGGGGTGAACTGCTGGAGATCGAAGTGAGCGTGGTTCCCGGCCGCGGCCGGCTGCAGCTTACCGGCACGCTGGGCGATGTCATCAAGGAGTCGGCCGCAGCGGCGCTGAGCTTTGTGCGCGGGCGAGCGGGAGCGCTGGGACTCTCCCCCGATTTCCATCGTACGCGCGACATCCACGTGCATCTGCCGGCGGGTGCCACACCCAAGGACGGCCCGTCGGCGGGGATTGCGCTGGCTACGGCACTGACGAGCGCGCTCACGGGGATTCCCGTGCGTGGCGATGTCGCCATGACGGGCGAGATCACGTTGCGCGGGCGGGTCCTGCCCATTGGCGGCGTGCGGGAGAAGGGGGTGGCGGCGCACCGGCACCGCATCGCGCATGTGATCGTGCCGGCCGGCAACAACAAGGATCTGGCGGAGCTGCCGGAGGACGTGCGCAACGGCGTCATCTGGCACCCGGTGAAGTCCATGGATGAGGTGCTCACCCTCGCCCTGCGGGGGGCGGTCCCGGCCCTGCACGAGGAGCGCGTAATCATGGCGACGGGCGACGAGGTCGTGGCATGAGCGAGGACGCGGCGCCCGCCACGGGAGCAGCGGCCGATCCTCTGGTGATCCGGCACCTCGAATACCTGGGGCCCATGTCGAAGCGCGACGGATGGCGCCCGGATCCCTCGTATCCCGAAGTAGCCTTCGTGGGGCGCTCCAACGTGGGCAAGTCGTCGCTGCTGAACAAGCTCATGAAGCGCAAGGCTTTCGCGCGCGTGAGCAACACGCCGGGGCGCACCCGCGAGATCCATTTCTTCGACGTGAACCGGCAGTTCGTCCTGGCCGACCTGCCGGGGTACGGCTACGCGCGCATCAGCAAGGAACGCAAGGCCGAATGGCGCCCGCTCATTGAAGGGTACCTGACCGACAGCCCGAAGCTGTGGGGCGTGGTGCAACTGCTCGATGTGCGCCACGATCCCACGGACGACGACATGGTCATGCTCGACTTCCTGGCGGAGCTGGGGGTGCCCACCATCTTCGCCGTGACCAAGGTGGACAAGTTGCGGCGCGCCGAGGTGGCCCCGCGCATTCAGGAGCTGGCGCGGCAGCTCGGGCTCGATCCCGATCAGATCGTGCCCTTCAGTGCGCAGACCGGACAGGGGCGCGACGACCTGGCGTCCGCGCTCATGGCGTTGCTCGCCATGCCACACTGGAAGGAGGCGCCATGACCCACCCCGTACGGCGGCCCGCTCTGGCACTGCTGGCCTGCGTGGCGCTCTCGGCCTGTGCGAGTGCCGGGCCCGCGGCGGCGCAGGTGCCGCCCGCCGGTCAGGCGGGCGTCTCCGGAGACACGCTCGATCCGAACTGGGTGCCTGCCGGGTACGGCACGCTGCGGCAGGACGACATCGCGCTCAAGTCGTCGCCCGCAAACGGCCTGCAGATCCGCGCCATTCCGCTGGACGAGCGATTCATCCGGTTGCTCTCTCCCGATTCCTACCGATCACTGCGAGAGCTGCAGGCCAGCAAGGCGCAGGCGCTGCTGGCGGTGAAGGAGCGCAATCGCCTCCCGTCGTACTCCATCTGGTACGTGAGCTTTTTCGCGCTCGAGCAGGGCGAGACCCGCTTCTCCCCGCAGGAATTCATCATCTCCAACACCGGTCGGGATTTCCGTCCGCTGGACATCGTGCCGCTCACGCCAGGGTTCGGCGAGTACCGACTGAAGCAACGCGAGGTCCAGTCGGCGCTGCTGGTGTTCGACGGGCAGATCGATCTCAATCAGCCCGTGACGGCCCAGCTGGAAAGCGTGCCCAGTGTGACCGACTGGAACACGATTCTGCAGCGGGTGGAGCGTGAGCGGGCGCTGGTACGGTCCCGGGTAGCACCCAAGCGCTGACCGCTCAAGCGCAGACCGTTCAAGCGCTGGCCGCTCAAGCGCTGACCGCCCGGTAGCGACTACGGGACCCGCAGCACGTCGTCCACCGGCCCGGCGTCCCCGTGGCGCAGCAGGTGGAGCGTGTACTGCACGGCCTGATGCTCCCGTGGCCACGCCAGCCGCTCGTACGCCTCGGCCGGTGTAAGCCACGCCCACGCGTCGTGCTCGGCGCCGGTTGCGACGGGCCGGTTCGGCTCCACCACGGCGGCAAACACGACCGCCAACTGCACGGTGTCGTACGCATGCAGATAGAAGGGGTTCACGGTAATGCTGTAGAGTCGCGCGGGGGACAGGCCGGTTTCCTCGTGCACCTCGCGGCGGGCCGCGTCGGCAGGACGCTCGCCTCGCTCAATGCGCCCGTGCACGATCTCCCACGCCCCCGTGCACCGGGTACCGGCCGCACGGCGCATGGCCAGCACGCGCCACCGATCAGTGCTGCCCTCCGGTGCAGGACTCAACACCACCACATCTACCACCCGCACATCGACGCGGGTCCCCGCGGGTTGGGCATCCTGGAGCGCGTCCTGCGGCGTAGTGTTCTCTGCCATGCGCGAATGCTAGGCGATCGGCTTCCCCACGGCGAGCGTCGCGGCGAACTTTGTGGTGATGACCAGCTTTGATGATTTCCGTGCACGTGCCGCCGCCTGCACGGCAACCGGTGGCCTCGTGCCGGTGTGGCGCGACTGCCTGCTCGACCTCTGCACGCCCGTGTCCGCGTTTGCGAAGCTGCGCCGCGGCCCGTTCGCGTTCTTGCTCGAGTCAGCCGTCACGCGCGGCCAAGCGTGGTCGCGCTATACGTACCTGGGCACGGAGCCGCGTGGTGCGTGGCGTCTCAAGGATGGCATCGTGCACGACTGGAGCGCCGAGCAGGGCTGGCATGGGGCCCGCTCGCCGCAGGATCCGCTGGGCGACCTGCGGGACATCGTGCGCGCCATGAACCCGGTGTCCGCGCCCGAACTTGGCGAGCTGTGGAGCGGCGCGTTCGGCTTCTTCAGCTATGACACCGTACGGCACATCGAGCACCTGCCCCGTGCGCCGCGCCGGGCACTCGAGTATCCCGATGCCTGCTTCGTGTTCACCGACGCGCTGGTGGTCATCGACAACTGGCGGGGACAGGCGCGCGTGATCGTGTCGGTGCCGGTCCCCGCCGGTGCGAGCGATGCGCTGCTGGCGCAACGGCACGCACGCGCGATGCACACGCTCGAGGAAACCACGAGCCGTCTGCAGGGCCCGGAGGCGCTGCCGGCGCTGGCGCTGCACGAGGAGGCCGCACCGGCGGTCGGGCGCTCCACCTATGCGCGGGCGGACTTCCTGCGCGATGTGGACCGGATCAAGCAATACATTCTCGCGGGTGACGTCTTCCAGGCGCTGCTGGCGCGGCGCATGGACGTGCCCCTCGACTTCGACCCCATCACGCTGTATCGCGCGCTGCGCGCGCTCAATCCCAGCCCGTACATGTTTCACCTCCAGCTGGATGGGCTGGAACTGGTTGGCAGTTCGCCGGAGATGATGGTGCGCGTTGCCGATGGCAAGGTTACGGTGCGCCCCATCGCCGGGACGCGGCCGCGCGGCCGTACCGAGGCGGAAGACCGCGCCCTCGCCGATGAGCTCCGGCACGACGAAAAGGAGCGCGCCGAACATGTGATGCTCGTCGACCTGGGCCGGAACGACGTGGGGCGCCTCGCGCGCTACGGCACGGTGGAGGTGACCGACCTCATGGTCATCGAGCAATACTCGCACGTGTTTCACATCGTGAGCCAGGTGGAGGGGCAGTTGCCCCCCGAGGCAAGCGCGCTCGATGCCTTCCGCGCCGTGTTCCCGGCTGGCACCATGACCGGGGCGCCGAAGGTGCGCGCCATGCAGATCATTGACGAGCTCGAACCGGAGCGGCGCGGCGCCTATGCCGGCGCGCTGGGGGTGATCGGCGCCGGCGATACGCGCATGGACCTCGCCATCACCATTCGCACCTGTGTGATCGCCGACGGGGTGGCGTCGGTACAGGCGGGCGCCGGAATCGTGCACGATTCCGTGCCCGAGAAGGAGTGGGACGAGACCGAGAACAAGGCCCGGGCGATGCTCACCGCCATCGGACGCGCCCGTGCGGCGTCGCCGCCCTGACCATGCCTCTCATACTGCAGTCGGTCGCGGGTGACCGCCGTTTTTCGCTCGCCGGGCATCAGGCGCTGGTGGTGGGGCGCGACCCCGTCAGCGACCTGCCCATTCTCGACCCGGCCGTGTCACGACGGCACGCCGAGCTGCGCGTCGATGCCCGTGAGCCTCTGGTGCATGTCACGGACTTCGGCTCCCGCAATGGCACCTGGATCAACAACGCCCGCATCACGCGCGGGCTGTTGCGTCCCGGAGACCGCATCGCCTTCGGCACGGTGGCCTTTACGCTGGCCGCGGCCGCGCCTACCCCGGTCCGCGCCACACCGGCCGTGTCGTCATCCGACCCCGGCACCACGCGGCTTCGCGAGCGCGTGGTCCCATCGCGGGATCAGGCGCTGGCCGATGTGGCGCGCGATACCGAAGGGGCCGAGCGGGCCACGCAGCGGCTCACGCAGCTGGTGCGCATCGCGCAACGTCTGGGCGCCTTCGGTGCCCTCGACGGGCTGCTCGAGGCCATCGCCTCGGAGCTCTTCGACACGTTCGACGCCGACCGCGTGGCCATTCTGCTGTCGGCCAGCGACGGCCAACTCGAGACGAAGGTGTCCCGTGATCGGCGCGGGGCCATACCGCGGCCGGTACCGCGCGCGATTGCGCACGGCGTCGCCGAGCGGCAGGTGGCGTTGCTCACCAACGACGCCTCCAGCGATGCGCGCACGGCCGGCGAGTCGGTGCTGCAGCAGTCAGTCAAGTCGGCGATGGCCGCGCCACTCATTGGCGAACACCGAGCCACGATCGGGGTGCTGTATGTGGATCACCTGCGTGACCGGGCGGTGTTCGATGACGACGACCTGGCCCTGCTGGTGGCGTTCGCGGCCATCGCCGCCGCCGCGGTCGAGCGCGAAACCGCCGCGGAACAGCTGACGCGCGCTACGCGGGTGCGCGAGAATTTCGAGCGGTACTTCACGCCGCAGATTGCCGAACGGATCGCCGCCACGACCCACCAGGTGGAGCCCGGAGGCACCCGTTTACCCGTGGTGGTCATGTTCAGCGACATCCGCGGCTTCACCGCCATTGCGGAGTCGTTGCCGCCCATGCACATGGCCAACCAGCTGAACGAGTACTTCACGGTGATGGTCGAATGCGTATTCCGCCATGGCGGCGCGCTCGACAAGTTCATTGGCGATGCCATCATGGCCTATTGGGGTGCGCCGGAGGCGCGTGACGACGATATCGACGGCGCCGTGGCGGCCGCATTCGACATGCAGGGTGCCTTGGAGGCACTGAATGCCCGCTGGCGCGAGGAAGGCCGCCCCGAGCTGCACATCGGCATCGGCATCCATCATGGTGACGCCTTTGTGGGCAACATCGGGTCCCCCCGACGCCTCGAGTTCACGCTCATCGGCGATACCGTCAATGTGGCGAGCCGGTTGTGCAGTCTGGCGCAGGCCGACGAGGTGCTCGTGAGCGAACCCGTTGTGGAGCATGTCAGTCGCTCGCGTACCCTGCCGGTGCACTGCCGCTCGCGTGACGACCTGCGCGTGCTGCGGCGCACCAGCAGCGACAGCCCCGTCTGGCAGGTGGAGTTCGCCCGATGACCGTGGACAGCGTGGCGGTCGGCGTGGTCCCCTCACAGCGCGCCACGGTGCATGCGTCGCCGCCGTGGCTGGCACCGCTCGTGTCGCTCGTCGAGCAGCACGGCACCCTCTACGAGTGGGCCGCGTCCCAACCGCAACCGCGGGCGTTGCGCGGACGTGCCCCCGTGTACGTGGCACCGCTGCCCCCCGATGGGCCCAGCGTGGTGGTGCGGCATGCCTGGCACGGGGGGCTCCTGTCGCCGCTGACCCAGGACGTGTTCCGGCGTCCGACCCGCGCGCCCGTGGAGATGGCGAATTCACGCCGCCTGCGTGACCTGGGCATTCCCACCACCGACGTCGTGGGCTTCGCGCTGTACGACGCCGCCATGGGGTTGGCTCGGGTCGATGTGGTGACGCGCTACGTGAGCGACACCGCCGACCTGGGCATGGTGCTCGCCGGCCTGGCCCCGGCCATCGACTGCGACGCGGCGCTCGCCGCCACGCTCGATCTGCTTGCCTTGCTTGCGCGGCACCGCGTCCTGCACCCCGACCTCAACGTGAAGAACATCCTGCTCGAAACACCGCCCGGTTCCGCGGCGTGCGCGATGGTGATTGACGTGGATGTGGTGATGATCGGCGCGACGTCCGTGCGCCGAACGATGGAACGCAACGTGGCCCGACTCGTTCGCTCGCTGCGCAAGTGGAAGCACCAGTTCGGCTGTGAGCTGGCCGAGCAGCGCATTGCCGCGTTTGCGACGGCGGCGCTCGCCTGCACGCCGGCGGAGGCAGCGTGACGGTGCCCCCCACTCCGGCCATGCCGACCACTCCCCCGCTCCCCCCGGTGCGGCTCGACCGCATCGGCATCGTCATGATGAGCGCCGTCGGTGACGCCGTGCACGTGATGCCGGTGATTCACGCGCTGAAGGCTCAGGCGCCCCAGGCGCGCATCACGTGGGTCCTGCAGCCCGGTCCCGCCACGCTCGTTCGCGGGCACCCGCTCGTGGATGACATCGTGCTCTTCGACCGATCGCGCGGATGGCGGGCGTTCCTCGACACGCGCGCGGCGCTGGCGACCCGCGCGTTCGATGTGGTGCTGGCGCTGCAGGTGTACTTCAAGGCGGGGCTGATTACCGGCTTCACGCGCGCGCCAGTCAAGCTTGGCTTCGATCGGGCGCGGGCGCGAGATGCCAACTGGCTCTTCACCACGCACCGCATCGCGCCACATGCCGGCCAGCACGTGCAGGGGCAGTACTTCGAGTTTCTCGACGCGCTGGGCGTTCCGCACGGCACACCGTCGTGGACGCTCGGCCCCTGGAACGAGGAGGAGCAGCGCTGGCAGCGCGACTTCCTCTCGCGGTTCGATCGCCCGATTGCACCCATCGTGGTGGCCACCAGCAAGCCCGCCAAGGACTGGTTGCCCGATCGGTGGGCGGCCGTGTGCCGCCTGCTGTGGTACGAGTACGGGCTCCAGCCCGTGCTGGTGGGTGGGCGATCGCCGCGCGAAGTGGCAGCAGAAGCGGTGATCCTGCGCGAGGCCCCCATGGCCCACTCGGCGTTGGGCAGCGGCCTGCGCCGGCTGGCAGCCATCCTCGATGGTGCAGCGGTGGCGTTGTCGCCGGATACCGGTCCGCTGCACCTGGCCGTGGCGTTGCGCACGCCGGTCGTTTCACTGCTCGGGTATACCAACCCCAAGCGGGTGGGCCCGTACGATCATGCGCACGACCTCATGATCGACGCCTATGGTGATCCGGGCGAGAACTACCCCATCGACATGACGTATCGCCAGGGGCGCGTGGAGCGCATCACCGTCGAGGATGTGGCCGCGAAGCTGGTCCTGTGGCAGGCGCGCTATCGCGAAACGCGGCTCGCCGCGCTGGAGGCGCGCGGCCTGCGCCGGGGGTGAACCGCCCGTGGTGACCGTGGCCTATGCCGCACACACCGGCCCGAACGCGTACTCGTAGCCGAGCTCGCGAATGAGCCCCACGAGGCGACCCAGCGGCAGTCCCATGACGGCGAAGTAGTCGCCGTGAATGCGTTCGACCAGCGTGGCGCCGAAGCCCTGAATGCCATAGGCGCCGGCCTTGTCCATGGGTTCGCCGGTGGCGACGTACTGCGCGATCTGCTGGCGCGTGAGCGTGCGGAAGCGCACGGTCACGGCCTCGACCCCCGAGAGGGTCCGCCCCTCGTGCGCCACGGCCACGGCGGTGACCACCGTATGCTCGCGCCCTGACAGACGCTCGAGCATGGCCACCGCCTCGGTGGCGTTCGCTGGCTTCCCCAGGATGGCGCCCTCGATGACCACGATGGTGTCGCTCCCGATGACCACGGCGTCGGGGTGCCGGAGCGCCAGGGTGTGCGCCTTCGTGCAGGCCAGTCGCTCCGCGTGCGCCACCGGCGCCTCGCCGGGCCACACGGTCTCGTCGATATCGGCTGGCCGAACGTCGTGGACGATGCCGATCTGCGACAGCAGTTCCCGTCGGCGCGGGGATTGCGATGCCAGGATGACGTGTACGGGCGTCCGGATTGGCGAAGTCATGCGGTAAGTTTACCGCACCTCTCTTCCCCCTCGCCATGTCCGAGACCTCCTCGAGCAGTTTCGGCAGCCCGGCGGCTGCCCACTTCGAAACGCAGGCCATTCGTGCGCAGGCACCGGTGACGCCGGCGCGCGAACACTCGGTGCCGCTGTACCTCACCTCGAGCTTCCGCTTCGACGATGCCGAGCATGCGCGCGCGCTGTTTGCGGAGGAGGTGAGCGGCAACATCTACAGCCGGTATGCCAATCCGAACACCGACGAGTTCGTGAACAAGGTGTGCCTGATGGAGGGAGGCGAGGACGGGGTAGCCACCGCCTCGGGGATGTCAGCCGTGTTCACGGCGATCGCCTCCCAGGTCGCGAGCGGCGATCATGTCCTGTCGGCCCGCGCCATCTTCGGCAGCACACACCAGCTGTTCACGCGTGTCTTTCCCAAGTGGGGGGTGACGAGCGACTACGCCGACATCGCCGATCCGGCCAGTTGGGAACGACTGCTGCGCCCCACCACGAAGCTCATCTACGTGGAGACACCGTCGAACCCGGGACTCGAGCTGGTGGACCTCGCGTGGCTGGGATCGCTCGCGCGGGCGCACGGGATTCCCCTCGTGGTCGACAACTGCTTCGCCACGCCGTATCTGCAGCAGCCCCTCGCGTTCGGGGCCACGGCGGTGATCCACTCGGCGACCAAGTACATGGACGGACAGGGGCGCGCGCTGGGCGGCGTGATCGTGGGCGATCGGTCGTACATGGCCGACTGCCGGTTCTTTGCCCGGCACACCGGGCCAGCCATGAGCGCATTCAATGCCTGGATGCTGTCCAAGTCGCTGGAGACGCTGGCGGTGCGGATGGACCGGCACTGCAGCAACGCGCTGACCGTGGCCCGTCACTTCGAAGGCCATCCCGCCGTGCAGGCGGTGCGCTACCCGTTCCTGCCGTCACACCCGCAGCATGCGCTGGCGCAGCGGCAGATGACGCAGGGCGGGGGTATCGTGGTCCTTGAGCTGTCTGGTGGCCTGTCACGGAGCGGCCGGTTTCTCGACCGCCTGCGCCTGGCCTCGCATTCGGCCAATCTCGGGGACACCCGGACGATCGTCACACACCCGGCATCCACGACACACAGCAAGCTCACGAGTGCGGAACGCGCGGCGGTGGCGATCACCGATGGGCTCATTCGCATCAGCGTGGGGCTCGAACATGTCGCCGACATCATCGACGATCTGGAGCAGGCGCTCGCCGACTGAGCCCCTCGGCTTAACGAGAATCGCTTCTTGCCACTGCGGCCTGTGCATGCCGCAGTTCAGAGTGTAGGATATAGCCGAGGTCGGTACCGGATAACGTCAGCTGGCAGAGCTGGCCTCCCGTTCCAGCCAGAACGTGACGGGGCCGTCGTTGACCAGCTCGACGTCCATCATGGCTCCGAACTCGCCGGTGGCCACCTGCAGCCCCCGCTGTTTCAATCGCATTACGAACCGGTTATATAGTGGTATGGCAAGGTCTGGCTTTGCCGCATCCACAAAGCTGGGTCGGCGCCCTTTGCGGGTGTCGCCGTAGAGCGTGAACTGTGACACGACCAACAGGGCCCCGCCCTGTTCGCCAATGTCACGGTTAAGTTTCTGTTCGTGGTCTGGAAACAGACGCAACGTCAGAATCTTCTCGGTCATCCACTCGATCTCGCGATCGGTGTCCGAGTGCGTGAAGCCGACCAGCAGCAGGTACCCGCCGTCGATTCGCCCGGCGAGTCGCTCGCGCGGCCCTCCGTCCGATCCCTCACGAATGCGGACTTCGGCGCGTTTTACGCGTTGGAGCAGTATTCGCATAGCAACAAGATTGGCTCCCTGGTCGCGTCGCGAAAGCCGCTGGACGAACACGCGCCGCCTGACCATCGAGTCGATGCAAATCAACAGACCCGTGCACCCACGTCTTGCGCTTCATTTCGATTTGACGCCGCGCCATGCGGCGACCGATGCCGACTCGGCCTTCCTTGCCGCATGTGTCGCGTGGCTGGGGTTGGATCAGGGCCAGCGGCTCAGTTGGGACACGCCCTCGAATCACACGCTCGACGGTGGGCGCATTCTCCGCTGGGCGCCGTATCGGCACGAGGGATCGGCGCTGGCCGACATCGTGGTGCACGCGCCCGATCCTCTCGACCGTTCGCTGCAGTGGTCCACGCATGTGACCTACGTGGTCACCACGTCGGCCTCGGGCGCCCAGCAGCGGCAGGTGAACATTCGCGTGGGCACGGAAGGTGGTGCGCCGAACGGCGCGCCCCCGCCAGTGCGCCCGCCGCGCCTGCTGAGTGAGCTCGACGCAGCGTTCACCCTGGTCTCGAACGACGGGCCGTTGCAGCGCGTCCCCACGCAGCTCGAGGCAGGCACGCTCGACGCCTTCGTGCGCTTCGTGCTCTGTGATCCGGCGCGCACCATGCCGGTGCTGTTGCTCACCGAATTGCCGGACGGTGGCTACGTGCTGCCTCCCGAACAGTTCGCCGCCGAGATGTTCGGGCTGGGGTTGTGCTTCCAGCTGCGCCACTCCGACACCTTCGCGCTCTCCGACGCGGTGGGGGGCCATGCGCGCTCGGTCTTTCTCGGTTCGGCACGCGCGTACCTGCCCGGCTTCACACTCGAATCGGATCCGTTTCAGCATCCGCTCGTGTTGGCCCGGGCGCTGGCCCTTCCGGGCGAACGTCGTCGCCTCGTGCAGCGACTGGCCGAGGTGTCGGTGCAGCGCCCCTTCTCCGATCCCGTCATCGCCGACACGCTGCGGGACTTGCGCGCGGCGTCCTACGGTGCGCGTCCCGATGCCACCGAGGCGTTGGCGGCCGCGGAGTCCGGGGTCGAGATGGACAAGGGACAGCTGATCGGCATCGTGCGCCAGCTCGAAGAGGCGGTCCGTGCCGCCGAAGGGGAGTTGAGTCGCACCCGGGAGCGACTCTCCGAGACGCGGCAGCAGCTCGAACAGGAACGTGCCTCGGCGCGTGCCTTGCGCACGACGCTCGCCGCTCACAAGGAGCGCCAGCCCATCGCGAAGCAAGCCAGCGATGCGCCGCAGTCGGTGCTGGAGGCGGTGGAGCGTACGCAGGCGCTGTACGGCGACGCCATCCGCATTCTCCCCTCGGCGATCACGTCGTCGAAGGAATCGGAGTTCCCCGATCCCGACACGGCGTGGTCGTACCTGAAGGCGCTCGGCGAAGTGGGGCGCCGCCGGCAGGACCGTGCCCTCGGTCGTCCCCTGGGAGAAGTCTTTGCCGATCTGGGCGTGGACTACTCACCCGGTCCCAGCGATCCGTCGCGCAAGACGCCCTACGTGTTCCGTGATGGCGAGCGCGAAGTCGAGTGCGCCGATCAGCTGCGCAAGGGGAGCAACCCGGCCACCTGCCTGCGCATCTACTTCGCCAGCACGGAAGACGGCGGCTTCGTGATTGGGCACGTGGGGCGGCAGATCGACACGATCGGCAAGTGAGGGGCGCGAACGGCCGGCTGCTGGAAGCTGACGGCGCGAACTGCTGACGGCGCGAACTGCTGACGGCAGACGGCAGGAACCACAGCACGCAGCACGCAGGAGTGCGGAGAGATGACTCGGGGGCGACCGCTACGCGGCGCCCCCGATTTCCTTTGCGGTCGGGATATCGGCAGCAGCGCGCAGCGCACGCTGCCGTGTCGTTCTACCGCATTCCTCCCGTCTGCGACCTGAAGCTCCTGTCGTCTGCCGTCTGCCGTTGAACCAGCTCCACGCCAAACGACACCAGCCCCTCAGGGCGCCGTCTCATGAAACTGCACCGCCGTCTCATGCTGCAGCGCGCGCCGCAGCGCCCATTGATCCTGGAAAAGCACGACGATCGCACCCTTGTGATCGTACACCTTCATGCGCCCGAGGCCGGTCGCCACGCGCTCGACATCGGCCTTGGGACCGGTGAGCCATCGCGGCCAACGGTAGCTCATCTTTTCGAACTTGCAGGGCGCTGAATACTCGTACTCGAGGCGGAACGCCATGACATCGAACTGCAGCTGTCCCACGGCCCCCACAATGGGCTGTGAACCGGCGCTGGTCTCCGCGTAGAACACCTGCGCGGCGCCTTCCTCGGTGAGCTGACGCAGCCCCTGGTCGAACTGCTTGCGCTTCATGGGGTCGGCCGGCATGGCGCGCGCAAAGTGCTCCGGCGCGAATCGCGGAATGCCCTGAAACTCCATCTTGCCGTCGCCGCCCAGCGTGTCGCCGATGCGCAGGTTGCCACGATCCATGACGCCGATCACGTCGCCCGGCCACGCCTCCTCGATGGCCACACGGTCGCGCGCCATGAACTGCTGCGGGGCCGCGAGGCGAACGGGCTTGCCCGAGCGCTGGTGCAGCACCTGCATGTTGGCTTCGAAGTGCCCACTGACCACGCGCAGGAAGGCCACCCGATCGCGGTGCTTCGGGTCCATGTTCGCCTGGATCTTGAAGACGAACCCGGTGAAGTCCTCCTGCGCCGGATCGATGGGGCCCACGCTCGACTCCCGTGGCCCGGGTGACGGCGCCAGCTCGAGGAACTCGCGCAGGAAGGGCTCGATGCCGAAGTTGGTGAGTGCCGATCCGAAAAACACGGGGGTAAGCGAGCCATCGATGACCCGGGCATGCTCGTACTCGTGTCCCGCGGCGTCGAGCAGCTCGATGTCCTGCATGAGGCGATCGAACGCGCTCTCGCCCATCGCGTCGAGCAGCGCGGGATCGTCGATACTCACGATGGTATCGTCGGCCCGCGTGGCACCACGATCACCGCTGCGCTCAAACAGGTGCACCTCGCGCTTGAGCCGATCGTATACGCCCACGAACACGTCATTCTCGAACACCGGCCACGTGGCCGCGTAGCAGTCGATGCCAAGATCCGCCTCGACATCCTGGATGAGCTTGAGCGGGTCCTCACCATGACGGTCGCACTTGTTCACCAGCGTGAAGATGGGCGTCCGCCGCATCTTGCACACGTCGAACAGCTGCCGTGTGCGTTCTTCCACCCCGCGGCGATTGTCGAGCAGCATGATGGCGCTGTCGGCGGCCACGAGCGTGCGGTAGGTGTCCTCGGAGAAGTCCTCGTGCCCCGGCGTGTCGAGCAGGTTGAGCTGATACCCGAGGAACTCGAACTGGAGCACCGAACTGGTGACGGAGATGCCGCGCTCCTGTTCGAGCTTCATCCAGTCCGACGTCGCGTGCCGCGTGGCGCGCCGCGCCTTCACCGAACCCGCAAGGTGGATGGCCCCACCGTACAGGAGCAGCTTCTCGGTGAGGGTGGTCTTGCCGGCGTCGGGGTGCGAAATGATCGCGAACGTGCGACGGCGGGCGATCTCCCGCTCGAGGCGGGAATGATCGAGCGGCGCTGTGGCAGCGGCTTCCGTGGAGACGATGTCGGGGGTGCTGTCGGACATCCTCCTAAGATAGTGAGGGGGGCAAACGGCAGCCGGTCGCCTACTCCACCGTCACCGACTTGGCCAGGTTGCGCGGCTGATCCACGTTGCACCCGCGCTTCACGGCGATGTAGTACGCCAGCAGCTGCAGGGGAACGCTCGCCAGGATGGGGGTCAGCAGGTCGACCGTCTCCGGGATGCGGAAATCGTAGTCGATCTTGCCGGCCAGGCTGGGCTCGTCGCGCGTGGTGATGGCGATGACCTTCCCCTTGCGCGCCTTCACCTCCTGAATGTTCGACGTGATCTTGTCGAAGACCGCGTCGTGCGGCGCGATGCACACCACCGGCATCATCTCGTCGATGAGGGCAATGGGGCCGTGCTTCATCTCGGCCGCCGGGTACCCCTCGGCATGGATATACGAGATTTCCTTGAGCTTGAGCGCCCCTTCCAACGCCGCCGGGAAGTTGTAGCCCCGGCCGAGGTACAGGAAGTTCGAGGCACGCTTGAACTCCTCGGCCAGCGCCTCGATCTCCTCGGCCCGATCGAGAATGCTCTGGATCTGCGCCGGCAGGTTGGCCAGCGCCTGGGCGATCTCGCGACCACGCGCCACGCTCAGGTCGCGCAGGCGCGCGAGCTTGAGGGTGAAGAGCGCCAGCGCCACCACCTGGCTGGTGAAGGCCTTGGTGCTGGCCACGCCGATCTCGGGACCGGCGTGCAGGTAGATGCCGCCGTCGTCCTCACGGGCGATGGTGGAACCCACCACGTTCACCAATCCCAGCGTGCGGGCGCCGCGGCGCTTGGCCTCGCGCATGGCGGCCAGCGTGTCAGCCGTCTCCCCCGACTGCGAGATGACGATGCAGAGCGTGCGCGGCGTGACGATCGGGTTGCGATAGCGGAACTCCGACGCGTACTCCACCTCGACGGGAATGCGGCACAGCTCCTCGATCATCATCTCGCCAATGAGCGCCGAGTGCCAGCTGGTGCCGCAGGCGGTGATGATGATGTTGTCGACGGCGAGCAGGTCTTCCTTGGAGATGTTGAGCCCGCCAAGCTTGGAGAAGCCTTCCTCGAGAATGAGGCGCCCGCGCATGGTGTTCTCCACCGTGGTGGGCTGCTCGAAGATCTCCTTGAGCATGAAGTGCGGATAGCCGCCGCGCTCGATCTGCGCGAGGTCCCATTCGATGCGGGTGACCGGCTTCTCCCGGATCACGGAATCAAGATCGAGCACCCTGTAGCCATCCTTTGTCACGACCGCGACGTCGCCATCATCGAGATACACGACGTGCCGCGTGTGCGAGAGAATGGCCGAGGCATCGGACGCAATGAAGTTCTCGCCTTCTCCGATACCGACGAGCAGTGGACTGCCCTTGCGGGCCGCCACCATCTTGTCCTTCTCGTCACTGCTGAGGACGGCAATGCCGTAGGTCCCGTCGACCTGGCGCAGCGCTTCGATGACCGCGGCCTCGAGATTGCCGGCGTAGGCGGTTTCGATGAGATGCGCGAGCACTTCCGTGTCGGTGTCGGACTTGAAGACGTAGCCGCGCGCTTCGAGCCCGGCCTTGAGGACCGTAGCGTTCTCGATGATGCCGTTGTGCACCACGGCGATCTTGCCGTTCTGGCTCACGTGCGGATGCGCGTTCGTTTCCGTTGGCGGCCCATGCGTGGCCCAGCGGGTATGCGCGATGCCCAACGTCCCGTGCGGCGGATTGGCCGCGATGACCGACTCGAGACGCGCGATCTTGCCGGCGGCTCGGCGGGTTTCCACGCCCTTGCCGTTCATGATCGCCACGCCGGCCGAGTCATAGCCGCGATACTCGAGCCGCTTCAGTCCTTCGATCAGCATGGGCGTGGCCACACGATCACCAACGTATCCTACGATTCCACACATGGGCGTTCAGGTCAGGGAAACAGGTAATCGTCTCACGCCAGGGCAGCGAGCGGCGCGCGCGCCTGAGCAATGAGCGCCCGGGCATCACGGTCCGACGGCGCTTCGGCAATGACGCGCACGATGGGTTCGGTGCCGGAGGGCCGCAGGTGCACCCAGCGATCCGCCCAGTCGAGGCGCAGTCCATCCTGCGTATCCGCGCTCGCATCGGGGAAAGCCCCGCGCAGCGCGTCGTACACGGCGTCGAGCGCCGCATCCGGTCGATCCAGCTTGTCCTTCACGATCACGTAGCGCGGGCGCGCCGCCACGAGTTCGGAAAGCGGCCGATTCTCCTCGTGCATGAGCTGCAACATGAGTGCCGCGCCCACCGGTGCGTCACGCCCCAGGTGCATCTCGGGGAGAATGACGCCGCCGTTGCCCTCGCCACCAATGGTGGCCCCGGCATCTCGCATCGCCAAGGCCACGTTCACCTCGCCCACCTTGGCAAAATGGAACGGAACGCCCATTTCGGCAGCGACATCGGAGACCACCTTGCTGGTGGAGAGGTTCGTCACCACCGGTCCCGGACGATGGCGCAGCACCGTGCGTGCGGCGAAGGCCAGCGTATAGTCCTCGCCGGGCGCCCGACCGTCATCGAGCACGAGGGCGAGCCGATCCACATCGGGGTCCGTCGCGAAGCCCACATGCGCCTGCGTTGCCTTGACGAGCGCTTCGAGCTCGCCGAGGTTCTCGGCCACCGGTTCCGGGGGCCGATGAAAGCGTCCGTCGGCATCCATGTTGATGGCATACACCTCGCACCCGAGCTCCGTGAGGAGCTGCGGCATGATGGCGCTGCCCGCACCGTGACAGCAGT
The DNA here is from genome assembly GCF_027531815.1 of Gemmatimonas sp. NCBI lineage: Bacteria > Pseudomonadati > Gemmatimonadota > Gemmatimonadia > Gemmatimonadales > Gemmatimonadaceae > Gemmatimonas > Gemmatimonas sp. The sequence goes on along the minus strand of NZ_JAPZSK010000002.1, from coordinate 92,601 downwards.
CGAGTGCGACCCGGAAGCGGCGCGCGCGAATGCCCTCCACGTCGAGCCACGGCAGTGCCAGGAGCTGCGCGATGTGACGGGCAATGGCCTCATCATCCTGCTCGATGGTCCCGAGCTGGTCCCAGGTGGCGCGGGGGATGCCGGTGTCGAGCAGCGCGCGCATTTCGGCTCCTTCGGCCGCCGAAAGGAACAAGCCCGAGGGTCCGATGAATTTGAGCGCGTTCCACTCAATGGGATTGTGGCTGGCGGTAATGCCAAGGCCCCCGGCGGCATGATGGTGTTCCACCGCGAGCTGAATGGTGGGGGTGGGCACCATACCGATATCGATGACGGTACAGCCGACCGATTCGAGGGCGCCATGCACGATGCGCGTGAACATGGGTCCGGACACGCGACTATCGCGCCCCACCACCACACGGCGGTTGCCGTGGCGTGATGCCCACGCCCCGAAAGCCGCCGCGAAGGTGGCGACCACCTCGGGTGTCAGTGCCTCACCGACCCGGCCACGCACGCCGGATACACTCACCATCAAGCCATCGAACGCCATGTCGCTCCTCGAGCGGGTCTTTGGGGCGCGCCCCGTTCAGTCGCAATCGGTAAAGCTAGGGACCTGCGAGGCGGTAAACCAACTGGGCCGTTACGGCTCCTGCCGTTCGCCTTCCGCGGTTATGACGAGCGGCGCACCGGGTCGTTACACCGCTGGCCCCGGGGCGCACGCGGCGGCGCAACACGTTATGCTGCGAGGCATGAATCCACTGGCCTTGCTTCCTTATGCGCTTGCGGCGGCTGGCGGTCGCGTCGGTGAGCACTCCGCCAACGCCCTCACGGCCGCCGGCCTCACCCTGCTCCAACGCTCCGCACGCCTCGTGCGCCTGCTGGCGGGGAAACACGCCGCGGCTCTGCTCGAGCAGCCGCACCAGTGGGTGGTGGCGTTCGCGGCCAGTGACGGACGTGCCTTGGTGGGACTCGATCCGGCGTTGCCCGGCAACACACTCGCCGCGCTCTGTGCGACCCATAATGTCGGCGCGGTCTTCACCACCGTCGCGCTGGCTGCGCACCTCCCCTCACATGTCCCACGGGTGCTGCTCGACCAGGTACCGCGCGCGGCCCACCTGCACGTGGAGGCACAGACGGTCACCGTTGACCTTGGCTCCCACTTCGCGCTGGAGCTGGTCGGGGTACAGGAGGGTGAGGAGAGTGCCGGTTCCACGGAGCTCTGTTACGTGGAAGCGGTCACCGGCGTACTGCGGTCTCATGGCGACCTGCTCCTGCAGGCACGTGGCGTCGGTTCGGCGCGCCGGGGCATGCAGGGGGGTCCGGCCGCACCGGGCACCGCGCTGCACGATCCGTCGGTGCTCGTGGCGGCGCTGCTGGCCCCGTTACTGGCGGGGGCCACGATTCCCCTCGAGCACGCCGGTGACGGTGTGGCGTAGATGACACGGCAAGCACCTGCAACAACCGGAGCGGCGGCGTTTCAGGCTGGGTGGACACCGCGCATCACGCGGCGGGCTTGGGGTCCCTGGGAAAACGCGGCCATTGTACCAGGGAAGGCGGCGCCGCTGCGCGCTCGGGCAGCCGGACGGCGCGCCGGGCGCCGGGCGCTCGCCGGCCGGATGCCGTGGCACTAGCTTCCCGCTCCATCTCCCCACGGACGATCCGGAGCCCATGACGCGCATTTTCGACGAAGACCTGACGGGTGGCCTCGCCACTCGTGCCATTCACGCCGGCCAGCGCCCCGACCCAGTGTCGGGTGCCATCATGACCCCGCTTTATCTCACCTCCACCTACGTGCAGGAGAGCATCGGCGTCAACAAGGGGTACGAATACGCCCGCGGCAAGAACCCGACGCGCCAGGCGCTGGAGCGGAACGTGGCCACCCTCGAAGGGGGCACCCACGGCTTCGCGTTCGGCAGCGGCATGGGATGCCTCGATTCGATCATGAAGCTGTTCCGGGCCGGCGACCACATTGTGTGCGCCGAAAATGTCTACGGCGGCACCTTCCGTCTCTTCGATCGAATTCTGCGGCATATGGGGCTGTCGTTCACGTACGTGGACACGAGTGAGCCTCAGCGCGTCGATGACGCCATGACGCCCGCCACACGCGCGCTGCTCGTGGAGACGCCCACGAACCCGCTCATGCGGCTCACCGATCTGCGCGCCATGAGCGAGATCGCCAAGCGTCACCAGGCCCTGCTGATCGTCGACAACACCTTCGCCACCCCGATCTACCAGCGGCCCCTCGAACTCGGCGCCAACATCGTCTGGCATTCGACCACGAAGTACATCAACGGTCATTCTGATATGATCGGCGGGCTCGCCGTCGTTCTTGAGGACGAGCTGGCCGACCGCTTGCAGTTCATCCTCAATGCGGCCGGAGCCGTGCCGGGGCCGTTCGACGCCTGGCTCGCGTTGCGCGGTACGAAGACCCTGCCGTTGCGCATGAAGCAGCACGACCTCAATGGGCGCGCCATCGCGGACTATCTGGCCGGCCGTCTCGGACACGAGCGAGTGATTTACCCAGGGCTCCCCAGTCACCCGCATCACGACCTGGCGAAGAGGCAGATGTCGGCGTTCGGCGGCATGATGACCCTCGACCTGGGCTCCAAGGACCAGGCCCGGTCGTTCCTGGAGAAGGTGCGCGTCTTTTCGCTGGCCGAGTCCCTGGGCGGGGTGGAGAGCCTCACCAATCACCCCTACACCATGACCCACGGCTCCGTCCCCGCCGAGGTGAAGGACGCCATGGGGCTCACCGAGGGGATGGTGCGGCTGAGCTGCGGCATCGAGGACGCCGAGGACCTGATCGCCGACCTCGAGCAGGCGCTGGTGGGGATCTGAGCAGTTCGGCTTGACGCCTGAGAACTCGTACGGAAGACCAGAAACTCCCCCGGGAATCACGCGCTGCCCGGGGGAGTTTCTGGTTCCCAGTTCCGGCCTTTGGTTCTCAGCGTCCCTGCAACCTTTCTGGGCTCAGTCCCGTACGGTCCCCCATGGCCATCCAACTCACGCAGATCAGCTCCGTGACCTGGGAGCATCCCGCCGATCGGGCGGCGTTACGCGCCCTGCGGGCGCTCCCCGGGTTCGACGAGGTCGTGCGCAAGATCGCCGGCGCCTTTGGCGAGCGCGGGGTGCGCAACCTGTTTCTCGGCGATGCAGTCCTCGTGGGGCCGACTCAGCGCCCGGCCCTGCACGCGCGGTACCTCGAGGTGCTGCACGCGCTCGACTGGCCCGCCGCCGGCCAGCCGGCCCCGCAGCTGTACGTGGCGCAAACCCCCATTGCGAACGCTGGTGCCGTAGGGTTCGAGCAGCCGTTCATCGTGATCAGTTCGGGCACCCTCGAGCTGCTCTCCCCCGATGAGCAACGCTTCGTGCTGGCGCAGCAGCTCGGACACATCATGACCGGTCGCACCACGTACCGGACCATTGCGCTCATCGTGCTCTTCTTCGGCATGAGTGCGCTCCCCTTGCTGGCCAGCATTGCGCTCCTGCCCTTTCAGCTGGCGCTGCTCGAGTGGTATCGCACCTCGGAGCTCAGCGCCGATCGCGCCGGCATGCTGGGGACACAAGACCCCCGCAGCAGTCTCATGACCTTTCTCAAGCTGGCTGGCGGCAAGGCCGACGGGGACTCAATCGACCTCGACGCATATCTCGCGCAGGCCGAGGAGTACCAGATGGGGGGGTCGGCGTGGGACAGCGTGCTCAAGGCACTCAACACGGCGCTCCGCGAGCATCCGTTTCACACGGTGCGTGCCGGTGAACTCAACCGGTGGCAGCAGTCGGGCGCGTACGGCGCAATCCTTGGCGGCGATTACATCCGCCGCGGCAGTGAGGCCGAGCGGCCGTTCCGCGACGATCTGCGCGACGCGAGCGATTACTACAAGGAGAAGGCCAAGGAAGCCGCCGACGCGATGGGGGGCGTGATCAATCGCGCTGCCGATGCCTTCCGCGATGCCTTCAAGGCCGCGGCGAGCATGGGTGATGCGGCGCCGGGGGCTGGGCCGAGTTCGCCACCGCCACCGCCGCCACCGAGTGAGCCGCCGGCGCACTGAGGCGGAGAACCACCTCGATTGGCACACCAGGCGTTCACCCCGTCCCCCGACGCAGGCGCTCCACGCGCGCGCGCACGTCGCGCACGACGGGCTGCAGCTCGGGGTCCGCGTTTTTCCACAAGGCCAGCAGCGTTTCGTAGTTCCGCAGGGCCAGTGCCTTGTTCCCCTTGTCTTCGTACAGGGCGCCGAGGCGCTCGAGTACCACGGCGTCGAACAACGGGCCTGACCCGCGCGTGTGGGCCGGCAACGTCGACGCGAGATACTGCTCCAACATCGTAATGGCACTGTCAGGTTGCTGCCCCGAGGCCAGGGCGAGTCCTACGGGTAGACCGTATGCCGCAACGCCCCATTCCGGGTAGCTGGTCATGGCCTCCCGCAGCAGGCGCATCCCCTCGGTTGTGCGCCCCGTCCGCAAGGCCAACTCCCCGCGCACCAGTGCCAGGATACGCCCGTCGCCCCGCGCGTTCCCTCGTTCGAAGCGTTTGCCGAGCAGGGCAACCATTTCTTCGGCTTCCTCGACCAGTCCGATGTGCGTGAGCGCGATGGCCCAGCTGCCATAGTCGCGATCGGCATCAGGCAGGGCCCGCCAGTCAAAGAGCCTGAGCGCCTCGCGGGCTGCGCGGCGGCCCCCGACGGTGTCGCCCATGAGCACCGCCCGCCGTTCGGCCTGTTGCAGCGACCGCCGCAGCGGCTCGAGGGTTTGTCCCTGTGCGCGTACGGCGCTGTCGGATGCGGCTGTGGTACGCTCCTGTTCACGAAGGCGACCCTGACGGAGCAGACTGCTGGCCAACGCCCCGTTGGCCTGGATGCGCACAATGAGGCGATCCGGATACCGCGCCAGAATGGCGCGCGCCTCCCGTTCGAGGGCCGGCGCCTCCTCCGGGTGGACGAAGCGCTGCAGCCGCATGCGCGCGGGCACATCCGAGTCGGCCCCCAGCACACGGGCCGCCGAATCGGCGAGCTGCCGGAGGGCGTCGAACTGCCCGGTGCCGCCGAGGACAGCCGCCAGATTCGTCCATCCGATGAGGACGCTCGGCTCGACGGAGAGCGCGTGCCGATAACTGCGTTCCGCGGCCTTGAAATCCCCGATCTCGACGAACTGGACGCCCAGATTGTTGAAGGCCGGGAAATAGCCGGAATCCCGCTGGGCCAGTGCCTCGAGGGCCGCAATGGCCTGGCGGTTGTCCTGCCGGGGACCGGTGGAAAAGTACGACGCCTCGGTCAGCAGCCGTTCGGATTCGCTCAGACGGTCGCGCAGCTCGTACGCCTTGGTCAGCAGACGCTGGACCTTGGCCACGTCCGCCGAACGTTGATTGTTCAGCGATACGGCATACTTGCGATAGGCCATGGCAAAGCCGGTGTCGAGCCGGATCGCCTCCTCCAGCAGGGGCGCCCCGGTGGCGAAGTCGTTGCGTTCCTCGATGGCACGCATACCCCGCACGTACAGCTTGAGCGCTTCCACGTTCGACGTGGTGACGCGCTCCAGTGGCGCCGCCGCCCGGATGTCCTTGAACGACTCGCCGATCCGTTCGCGCAGGGCTCTCGACAGTCGTTCCACGGCCGACAACAGGTCGTCCGGGTTGCTCGCCGTTTCACGAAATGCCCCGAGCTCCTCTCCCGTCTGCGTGGTGAGCAAGCGCGCCGCGACGACGTAGCCGCTGCCCAGCTGCACCACTTCGCCATCGACGATGGCCTTGATGCCGTCACGCGTTGCCACTTCGCGCGCCAGTGACAGATCGACAGGCGTGTCGTTCGGACGACGCATGAGTCGCAGCACATCGCGGACGTTCGCGCGCGACAGGACCCGAATACTGCGGGACTGTGCGAGGTCGGCGCGCAGCGCCTCGGTAATGGTCGTCCCCAAGGCCGTATCGCTGGCCGGGCTCTTGAAGTCGGTGAGAATGAGCTTCTCGTTCGCCGCGAGCGCCCCCTTGGCGATGAGCGACCCCATGGGACCGATCCCATACGCGCGCGCGGTCATGAAGGCGCCGAGTCCGAGCACGAACGTCGCGACGGCGATGCCGCCCCCCTTCCACGCCCGCTGCCACGAGACATGCGGACTGGCCTTGACGGCGAGCGTCGCCATCGTGCCCATGGGGACGGCTCTCCCACCGGGTGTGAGGGTGGGCGTGAGGGTGAGCTGCCGAGTGGCAGCGCGCTGCACCCAGCCGGTGAAGCCCAGGGCGACCAGCCCGATCGCCATGAGCACGGCGGCAACGGTCATGGCCCACGCCGGCAGCCCAACCGTGAGGGTGGCCGCCCAGGTGAGTGACAGGATCGCGGCGGTAAATGCTGCCCACAGAAAGAGCATGCGACTGAACGGCGCGGCGCCGCCCTGGCGCCACGTCGGGGGCGCCGCTGCCAATCCCGTCGTCACCACGCCCTCCAGCGTCCGCGACAGGTCGGCGGCCGTGCGCGGGCGCGCGTCCGGCTCCTTGGCGAGACAGGTCATGACCAGCTCGGCCAACGGCGCAGGCACATCCGGACGCAACTGCGCGATGGGCCGGGGCATCTCCGACATCTGCATGGCCAGCAGACGCGTCGGTGAATCGCTGACAAAAGGTGGCCGGCCAACCAGCATCTCGTACGCCATCGCACCGAATGCGTAGAGATCGGCGCGATGGTCGGTGCTGGCGTCACCGGCGGCCTGCTCCGGGGCCATGTAGGCGGGAGTCCCCACGGACATGCCGGCTCTGGTGAGCGTCATGCCGACCGGGGAAGACTTCTGCGACGCCGAGATGGCCTTGGCAATGCCGAAATCGGTGACGGTCGCGCTCCCTGCCGACAACAGCACATTGTCCGGCTTGATGTCGCGGTGAACCACCCCACGCCCGTGGGCAAAGGACAGGGCGCGCGCGACATCCCGGAGGATGGCTACCGTTTCGGATACCGACAACGGTCCATTGGCCAGATGCTGACGGAGCGAAGGGCCGTCCACGAAGGGCATCGTGAACCATGGGAGCCCCTCGGCATCGCCCGACGCGATCACCGGTACTACATGGGGATGCTGCAACTGGGCAGCAAGCAGCACCTCCCGCTTGAATCGATCAACGCTGACACCCGCCAACAACTCAGGCGCCAACACCTTGATCACCACGTGACGGTCAAGGGCGCGCTCGGTTGCAAGGTAGGTGCGGGACATGCCACCGCCGCCGAGCTCCCGCTCAATGACGTGCGTAGCCTCGAAAGCGCGCTGGAGCCTGGGGAGCAGATTATCCACGAGGAGCGGAATCGGGAGGCCGACCTTGGTCGACACGATGAACACGACGCGCGTATGTTACCGTTCGGCGCGAGGGACCGCCACCAAACGTCCCCGCGGCAGCTGCCGGGCAGCCCGTTCCAGCAGTGGTTCGACCGTCGGGGCTGCCGGACTACATTTCTCGTTCATGAAGATCCTCCTCCTCGGCTCGGGCGGCCGTGAACATGCCCTGGCGGACGCCCTCACGCGGGAAAACACGCCGGTCGAGCTGATCGCGGCGCCGGGCAATCCGGGCATCGCGGAACTCGCGCGGCTGGTGCGCGTCAACGCGAACGACCCGCGCGAGGTCGCCGCACTGGCGGAGGCGGAGCAGGTTACACTGGTGGTGGTGGGCCCCGAGGCGCCGCTTGCCGCCGGGGTGGTAGACCACCTGCAGCAGCGCGGCATCCCGGCGTTCGGCCCCACGATGGGCGCCGCGACGGTGGAAACGAGCAAGGCCGACACGAAGGCGCTCATGATGGCCGCCGGGATCCCCACGGCCCATGCCGAAACGCATCGCCGCGCACGCGAGGCGAAGGAGGCTGTCCGCAGCCGGTTTGGCGCCCCGGTGGTGATCAAGGCCAGCGGTCTGGCGGCGGGCAAGGGCGTGATCGTCTGCCAGACGGAGGCCGAGGCGTTCGACGCCATCGATCGCATCCTCGACGATCGGGTCTTCGGCGAGGCGGGCGCCGAGTGTCTCGTGGAGGCCTTCATGACCGGCGAGGAGCTTTCGCTCTTCGCGATTGCCGACGGTCATGATGTGCTGCCCATGATCGGTGCGCAGGACCACAAGCGCCTGCTGGAAGGGGACGAGGGGCCGAATACCGGCGGAATGGGGGCCTATACCCCCGTCTCGTTCTCCACCCCGTCGCTCGTGGATGACGTGACGGAGCGCATTTTCCTCCCCACGCTGCACGCGCTGCGCAAGCGCGGCACGCCGTTCACCGGCCTGCTGTACGCGGGGCTGATGCTCACGCCCGAGGGCCCGAAGGTGGTGGAGTTCAACTGTCGTTTCGGTGATCCCGAGACCCAGGCCATCCTACCCATGCTCACGAGCAGCCTGCTCGACCCCATCCTGGCTGTTTCACGTGGCGCGCGCATTGGCGGCATGGCACCGTTCTGTTGGCGGAGCGGTGCCAGCGTGACCACCGTGGTGGCATCGGGCGGCTATCCCGACGCGCCGCAGACGGGCTTCCCCGTGCATCTGCCGAGCTTCAGCGACTCCGTGCGCGTGTTCCATGCGGGTACGAAGCGCGGCGACCACGGCGACCTGCTCACGAGCGGTGGTCGCGTCTTCGCCGTGACCGCGCTCGCCGACAGTTTTGCCGAAGCACAGCAGGCGTCGCGCGACGCGGCCTCGCGCATCGAGTTCGAGGGGGCGGTGTACCGGCGCGATATCGGCTGGCGCGAAGCGTCGCGGGTGGGCTGAGCCGCTGGTGGGCGAGAGGACAGCTGGGACGCGTTCACACGGAGATCGCAGGGGGCGGTGAGGACACGGAGCACTGCTTTTTCGTGTGTGTTCCTTGCCGTTCTCCACGCCCTCACCGCCCTCCGCGAGCTCCGTGCTCACGCGTTTCCTCCCAGACCACGGCCATGCCCGAACTCCCCGAAACCGAAACGATTGCCCGCGACCTGCACGACATGGTCGTGGGCGCGGTTGTTTCCGGGGTGTCGGTGCCCCGCCCCGATGTGCTGCGTGAAGCCGACATCGAGGGGTTCGTGCTGGCGTTGGTGCGTCAGCCCATCCGTCGTGTCTGGCGTCGCGCCAAACTCATCGTGCTGGATATCGACGCGCGCCCCGAACTCGCGGCGCTCGAGCCGGCGTGGCGCATCGTGGTGCAACCCCGCTTCACCGGCGGCCTGGTGGTGGATGACGGCTCGCTCGAAGAGAGCGAGCGCGCCTATACCTGCGTGACCTTCGCGCTGCAGGACGGGCGGTCGCTGCACTACCGCGACGTGCGGCGGCTGGGCACCGTGGCCCTCATGGATCGCACGCGTTTTGCTGCCTACTCCGGAGCGCTTGGGCTCGAACCCCTTGACCACGCGACCGACGACGCTGCATTTTCGGGGTGTGTTCGGGTTACGCGTCAGGCCATCAAGATTGCGCTGATGGACCAGAAGCGGCTCGCCGGGGTGGGCAACATTTACGCAAACGAGGCGCTGTGGCTCGCCGGAATCGATCCGTCACGCGAAGCGTGCACGCTCAGCGCGCAGGAGCTGTCGAGACTGCGCACGGAACTGCGCGCGGTACTGGCGGCCAGCATCGCGGCGCGCGGCACCAGCTTTCGCGACTACCGGGATGCGCGCGGTGAACGGGGACGGTTTGTCGAACAGCTGGCCGCGTACGGTCGCGCCGGGGCACCCTGTCGCCGCTGTGGACGGCGCCTGGTCGGTACCCACGCCGTGGACGGACGCAGCACGGTCTTCTGCCCGGGGTGTCAGTCCTGAGCTGGCCAGCGGGCTTGCCGCCGCCCTCCCGCTCCCCCGGCGCCGCACGCGCCCCGCTCTCGCCACCCAGCTGGATCTCGCGGTTGGCACCCCGGAATCCGATGTCGCCCGTCTCAAGGCGCATGTGCGCGACAGCGCCCGCAACGAACCGGGCGTGTACCTCATGCGGGGGGCACACGGCGAAGTGCTGTACGTGGGCAAGAGTACGCAGGTGCGTACGCGGCTGTTGTCGTACTTCCGCCTGCCGTGGCCCGAGCATCGACACGCGCGCCTGCTGCGCGAGACGTCGCGCATCGAATGGGAGCCGCTCCCCAGCGAATTCGCCGCGCTCCTGCGGGAAGTGCGCCTCATTCGTGCCCACCTGCCCCGCTACAACGTGCGCTCGGCGCGACCGCTCGATAAGTGGTGGGTCATCACGATCGCCAGGGGACCGGCGCCGCGGTTGCGTATTCAGCGGGCCAGCGCCGCCGCGCGCTCGCGCGATGTGGCGCAAGTCATTGGCCCCTTCGCCTCACGGCGTCCGCTGCAGGACGCGTTGCGCGTGCTGAACGATGCGCTGGGGCTGCGTGACTGCAGTGATCGCGTCCCCATGCACACCAACGACAGCGCGGAACTGTTCGAACAGGCCCACCCGGCGCTGCAGCGTACGCCCGGGTGCCATCGGTACGAAACCCGACGCTGCCTCGGGCCGTGCATTGGTGCCACAAGCGAATACGCGTACCGCGCCCAGCTCACCCGTGCCAAAGCGGTGCTCGAGGGTCGCGACGATACGCCGCACCAGCACCTCGTGCGCGAAATGACGGTGGCCAGCGCGGCGCTCTCCTACGAACGTGCCGGGTGGCTGCGTGACCGGCTCACCGCGCTGCAGGAGTTCGACGCGCAGCTGTCGCGTGTGCGGGAGGCGCTCACGCGGCCAAGCTTCGTGTACGCGGTGCCTGGACGGGACGGCGACGATCGACTGTATCTGGTGCGGCACGGGCGGGTCATGGCCGAAGCCCGCTGCGGCGATCCACACGCGGTGAATGCTCTGCAGGCGCAGGAAATCAATGCCGTGCAGCCGCCAAGCGGCGCCATGGTGGATCAGCTCGACGAGCTGCTGCTGGTGGAGTCGTGGTTCCGCGGTCGCAACGGCGCCGATGCACTCGTGGCCGACACGGTGGTCGGGGCGCTGGAGAAACTGGCGATGCATGTGCAAACAGCAGGTCCACTGGCGACTACGAACTCACACTACGAACGAAAAACTCCCCCGGAGATCGCGTGATGTCCGGGGAAGTCTGGAGTTCGTAGTTCCAGTCTTCAGTCTTCAGTCGTCAGTCTCTTCCCCGCGCCTCCCCTACTCCGCGTCTCCCGGTATCCCCAACGGAATCAGCTCCACATCGGCCTGCCCTTCGTAGATGTACAGCTTGGCCACGCAGGGCTGCAGCTTGAAACGGCGCGGGCCGGCGGCGCCGGGATTCACGACCACGCGCCGCGCGGCCTTGGTGACCAGTTGCTGGTGCGTGTGCCCGTACACGATCACGTCGGCGGTGGGATATGCCCCCACCAGTTTGGGAGGCGTGGGGCTGCCCAACTCGTGCCCGTGGGTCACCACGATGCGCACGCCGTCGATCACGTCGTCGATGCGCTCCACCAGGTCGGGGCGTCCCGGCGCGTCGGTGTTGCCGAAGACCGCCCGGACGGGGGCGATGGTCGCCAGTTCGGTGAGGACATCGGCGGGACCCACGTCGCCGGCATGGAGGATCTGCGACACCCCCTGCAACGCCTCGAAGACTTCGGGGCGCACGAGGCCGTGCGTATCGGAAATGAGACCAATGATGGTCGCGCGCTTCATGGCGTTACTCAGGACAAGGGCGAATCAGGATGCTGGCGCAGCGCGCGACGGCGCTCGAGCTCGGCACGGGCTCCCTCGGCGTCACGGGTCCCGGGAAAGCGTTCGGCCAACCGGCGCAGCTCTGACATGGCCCGCGCCTCGTCGGCCAGCGGTCCAAGATACAGGTCCACGAGGCGGTGCGTTGCATACAGCTCGTCGGCGCGCGTGGCATCGGGGGCCTTGCGCAGCCGCATGAGCAGTTCGCGCGCGCGCGACGGGTCTCCCTCGGAACGCAGCCGCAGCTCGGCTTCGGCCCGCAGCAACGAGGCGCGATCACCGTGTTCGGCGCGCACCTGCGCGAATGCCTGCGAGGCCCCCTCGAGATCGCCGCGCGCGGCGAGCGCCTCGGCGTGGGAGTACACGACCGTGTCTCTGCCGCGTCCCCCCGGCTCGAGCACCGCCATCATGGTGCGTTCACTGACGGCCTGCATGACCCGCACACCGACAACGGTGAAGACGGCCCCCATGCCCCCACCGAGTGCCGCGACCCACAGCCGGGTGGGAAACGGCACGCGCGCCACCGACGCGAAGACGAACGAGACGGCACCGAAAGCCACCCAGGCGTACAGCAGCATGACGCCCTGGTTGCGGCGATCGCCACGTCGCTGACGCGCGACCTGCCGCTCGAGGAGGACCGGATCGAGCGTCATGGGGCTACGATGACGCACCCCAGCGCTTGCCCACCGTGTGCTCGAGCTGCAGGTGGTCGAGCACCCGCGCCACCATGAAGTCCACCAACTCGGCGATGGCCGTGGGCTGATGATAAAAGCCGGGGGCAGCGGGAATGACGGTGGCGCCGGCACGCGTCACGGCCGTCAGGTTCTCCAGGTGGATGAGCGAGAGCGGCGTCTCCCGTGGCACAAGAAGGAGCGGGCGACGCTCCTTGAGCGCCACATCGGCCGCGCGCTCCACCAGCGAGCGCGACGTACCGTGCGCGATGGCGCTCACGGTACCCATGCTGCACGGACAGACCACCATACCGCTGGTGCGCGCCGATCCGCTCGCCGGCGCAGCCCCCCGGTCATTGTCGTCGAAAACCGTGACCGTGGCGTCGAATGCCGCGGCCCCCACCTGTGCCCGCAGTGCGGCAAGGTCGCCAAGGCCGCTCTCCGTCTGCAGGAGGCGCCAGCCATGGCTCGACACGATGAGCCACGTGGGCACGCGCAGCGCCACCAGCGCCTGCAGCAGCCGCACCGCGTAGGGAGCGCCCGACGCCCCGGTAATGGCCAACACGACCGGATGACGGACGGACATGGCGCTCATGGAGTCTCCGGCAGCAGGAGGCGGGCGGTCAGCACGAACGCCAGAAAACCGAGGGAAATGAGTCCGTTCATGGTGAAGAATGCGGCATCGATGCGACTCAGGTCGTCGGCCTTCACGAGCCGATGCTCCCACAGCAGCATGAGGGCAATTCCCGCCACGGCGACCCACAGGATGCCCTGCACGAGTGGCGTCGCGTTGCCAAGCGGCTGCGCCGCCACCACGGCGGCGAAGCCGCCTACGGCCAGCACGTGGAGCAGGCGCGCAATGCCCACCGCGCGGTGCACCCCGAACGTGCTGGGCACACTGTGCAGGCCGTGCCGGGTGTCGAACGCCGCATCCTGCAGGGCATAGATCATGTCGAAGCCACCGCTCCAGCACACCACCGCGGCGGCCAGAACCAGCAGCAGCCACACCGGCTCACTCCACGCGCCGGTGACGGCGAGATAGCCACCCACCGGGGCAATGGACAGCCCGAGCCCCAACCAGAGGTGCGACCAGCGGGTGAATCGCTTGGTGTAGCTGTAGCCCAGCACCCACAGCAGCGCCACGGGCGACAGGGCCAGGCAGAGCGGGTTGAGCATGAAGCTGGCGAAAATGAACAGGGTGCTGCTCACCACGATACTCAGCTTCGCCTGTCCCACCGTGAGCGTGCCGGCCGGCAGTTCGCGCATGGCCGTGCGCGGGTTGAGCGCATCCACATCACGGTCGACGAGCCGGTTGAACGCCATGGCGGCGAAGCGCGCGCTCGTGAACGCCAGCAGCACCCACCCGACGATGGCTGGCGTTACCGGTGCCACCACGCTGGCGAAGATCACGCCGACCAGCGAGAAGGGCATCGCGAACACGGTGTGCGGCAGCTTCACGAAGTTGGCCAGACGCACGGGAAGCGACTGCCCGCGCATGAGCTGCCCATCCCGCGCGCCCTTGGGGGGCACGATGTTCGACGGCGTGCTCACGAGCGGCTCACGGCCTCGGGCCCAACCCGAGACTCGCCCACTTGGCATCGACCGCCTGCTTCGTGGCCGCGTCCATCTCGATTACCTTGGGCCACGCCCGTGTGAAGCCTTCCTCCGGCCATTTGCGTGTGGCGTCGATCCCCATCTTGCTGCCGTACGTGAAGGCGCGGCTGGCATGATCGAGCACGTCCACCGGCCCCATGGTGAAGCGCACGTCGCGCTGCGGGTCCATGTTGTTGAGCGCCACCCACCAGGCTTCCACCGGGTTGCGCACATTGATCTCCTTGTCCACCACCACCAGCACCTTGGCCAGCGACATGAGCCCCTGCCCCCACAAGGCGTGCATCACCTTGTCGGCATGGCCGGGATACTTCTTGTCGATGCTCACGAACACGAGGTTGTGAAACCCGCCCTCGGCCGGCATGTGGTAGTCCACGACTTCCGGCGTGGTAAGCTTGAGCAACGGCAGGAAGATGCGCTCGGTGGCGTGCCCGAGATAGAAGTCTTCCATGGGCGGGCGCCCCACGATGGTCGTGGAGTACACGGCGTTGCGTCGCATCGTCACCGCCGTCACGTGCACGCGCGGATACAGGTCGGCTTCGCTGTAGAAGCCCGTGTGGTCGCCGAACGGCCCTTCCACGACCAGCTCTTCAGCCGGGTCGATGTACCCCTCGATCACGAACTCCGCATCGGCGGGTACTTCGAGATCGTTGGTCACCGCCTTGGTGAGCCGCACCGGATCACGGCGCAGGAAGCCGGCGAAAAGAAACTCGTCGATGTTGGGCGGGAGCGGCGCGCTGGCGCTGAACATGCTGGCGGGATCGCTCCCCACCACGATGCACACCGGCATCTTCTCACCGCGCTCCGCCATCTGCCGCATGTGCTCGGCGCCCGTCTTGTGGCGCTGCCAGTGCATGGCCACATGCTTCTTGCCCAGCTGCTGCACGCGGTACATGCCCACATTGCGAATGCCGCGCACGGGGTCCTTGGAGATCACCGCGGTCATGGTGATGTACGGGCCACCGTCTTCCGGCCAGCAGTGCAGCACCGGAATCCGGTCGAGATCGATCTCGTCGCCCTGCCACACGATCTCCTGGCACGACGGCGACCCGCCCTTCACGCGCGGCGGAAACTTCGACACCTCCAGCAGCCGTGGCAACAACGACAGCTTGCCGAGGAACCCGTCGGGGACCTTGAGGTCCATGAGCTGTGTGATGCGCGCGCCAATGTCGTCGAGGTTCTCGACGCCGAGGGCGAGCGACATGCGCTTCATGGAGCCGAACAAGTTGATGGCCACCGGATACTGCGAGATGGTGCCATCGCGCAGCACCGGCTTCTCGAAGAGCAGCGCCTTGCCGCCCCCCGGCATCTTGGAGACCCGGTCGGCGATTTCGGTGAGTTCGAGATGCACCTTCACAGGCTGGGTGATGCGGTGCAGTTCGCCGATGCGATCGATCGCGTCGATGAATTCGGAAAGGGTATCGAGTGCCATGCGTGAAGGAGTCGCCCGCGAACGGGCTGGTTACACGGTGCCCGTGTGGATGGCCGCGATGCCGAGCGTGAGTCGCTCCCACGTCACGGTGGAGAACCCGGCGGCGCGCATGCGCTCGGCCAACGTCTCCTCCGTGGGGAAGTTCGCCACCGACATGGGGAGGTACGTATACGCCGACCGGTGTCCACTGACGAGGCGTCCGACGAACGGGAGCACGTGGTGGAAGTAGGCGAGGTACGCCGCTCGGACCAGCGCGAAGCGCGGCGTGGAGAATTCGAGAATGACGAAGCGCGCCCCCGGGCGCAGCACCCTGCGGACTTCACGCAGGCCGGCGTCGAGATCGGCCACATTCCGGATGCCGAAGGCCACGATGGCCCCATCGATGCTGGCTGCAGCGAAGGGCAGTTGCAGGGCATCGGCACCCACGGGCGTGAGCACCGCATACGGCGCCTTCCCCTTGCCATGCTGCAGCATGGGCACCGCGAAGTCGGCTCCGGCCACGAACCCTTGAAAGCCGGGCTGGCGAACCAGCAGCGCCCCCACATCGAGGGTGCCGGCGCACAGGTCGAGGTACGTGCCGGCAGGACGCGCATCCCAGTCGAGCGCGCGCAGCGCCCGCTTGCGCCAGCGCTTGTCGATGTTGAGGGAGAGTACGTGGTTGAGCAGGTCGTAGCGCGGCGCAATGTCGGAGAACATGCGCTGTACGTACTCGCGCTTCCCTTCGCCCTGGGCGGCGCTGGCGGCGACCTGCAGGCCATCCCCCGAGTGGCTCGACGCGGCGGAAGAAGCGTCCAAAATGCGTGGCATCCCGAAACATCGAGGGACGAGGCAAGCCGAGCAAGCGCAGGGATGCGGCTTTCGCGCGGCGATGGGACGAGGGGCCGGTCCGGAATCATTGGCCTTGTGGCTGGTCCCACCGCGAATGCTGGACTAGCTTTGGCCCCTGCGCATGCCAATGCCCGACGAGCTGGGAACACTCCCCGACGCCGATGTGGTCCGCCTCGCCCAGCAGGGGCGCGAGCTCGCGTTTCGCGAACTCGTGCGCCGCTACGAGCGGCCCGTGTTTTCTCTCGTCTTCCGCATGGTGCGCGACCGGGAAACCGCCGAGGACCTGGCGCAGGACGCCTTCGTGAAGGTCCTCAATCACATCGACAAGTACAGCCCCGAGTTCAAGTTCTCGAGCTGGCTGTTCAAGATCGCCAACAACGTCGCCATCGATCACCTGCGGCGGCGCAAGCTGGACACGATCAGCATGGACGGCAGCCCGCACGCGACGACGGCGTCGGAGGTGGAAGCGTCGTCGCTGGAGCTGGTGTCGGAGCAGGAAAGCGCGCTGGACGAGATGGAGGCGAAAGAGCTGGGCTCGGCCATCGAACGGGCCATCGCCTCCCTGCGCCCCGAGTATCGCGCCTGCATCATGCTGCGTCATGTGGAGGGGCGCGCCTACGAGGAAATCGCGGCCACGCTGGACCTCCCGCTCGGGACGGTGAAGACGTACATCCACCGTGCCCGGCACGAGCTCCGCAAGGCCCTCGAACCCCTGCGTCAGTGACCTGCCCCACCGACTTCCCGGCAGATGAGGCGGGCTTCAGCCGGCGTGCCCTTCCCTGTACCGAAATCCGCTGTATCTCCCTGAAACCTCGTCCCACTCCTGCCCGTAGGCCCCGCATGGAGGTACCTCAATGATCGATCGCCACCTCAGACCAGACGAAATCGAGCTCCTTCTCGACGGGGAAGAGGGCTTCGGCGTGGCCCAGTTGCGGGCCCACGCCGCTTCGTGTTCGGTATGCCAGGCCGAAATGGCCAGTGCGCAGGAGATCATGCTGGCGCTCGACGCCCTCCCCGACTTCGCCCCCTCGCCGGCGTTTGCCGACCGGGTCATGAGTCAGGTGCAGGTCTTCGAGCCGTGGCATGCGGCGGCCACCCGCACGGTGGAACAGTTCATCCCTGCCAGCCGTCCGGCCCGTCTGGCGGCCGGCCTCGCGGCTGCGGTAGGAGCAGGGCTGGCCACGGCAGGGGCAACCTGGGCCGTGGCCCGGGCCGACATGGGATTGCTGCTGGCCCAGCTGGGGCTGGAGCGCTTCCGGGAGCAGGTGGTGGCTGCGGGCAGCGATCTGGCGTCAACCATCCTTGGGCAGCCCGGGCTCGACGCCCTGCGCGGTAGCTCACCCGAAGTCATGGCCGTGGCGCTGGGTGGATTCGTGGCCGCGGCCGGCATGGGCGTGGTGGGCATCCGGGCGCTCGCCTCGTCGTCACGCACCCGCTGACGCACGGGAACCGGCCATGCTCTCCACCACGCTCGCCGCCGTCGCCGGGACCTTCGGCATTGGCCTGATCATCGGGCTGGTGGTGCTCATGACTGCCGAGGAGGCGCTGCTGGCCGTGGCCAAGAGTGCGGCGCGCGATGTAAGCGGCAGCTTCTGGGCGGGGGTACTCACGCAACTGCTGGCCGTGCCTGTGCTGGCGGTGCTGGTCATCGCCTGTGCGGTCACCATCATCGGCATTCTGGTCATTCCGGTAGCCGCGTTGGCCTGGGCGTTGGCGCTCTCTGGCGCCGTCACATTGGGTATCCTCGCCGTCGCCATGGTCATCGGCCGCGCCATCGCGGGGCGTGGCGGTGCCACCTCCGAGCGCAGCGCCGCGCTGCGTGGCCTCACGGTTGGGCTGGTGACGCTATCGCTGGTGTGGTTCGGCGCGGCCTTGGCCTCGAACGTTGCGGTACTCGGGGCCATCACCCGGCTCGTGGCGGTCGCCTTCACCTGGGCCGTAGCCACCGTGGGGCTGGGCGCCGTGGTCAAGAGCCGCATCGGGGTGTCCCACCTCAGCGTCAAGTTCAGCCGTTTCGACGCCGAAACGGGAGAACGCTTTACCGGCACGTGGAGCCCGTCCAGCAGCACTGGCGTGAACGAAGTGCAGGTGCCGGTGAGCTGGCAGACGCCCACGCCCGTGCAGGGTGTGGTGGCGGCGCCGAAGCCCAAGGCCGATGGGCAATCGGGGGCGAGTGGGCGGTAGGTCTGGCGTGGTTGCCGAAAGGCAGACGGCAGACGGCAGGAGCTACAGTGAGCAGGCGGCAGGGACGCGGTAGAACAAAACGGGCGCAGCCGCTTCGCGGCGCGCCCGATTTCCTTTGCGGGAGGGGCATCGGCGGCGGCGCGCAGCGCACGACGCCGTGTGGTTCTACCGAATGCCTGCCGTCTGCCCACTGTACTTCCTGCCGTCTGCCGTCTGCAGGAACGCCGCAGTGTCCCACGCCGTCACCCCAGCACCACCGCCGCCCCGCGCTCGATGCCAAGCGCCGCGGCCGCGTTCCCCTCCCGCACCGCCACCTCCACAAAGCCGCTCGACCCGATGAGGGCCACCAGCTCGCCGCGCGCTGCTTCGCCGTAGGTGCGCACGAGCCGGGCGGCGCGACCGCCGATCTTCACCATCCCGCTGCTGTCGCGCGTGAGCAGGTTGGTAATGATGTTGCCGAAGCGATCAATGGTGAGCACCTCGCCGTGCAGCAGGCCGTGGGCGTCGCGATGGGGAGGTGGCGTGCGCAGGCGCACGGGGCTCGTATACGACTCGCCGAGCTCCTCCAACGACGCGCCCAGCGCCAGCCGCGCGGCCACCGGGGCAAACACATCGCGTCCGTGAAAGGTCGCCGATGCCGCCGGGTCCACGGGGAGCTGCACCACGCGCGCGTCGAGCGAAAAGAGTGCCGGGGAGAGCACGCCGTTATCGGGACCCACGAGATAGCGTCCCTCGCTGGCAATCGCGATGGCCGCGCGTGCCGTGCCCACACCGGGATCGACCACCACCAGATGCACCGTCCCCACCGGGAAGCGCCGCCAGTAGCGCGCCACGGTCAGCCTGCCGAAGGCAATGTCCTGCGGCGGGATGTCGTGCGACAGATCCACAATGGGCACCGAGGGCGCCAGCGATACCAGCACCCCTTTCAGTTCGGCGACGTAGCCGTCGGCGGTACCGAAGTCGGTGAGGAGGGTGATGGCCGGCGTGGACATACGCCAAACGTGCGCTAAACGCGCACGCCGCGCCACCGCCCCGACCCCCAGAGCAGCACCATGAGCACGCCACGCGCCGCAGCGGTGAGGGCAATGGTCCACCACAGCCCCGACGTACCCCACACGCCGGCCGCCCACGCGCCCAGCGGTAGTCGCAGCGCCGTAATGCTCGTGCTGAGCAGCATCGGCACCAGCGTCCACCCCGCGCCGGCCATGGCACTTTCGAGCACCACCTCGGCGCCGAGAAACAGCTGCGAAAACGCGGAGATGCGCAGATAGCGCGCCGCCTCCGCTATGACGGCCGGATCGTCGGAGAAGATACCCGCAAACTCCTCGGCGAAGAGCAGACTGGCCACCGCCATGGCCACCCCCACCACACTCACGATGGCGGTGGACATCCACCCGGCGCGCGCGGCACGCGCAACATCGCCGGCACCGAGGCTCTGCCCCACGATGGCCGCCACGGCCGCGCCCATGCCGACACTGGCCACGTACACCACGCTCTCCATGCGAAAACCGAGGCCCAGTGCAGCCAGTGCGGGCGTACCGAACTGCGTGGTGATGCGCGTGAGCAGCACGTAGATGAAGCTGAACACCACGCCCGTTGCCGCAGCGGGTGCCCCGACGCGCACGATCGTGCCCAGCACCGGCCAACGTGGCCATCCCCACGTCAGCATCCCGCGACGTTGCAGGATGAGCACCCCGGCAAGGCACGCGAGTCCGCGCGGCACCAGCGTAGCCAACGCGGCGCCGCGTACCCCAAGCGCCGGAAACGGACCGAGGCCGCGAATGAGGAGCGGGTCAAGCGCCAGTCCCAGCACCGTGGTCGCCGCCAGAATCCAGAGCGGCGTACGGGTATCGCCCCGGGCGCGAAAGGCCGCATCGACGGCGAAGAAGCCGAAGATCAGCGGCATGCCAAGGAAGTACATGCCCAGATACGACCGGCCAATCGCACTGACGCGGTCGGTGGTCCCCAACAGATCGAAGAGTCCGCCGAGCACGAACGGCGTAGCCACGGCGATGGCGGCGCCAAGCAGCAAGGCCAGCACGAACCCATCGCCCACCGTACGCGCCGCGTCCTGTGGCCGTCGCTCACCATGCCGGCGCGCGGCGATGGCGTCGAGACCGATGCTCACCATCTCCCCCACGGAGATCACCAGCCACACCCAGAACACCGCGCCCGTGACGGCCGCCAGCGATTCCGCCCCGAGCGAGCGCCCGATCCAGAAGGTGTCGACGTTGTGAAAGGCCGTCATCAGCAGGTTCGCGATGACGGCCGGAAGCGCCACGCGGCGAATCGTCAGCGACAGGGGTTCGCCGACGAGTTCGCCGCGGGGCGACTCTGCTGACGTGGCGTCAGCCGTAGCGTTCGGCAACGCGCTGCATTACACGGTCGGCAATGGCGCTGAACGCCTTGGCCGCCTTCGATTCCGGTTCGGCCGACACGATGGGCCGACCCGTATCGCCGCCCTCCTGAATGCGCGGGTCGATGGGCACCTGCCCCAGCAGCGGCAGGTCGCACTCCTTGGCCAACCGTTCGCCGCCGCCGGTACCGAAGAGCGCGATGGGCTTGCCGGTCTCGGGGTTCTCGAAGTACGACATGTTCTCGACGATGCCGAGCACGGGCACCGCGGTGCGCTCGAACATCTTCACGCCGCGCAGGGCGTCGCCCACCGCCACCTGCTGCGGCGTGGTCACGACCACGGCACCGTGCACCTGCGTGGCCTGCACGAGCGAGAGCTGCGCGTCACCGGTGCCCGGCGGCATGTCCACGAGGAAGTAATCCAGCTGCCCCCAGTTCACGTCGCGCAGAAACTGCGTGATGATCTTCATCACGATGGGGCCGCGCCAGATCGCCGGCTGATCCTTCTCGATGAGGAAGCCCAGCGAGATGACCTTGATGCCGTGCGCTTCGAGCGGGATGATCTTTTCGTCGCGTACCGCCGGCGCCGCATCCACGCCCAGCATGAGGGGCATGTTGGGACCATAGATGTCGGCGTCCATGATGCCGACCCGCTTGCCGGCCTTCGCCAGCGAGATGGCGAGGTTCACCGCGACCGTGCTCTTGCCCACCCCGCCCTTCCCCGAGGAGATGGCGATGATGCGCCCCAGGTTGGGATACTGCACGGGATCGGGCACTTTGGGCGGGGCCTTCTGCGGCGTCGCATCCATGACCGGAAGCGCGCGGCCCATGCCGCCCGCGGCGGGAGCCTTGGGTTGATTCATGTTGGGAGCTGGTGTCGCCGGCGCACGTCGCGCCGGAGTGGGGTCGCTCTGGGCGGGATCGCGCACATCCACACGTACATCGCTCACTCCCTCGAGCGCTTCGATGGCCTGCCGGACATCACGCACGAGCGTGGCATCGTCTTCCGGGGCCAGCAGCAGCGTGAGGCGGACCTTGCCGTCGCGGGTGGTGGCGATATCGCGCACTTGCTCGGCGGCCATGACATCGGCGCCGGTACGCGGATTACGGACCGCGGCAAGAGCGCCGGTGATCCGTTCCATGAGTGGCTGCATAGGGAAGTAACGGGTTCGGAATTGCGATCCCGTAAGCTAGAGCCACCTGGGCGGCGGCGGAACTGCGCGGCCGCTACTCGTCCGTGAGCTCACCGCGCAGGTACGCGCGTGCCTCGGCCACCACCTGGGTGCGCACCTGATCGAGCGACCCGGTCATCATGGCTCCCGACGCCTTGCGGTGACCACCACCGCCGTACCGACGCGCGAACCGCTGCACGTCGACATCGCCGGTGCTGCGCAAGCTCACCTTGACCTTGCCATAGCCCAGGTCGCGGAAGAAAAGCGCCATGCGCGTGCCCGTAATGCTGCGCGGATGCTCCACGATGCCGTCGAGCTCCTCGCTGGTCACGTCGTAGCGCTCGGTGACCCCGGCATCCACCGAAATGTGCGAAAGGCCAAGATCGGGCTCGCTGACCAGCGTTCCGAGCGCCTCGCGCAACAGCTGCAACCGGCCAAGGCTCACCTGCGCATAGATGCGCCGGTACATCTCTTCCGGATTCACCCCAGCGGCCAGCAGCGCCGCGGCGATGCCATGCGCGCGCGGCGAGGTGTTGCTGTAGCGAAAGCTGCCGGTGTCGGTGAGGATGGCGGCGTACAGCGACTGGGCAATGGCTGGGGTGATCTCCAGCCCGAGCGTCACGGCGATGTCGTACACCAGCTCGGCAGTTGCACAGGCCGTCGTGTCAGCGACCGCCAGCGTACCCACCGGTTCGTCGCCGGCCACATGGTGGTCGATCACGGAAATGGGCACCGTGAGCGCCCGCACCGCATCGGCCAGCTGGCCCAGGCGCCGCACGTCGTTGATGTCGAGCACGACCAGGGCATCGACGTCGGCGAGCGCGGCAGCACCGTGTGCACTCGCCTCCTCCACATCGTCACCGAGCAGGAAGCCGAACATGGACGGCCACGGGGTGGGATTGACGATGCGGCAGCGAATGCCGCGCTGGGCGAGCAATCTCGCCAGCGCGGTTTCGCTGCCGCACCCGTCACCATCGGCATTGATGTGCGTGGACAGAGCCACGGTGGAACCCGGGCGGAGGGCGGCGAACCACTCGTGGATCGCCGCCTGTCGCGCCTCGGACGCACTCAGCAGCCCATCGGCCACAGCGTCGGTCATTTCTGTCCGGCTTCCTGCTTGCCAATCGTGGAGTTGCGCATGCCGTACAGGAAATACGTGGTCATGCCGATCGCGGTCCACGCGCCAAGCAGGGCCCAGGTCAGCCCGGGAAGCTGCAGCATCATGTAGATCGTGGCACCGGCCCCGAGCAGGGGCACCAGGGGCACCAGCGGCGTCTTGAACGGCCGCTCGAGTTCGGGGGAACGCGCGCGCAGCACCCACACGCCAATGCACACCGTGGCGAATGCCGCGAGCGTGCCACCCGACACCAGCTCACCGAGCAGGCCGAGGGGGAAGAAGCCGGCGATGACGATGGCGATGATGCCCACGATCCAGGTGGAGGCGGCCGGCGTCTGGTACACCGGATGCACCTTGGCAAAGATCTTGGGGAGCAGACCGTCGCGCGACATGGTGTAGAAGATGCGCGGCTGCCCCATGAGCATGACCAGCACGACCGACGACAGACCGGCCACGGCGCCGATGTTCACGAGGTACTCGAGCCACTTGAGCTGCGGCACGGCTTCGAGCGCGGCCGAGACCGGGTGCGGCACGCCCAGCGCCGTGTAGGGCGCCAGACCGGTCATGACCAGCGACATGAGGATGTACAGCACCGTGCAGATGAGCAGCGACGCGATCATGCCGATGGGCAGGTCGCGCTGCGGGTTCTTGGCTTCCTGCGCGGCGGTGGAGACGGCGTCGAAGCCGATGTAGGAGAAGAACACCACCGGTGCGGCGCGCAGCACACCGGACATGCCGTACTTCGTGCTGCCATCGGGGTTGGTGACCATCTCCGGAATGAACGGCGACCAGTTGTCGGTGTTCACGTACATGAAGCCGAAGCCGATGACGAGCAGCACGATGACCATCTTGATGGCCACGACGATGTTGTTGAACGTCGCCGATTCCTGCACGCCACGCACCAGCAGGAACGTGAGGGCGAGGATGAGCAGCACGGCCGGAAGGTTGATGAGCCCTTCGACCGGTGTGCCGCCGGCCGCGGTGCACGCTTCACGCACCACGAAGGCAGCCGAGGTGGTCGCGTCCATCAGGGTGGCGCCGGTGCCGTCGACGCAGGTGAAGGCGCGAACGACTTCATGCCCGTTGACCACCGTGAGCGGTGCCGAGGCGAAGGCGGCCGGGATGTGCACGCCCACTTCGTTCAGCATGGCGCTGAAGTAGCCCGACCACCCCACCGACACCGTGGCGGCGGCAAACAGGTACTCGAGGACCAGATTCCAGCCGATGAACCACGCCACGCCTTCACCCATGGTGGCGTAGCTGTAGGTGTACGCGGAACCGGCGATGGGAATCATCGACGCGAACTCGGCGTAGCACAGGCCGGCGAAGAGGCAGGCCAGGCCGGCGAGCACGAAGGAGAGCGACACACCGGGGCCGGCGAAGTTGGCCGCCGCCGTTCCGGTGAGCACGAAGATGCCGGCGCCGATGATGGCACCGATCCCAAGCATGGTGAGGTTGAGCGCGCCGAGCGTGCGCTTGAGGCCGCCCTCCGAGCTGGCGGCCTCGGCGCGGAGCGCCGTGATCGATTTCTTGGACCAGATGCCCATCAGCGGTGTGGTCTGGGTGGAACGGGCCGGGAGGGAGGTGGGGTGGCCCGCGGAGGATCGGCTGCATCCCGTCCCGCCGCGGGTGAACGTGCGGCGGGACAGTACGGCGCCAAATGTGGATGCGCGCGCGCCATTAGGACAGTAGGGCGTGCGACTTGGGTTGCCCCCGGGCTACGTACAGGGAGCTGGTGGGGTTGAACTCGCGCCCGAAACCCATCACCCAAACTCAAAACCCGGAACTGATCAGTTCCGGGTCGTGAGTATGGGTTTCGGGTACCGGGTGCCGGTTACAGCGAGTAGTTCGGCGCCTCTCGCGTGATCGTCACATCGTGCGGATGCGATTCCCGGAGCCCCGCCGTGGTGATGCGCACGAACTCCGCCTCCGTACGCAACGCCTCGATGGTGCCGCACCCGACGTAGCCCATCCCGCTGCGCAGCCCCCCGATCATCTGGAAGAGCACGTCGCCTACCGGGCCCTTGTAGGGGACGCGCCCCTCGATCCCCTCCGGGACCAACTTCTTGGGGGACATTTCCCCATCCTGGAAGTAACGGTCGGCGGAGCCATCCTGCATCGCGGAGAGCGACCCCATGCCGCGAATCATCTTGAAGCGGCGCCCCTCGAGGAGGAACGATTCCCCCGGGCTTTCCTCGGTACCGGCGAGCATGCTGCCCATCATGACGCTCGAGGCGCCGGCGGCCAGCGCCTTGACGATGTCCCCCGAGTACTTGATGCCGCCATCGGCAATGACCGGGACGTCACCGGCCCCTTCGACGGCATCCATGATGGCGGCGATTTGCGGTACGCCCACCCCGGTGACCACGCGGGTGGTACAGATGGAGCCGGGGCCAACGCCCACCTTCACGGCGTCCACGCCACGATCCACCAGCGCCGCCGCCCCGGCCTTCGTGGCCACGTTGCCCGCAACGAGCTGCACATCGGGGAAGGCCTCGCGAACTCGCGCCGTGGCCTGCAGCACCCCTTCGCTGTGCCCGTGGGCCGTATCGATGATGAGCACATCCACGCCCGCCTGGATGAGCGCCCGGGCCCGGTCGAGGTAATCCCCGCCCGCCCCGATGGCCGCCGCTACACGAAGCCGCCCGTACTGATCCTTGTTGGCATCGGGGTACTGGCGGCGCTTGTGGATGTCCTTGACGGTAATCAGCCCCTTCAGGTTGCCGTGCGCGTCGGTGACCGGCAGCTTCTCGATGCGGTGACGGGCCAGAATCTTTTCGGCCTCATCGAGCCCGGTCCCCATGGGCGCCGTCACCAGGTCCTCGCTGGTCATGACCTCGGCGAGCGGACGGTCGAGATCGCGCTCGAACTGCAGGTCGCGGTTGGTGAGAATACCCACCAGCTTGCCCGATCCATCGACGATGGGCACCCCCGAGATCTTGAAGCGCATCATGAGCGCCACGGCCTCACGGAGCGACGCCGTGGGGGAGAGCGTGATCGGGTTGAGGATCATCCCGCTCTCGCTGCGCTTGACGCGATCGACCTCGGCCGCCTGCCGGTCGACCGACATGTTCTTGTGCAGCACGCCGATCGCACCGTAGCGGGCCATGGCGATCGCCATTTCGCTTTCGGTGACCGTATCCATGGCCGCTGACACCAGCGGCACATTGAGCGCGATGCCTCGCGTGAAGCGGGACACGAGACTCACCTCACGCGGATGCGTGAGCGAGTGCCGGGGGGCGAGGAGGACGTCATCGAAGGTCAGCGCGACGTCGTCGCGAACACGAGCGGAGCGAGTTGAGGGTGCCATCTCCAAAACTACAGCGGCGGAGAGGGCGATTCCAGTCTCGTCCGGCGTACCGAAAGCGGCCTGGCGTCAGCGGCCTGGCGTCAGCGGCCGGACGTCAGCGGCGGCCGACCACGCGCCGCAACCGCCGGCGCATCCCCACGGGCAGGAAGAATGCCGCGGCCTGCAGCACCCGGACCACATCGAGATCGTCGAGCTCTTCCGGTGCGCCCCGCCAATGGTCACGCAGCACCCCGCGGCCGGCGTGCTCCACCATGCGCTGCAGGGCCGTCATGAGCAGGAAGACGTCGTCGACCTGCCCCAGAAACGGGATCACGTCGGGGATGAAGTCGAGCGGCGACACGATGTACGCGAGTGCCGCGACGACGAAGAAGCGGTCGAGACGCGATACGCGACGATCCCCCACCAGCCCGACCAGCAGCCGAAGATACGAGGGGATCTGCCGCACGACGCGCATGACGGAGCGCTTCATGCCGGTGCGCGGACCGCGCAAGTCGCTCATGACGTGGGGGGCGCTGGAGTGGGGGGCGCAGGCGGCGCGGCGGCCGCCCCGGTCGTGGTGCCGGGGGGCGGCGGTGCCCCGATCTGATCGGCGACCGTGCGCGCGGTGGAGACCACGTCGGTGGCGACCGTTTTCGTGGTCTGCGCCACGTTGTTGAGCACGCCCATGGCCTTGTTGAGGAATCCGACGGCCTCGGTCACGGTACTGGCCGCGAGTCCGCCGGCACGCAACGTGTCTTCCACGCCGTCGGTGAATTTCTGGAATACGTTGGTGACCGCGGCGGGCTTCTCCGCGTACTTCGACTCGAGAAACTCCACGTAATCGAGCACCTGATACAGGCGCTCATCGGACAGGGTCTCGAGCTTGCGATTGATGCGATCGCGAACGTACGGATTCATGGGCTCCTCGTGGCGTGCCGTGTGGCGTGCCCTACGTGGTCATCCACGCCAACGTTTCCGTTCGCCGCGCGCGTCGATGTGGCAGTAGGGCGTGGCATACCGGCGACTGCTGTAGACGCCCAGGCCGCCGGCGAGCTCGGGGTGCGCCCGTTCGACCCAATCCACCGCCTGCTCCACCCGGTACGCATCGAACAGGGTGAGCTGCCCGTCGCCGTCGGCATCAATGGCCACATCGGCGGCGTCTCCATACAGGTGGCGCGAGTCGCGCGCGGAGCCTTCCACCCCGGCGTTGTGCAGCGGCGTGCGGAAGCCGCTGTGCACTTCCAGCATGAACGAGGCACTCTCCTCGCCGCGACGGCGGGCCAATTCGCGCAGCACCAGCTCGATCTTGTCGAGCACGCGCGGATCGACGGCCACGTACTTCGGCCACATGGTCTGCCGGTCGTGGGTGATGAAGTCGCGCACGCGCAGGTGCTTGGTGAGCGGCAGGTCGAGGTGTTCCTCGTGCACTTCGGCGAAGCCCAGCGGCTTTTCCGCCGCGTCATCGCGCGACCACTCGGCGGGGTAGCGTCCGATCTGGTAGCCGTTGAGGGTGCTCCCCAGCTTGAGTTCGAAGGGCACCATCACCGCCAGCCGCGGCTCCTCAAGACGTTGCGTAACGCCGTGGCGCGTGACCTCGAGCTCGTAAAACCCGGGGGTGAGCGGAGCGAGCAGCGTGTCGCCCTCGAGGGGACGCACGACGTCACCCGACTCGCCGCTGCCGACGGCCACCCACTGATACCGGAACCCGAGCGACCCCGACGCCCCGCGGATCTCGAGCGGCAGCGCAACCCGCTCGCCGGCGCGCACGAAATGCATCTTGATTTCGCCACTGGCCCCCCGGGCCGCGGCGCCCACGTCCACGCGGGGCACGGCACGGCGGAAGCTCTCGGCGGACGAGTCGGCAAAGAGCTCACCGGGCGGCTGATAGAGCACCGCCGCCGTGATGGCAATGAGGCCGCTCAGCACGAGCGCCGTACGACGCTGTATCATGGCGCGCCTCCCTGCCCGGCGCTTATCACAGCTCCCCCCACCGCGCGCGGGTCCCACGCACATCGATGTGCACGAACGGGCCATGCGCACTCGTGGCCTTGTACACGCCAATGCCGCCCACCAGCTCCGGATGCTCGCGCTCCACCCGCTCGGCGGCCTGGGCCAGCAGGCGCGCGTCGCGCGTATCGACACGGCCGTCGGCATTGAGATCGCTCATCCAGTCGCGCGCGCCATTCACGACGTACACGTCGGCGGCATCCCCGTACTGGTGGCGACTGTCGTTGGCCCGCCCGCCGCTACCCACGCCCTGCTGGTTGTACTGCGGCGTGCGGAAGCCGGACATGACGCGCAAGGTGGCCGCGTGCACGCCCATGGTGCGCAGCTCCTGCAAGACCAGCTCGAGCTTGTCCACGAGCGGCTCGCGCAGCACGAGGTACTTGGGCCACACGCTCGTCTGATCCTTGGTCAGGAAGTCGCGCAGGCGGAAATGCTCGGAAATGGGCGTATCGGCATTGCCGGCCGTGACTTCCAGGAAGCCCTCGGGATTGCCGTAGCTGCCGCCACGCGCCCGCCTTTCGGCCGGAAAGAAGCCAATGCGATAGGCACCAATGCGCCCGCGCACCTTGTCGGCGAAGGGGCGCATGGTGATGAAATGAAACGCGCCCGCTGAATCGTTGGCGGCGTACACCCCAGGCCGCGTGGCGGCCGAGTCCCCGAAGAGCAGGCGCAGGACCGGGATGGTGGCGGCGCGGTGCGGGGCGAGAAATCGGGCCCGAAGCTTGCGACTCACGCCACGGAGGGAGTCGAGCCCCGGCAGCGACGCGGTGCGCGGCGCGGCCGCACGGGTGTCGGGCGTCAGGGCCCGTACCGTTGTGGCCGACATGCCGGTCGGGCGCACGACGACCGCAAGCGCAGCGACGGACAGGGCAACAACCACCGCCCCGCGGCGGCGCGTACGTGCGCGCCGCCCGACCGGTACGGCGGAGTTGGCTGAAGACGCCTGGGCGTCGGAAGGTGTCTGAATCACGAGTTTGGTAGTGGCGCACGGTCAAGGACACGGCTGCCTGACGGCAGACGACCCGGCGCCCGTTCGGGAAATATAGTCGACCCTGGTCCGCACGTTCACCCGACGGTGATGAACGCCTATGGGAATCTCATCTGTAAGTGCGTGTGACTTCAGTAGATGAAGACCGGGGTGCCAACGGCCACGCGGTGGTACAGCGCCGCGATGTCTTCGTTCCGCAGCCGCACGCATCCGTGGCTCACCGCCTGCCCCACCGACGCCGGGTTGTTGGTGCCGTGCAGGGCGTAGCCATCCCCCAGATAGAGTCGGTAGCTGCCGAGCACGTCTGGATACTTGCGCTGATTTGTTCCGAATGGCGGAATGATAATCGTGCCATCGGCCACGATCTCCCGGCCGTCCGTGGCCGCCAGCGGCCGGACCGCGCCATCGGGGGTCACGCGCACGACATCGTTCCCTTTCACGGTGATCTGCCCGCCGTCGCGTAATGGCAGAGGCTTGCCGCGCACCAGCTGGGTGAGGCCGAGCCGTCGCTTGTTGGCCTGTTCCTGATAGTGCCAGTCGGGCGGAATCCATGCGGGCGCGGAGTCCCGACGCTGCACCGCCAGCCGGCCGCGGGGCGTTTCGAAGCGCAGGACCTTGGCGCCGCCCTTCACGACCAGCTGCTTCCCCGAGCCGGTCGCCACGGGCGCCGTGAAGAGCACGCTGTCGCCGCGCTTGTACCACAGGCGGCGGTCGGTGATGGACACCACGATGTACGAGGAGTCCGCCGGCGCCTGGGGGGTGGCGGCCAGCTCGGCGCGCAGGCTGTCGGCGCCGAGGCCGGCCTGCAGGGTGATCTGTTCGAGCGCCTCGGAATTGTCATTGAACACCAGCCGCGCCACGTCGCGCTCGAAGCGCGCGCGCAAGGTGACCACGGTCAGCCAGCCGGTGAACCCGAGTGCCAGGATGGTGAGCGCCAGGAGCCAGAGGGGCGCGCCGCGCCAGCCACGTCGCGGCGCGCGTGACCGGGCCTTGCCGGGCGCCGGGGGTACCGCGTGCAGGGTCATGTCAGTAGAAGTACACCCGGGTACCCGGGGTGAGGTTCTCGCGTATGGCCCGCAAGTCGCCGGCGTCGAGGCGCACGGAGCCGGGCATCACATAACTGCTGTCGGCGAGCGGGCCGCTGCCGGGCACGGCGTACAGCAGGGTTCCCCCTGTGGTCACGATCGCGTGCGTCCCAGTCCACCCAGGCGTCGCATGCTTGGCCACGGGGGGCAGGCCGCGGTCGGCCCAGAGCCAGTCGGGGAGCGGCCACGCGTCGGACGCGCCGAGCAGGCGCTCGATGCTGCGTACCCCCCGGGGAATGACCACGTGCGCCGTATCGGCGCCGCTTCCAACCCGCCGCTCGGGGCCGATGCGGGCGGGCATCGTGCGCAGCCGTGCGCCCCCCCGGTCGAGGGCCACGTACCCCGAATCGGTGTTCACCGCGAGGTGGAGAGCGGCGTCGCCCCGGGCCTGCCGCCGCATGAGTTCGAGCATGAGGGTGGCCTTGTCGACATTCGCCGCCATGATGGCGTCGGCCCGCTTCTGCTCGAGTTCGGACATACCGGCCCGCAACCGCGCCGTCTCCTCCCGGTAGCGCGCGCGCCGCCGCAGCAGCAAACCATCCACGAGGAGCAACGCCACCAATGACAGGACCAACACCAGCGTCCGACGACGAACACGCATGATACGGCAAGGTTTAGATTCCACCGGCTGACCCCACCGCCCGCGCGGTGGCCCCCGATGCCCCACATACGTTCCGCCACGGCCGGCATGCGGCCTGAGCGGTCATCCTGAAGCATATCCCGGAGACCGATGCCTGCACGCGTAGATCGCGCGGTGGCGCTCATCATTTTGGATGGGTGGGGGTACCGCGAAGAGTGTGAGGCGAACGCGATCTGCCTCGCCGACACGCCCAACTGGGACCGTATCTGGTCGCACGGGTCCCGCACGCTGCTCACCGCATCGGGAACGGCGGTGGGGTTGCCCGAAGGACAGATGGGCAACAGTGAAGTGGGGCACCTCAACCTCGGGGCCGGGCGCGTGGTCATGCAGGATCTGGTGCGCATCGGCAGCGCCATCGACACCGGCCGCTTCTTCGAGAATCCCGCGCTGCTCCAGGCGTGCGCGCATGTGCGCTTCAACCACGGCACCCTGCATCTGCTGGGCCTGCTGGGCGACGGCGGCGTGCATGCGTTCCAGGCGCACCTGTATGCGCTCGTGGAGCTGGCGGTGCAGCAGCAGGTGCCGCGCGTGGTGCTGCACGCCCTGCTCGACGGACGCGATACCCCGCCGCAGAGCGCCCTGGGCTTCCTGCGTGAGACGCTCGCCACGATCGCGGGCAAGGCGCAGCTGGCCAGTGTGTGCGGTCGCTACTACGGCATGGACCGCGACAACCGGTGGGAGCGCACGCAGCTCTGGTACGACGCGGCGGTGCGTGGCCAGGCCCCGGTGGAGCCGGACGCGCTGGCCGCCCTCGAGCGCTCGTA
The DNA here is from genome assembly GCF_027531815.1 of Gemmatimonas sp. Classification (NCBI taxonomy): domain Bacteria; kingdom Pseudomonadati; phylum Gemmatimonadota; class Gemmatimonadia; order Gemmatimonadales; family Gemmatimonadaceae; genus Gemmatimonas; species Gemmatimonas sp. The sequence goes on along the minus strand of NZ_JAPZSK010000002.1, from coordinate 60,859 downwards.
TGCGGCGGGGGTGCACGACGAGTTCGTGAAGCCGTGGGTCATGCCGGGGCCGGACGGTGCCGCGCTGGCTCCGATGGTGGATGGCGATGCCGTCGTGAGCTTCAATTTCCGCAGCGACCGCATGCGCCAGCCCATGCGCGCGCTCGCGTTTCCCGACTTCGACGGGTTCGACACGGGGTCTCGCCCGCTGGTGCAGATCGTCACGATGACGCAGTACGACGATACGTTTCCGTTTCCGGTGGCGTTCGGCCCCCAATCGATGAACAACCTGGTGGGCGAAGTGATTGCCAAGGCGGGGCTGACGCAGCTGCGCACGGCGGAGACGGAGAAGTACCCGCACGTGACGTTCTTCTTCAACGGCGGCCACGAGCAGCCGCTCCCCGGCGAAGACCGGCGGGTGGTGCCGAGTCCCAAAGTGGCCACGTACGACCTGCAGCCGGAGATGAGTGCCGGGGCGGTGTGCGACGTGCTCTGTGATGCGCTGGCACACCGCACGCATGACTTCATGCTGTGCAACTTCGCCAACACGGATATGGTGGGGCACACCGGGTCGCTCGCTGCCGCCATCAAGGCCGCGGAAGCCGTGGATGCCTGCCTTGGTCGGGTGTTGGAGGCCGCGGCCGCCGGTGGCGCGCGGCTCATCATCACGGCCGATCATGGCAACGCCGATCTCATGATCGATCCGGACACGCACCAGCCGCACACGGCACACACCACCAATCCGGTCCCTCTGGTCATCCTCGATCCCGACGAGACCGCGCCGCTGCGCAGCGGCGGCGCGCTGTGCGACGTGGGGCCCACGGCGCTGGCGCTGCTCGGGCTTCCCCTGCCTTCCGACATCACCGGGCGCGATCTTCGCGTCCGTCCTTCCGATTCTCCGTCCTGATGCGCTCCATGCGTGTTCTTCCTTTTCGTTCCGGTGCGGCACTGGCGGCCGCCCTCGCCTTCATGCTGCCCGTCGCGGGGAGGGCGCAGGTGGGATACCTGCCCGACAAGAGCCCCTATGAAGACTTCAAGATCGGCCAGTCGGCGACGGTGCTGGGTGGCTGGCTGGCCGTGAAGCGCGATCTGGCCGACGTGGCGCCGGTGGCGAGCTGGCTGGCCGGCCTGCGCTACGACATCGGCGTGGGCGGTCCGGCCTCGCTCTTTGCGCGCTACGTGCTCTCGCCGAGTGAACGGAACGTGTTGGCACCCGGCAACCCGCGCGCCACGCGCGTGATCGCCACGCCGGGGGCCACGACGCACCTGGTCGATGCGGGGCTCGACGTGTCGCTCACGGGACGCAAGACGTGGCGGCATCTGATGCCGTCGGTGAACGTGGGCGCGGGACTGGCCAGCGACTTCGCCCGCGCCGATACGGGCGGCTACCAGTTCGGCACCAAGTTCGCCTTCAACTACGGCTTCAGCCTGCGGTACCTGCCCCGCCGCGGACCGCAGCTGCGCATCGATGCCGTGAACTACCTCTGGCAGTACCAGTATCCCGACCGCTACTTCGTGAAGGCGGCCGACACCACGAGCATTCTCACCGACACCCGCCGACGCGAAGCCTGGCGTGCCAATTGGGCGCTCACGGCCGGTGTCACGTTCCCCCTGTTCCGGTAGTTTGGCATGCCCCGCACGTCGCTCACCCGTCGCGTGACCTTCGCCGCCGCCCATCGGTACCGTCGCCCCGACTGGAGCGACCAGGAGAACGCCGAGGTGTTTGGCGCCTGTGCCCACCCGCACTACCATGGGCACACGTACGTGTGTGATGTGACGGTCGCCGGTCCGGTAGACGAGGAAACAGGATTTCTCGTGGATCTCGGCTTCCTCGACCACGTGCTGCAGCGGGAGGTGCGCGACCGGTTCGATCATCGCAACATCAATCTCGATGTACCGGAGTTTGCCGACGGCAAGATGATCCCCACGGGTGAGCTGCTGTCGCGCTTCATCTGCGAGCGGGTGCAGGCCGCGCTGGCGCACACCACCGCCCGGGTGATCAAGGTGCACCTGGCGGAGGATGCCACCTTGAGCAGCTGCTACGAGGTGGACGCATGATGCGGCGCCTGCTCGCCGTGACGCTGGGCGTCGGTGCCACTACGGCCTGTGCGGCGCGACCGCCGCAGGCGCGACCGCCGCAGGCGGTGCTCCAGCCGCATCAGCCGGAGCCGGTGGCTCCCTACATGATGCCCGTGGCCACGGTGCCGGCCCCCACCCTGCGCGACCGGATCCGCTACACCGTGGACTCCGTCGTGGCTGCTCCCATGTGGCGCAACGCCCGCCTGGGCATCCTGATCGTCGACCCCGAGTCGGGGGACACGCTCGCCAGTCACGATGCCGACCGGTTGTTCATGCCGGCCTCCAACCAGAAGCTGCTGACCGGCGCGATTGCGACGACGCTGCTGGGGCCCGACTTCCGGTGGCGCACGCCGGTGCTGCTGCACGGCGTGCAGCGCGGCTCCACGTGGCACGGCAATGTGTACCTGCAGGGGAGCGGCGATCCGAGCATCAGCGACGCACTGCGCGGTGGTCGTGCCAGTTCGGCGTTCGACGCGGCCGTGGAGGCACTCTCGGCCCGCGGCGTACGCCGCATTGCCGGACGCGTACTCCCCGTCGGTGATGCGCTGCCCGGGCTGAGCACAGGCTACGGGTGGGCCTGGGACGATTTCGATGCGGCTTACAGTGCGGCGATCGACGAGCTGATGTACAACGAGGGGGAGCTGTACGTCACCGTGCACGCCGGTCGTCGCGTGGGTGCTCCGGTACGGGTGCAGACCGCGCCCACCCGGCGCTATCCGTCGGTGGTGGTGGATGCCGTGACACGCGACAGCACACCGCTCCCCGCCGGCACCCGCCCGCCGCGCCTGCAGGCGGCGTACGACAGTATCGGACGGGCGCTGATCGTGTCGGGGACGCTCGCGCTTGGCGACAGCGCGCGATTCACGGTGGCGTATCGGCACCCCAACGATGCCTTCGTGGCGGCCTTCACCGAGTCGCTGGCCGAACGCGGCATCACGGTGCAGCAGAAGCGGCTGGCCAGGCGCGACACCGCGGCGCGGGCCATCGACACGCTGGCCGTGATCACCTCGCCGCCCTTTGCCGACGTGCTGCGGCGCATGGAGAAACCGTCGCAGAACCAGATGGCCGAACTGTTCTTCCGGACGGTGGCCCTGCAGCAGACGGGCAACGGGTCGGCCGACAGTGCGCAGGCCGTTGGCGCACGCGCGCTGGCCGCCTGGGGGGTGACGGCGAACGATGCCGCGTATCGTGATGGCAGCGGTCTCTCGCGCCACGACTACGTGACGCCGCGCGCGATTGTGAAGGTGCTCGACGCCATGCGCCGCTCGCCGCACGACATGCTCTTTCGCCAGGCGCTCCCGATTGCCGGCGTGGATGGCACCATTCGGAGCCGCATGCGTGGCACACCGGCCGAGGGCAATGTGCGCGCCAAGACCGGCACGCTCGACAAGGCGCGTGCGCTCAGTGGCTACGTAACCACCGCCAACGGGCGGGTGCTGCTCTTCTCCATGATGATGAACAACTTCACGGTGCCCACCCGCGAGGTGGAGCGCGTACAGGATCTGCTCGCGGCCATGCTCGCGGGCGGCACACTCGTGGCGGGAAGCGGTTCGTGACCGCAGGCGCAGGGATGGGGCCGGCGTCGGGACTCTCCTTTGCCGACGCGCTGGCGGCCGTGCTGGCACCGGTGGCCGGACGTGCCATCTCCACGGAACGCGTCGGCCTGGCAGATGCGTTGGGGCGCGTGCTGGCGCAGAACATCACGAGTCGTTTGGCGCTCCCCGCCTGGGACAATGCCGGCATGGACGGCTACGCCGTGCAGGGGGCCGATGTGCTGGGCGCCACGGCCGCGTCACCGCGTGTCCTGCCGGTGATCGGCACCAGCGTCGCCGGCAGCGATCCGACGGCGCTGCCATGGGTGCAGCAGGGAACGGCCGTGCGGATCATGACGGGCGCGCCGCTCCCGCCCGGCGCCGACGCGGTCGTTCGCCTCGAGGATTCGGATCGGGGTGAAGACACGGTGCACATCACGAGCGATCGCGATGTGCAGGGGCGCGGCAATGTGCGCCCGCGCGGCGAGGACATCGCCGCCAACGCGGTGCTGTTCGGGCGTGGCACGTCGTTGCGGGCTGCGCACCTGGGCGCCCTCGCGTCCATTGGCGCCGCCGAGGTCCCGGTGTTTCGGCAGCCGCGGGTCACGATCGTGTCGAGCGGCGATGAGCTGGTGCTGCTCGATCGCTTCGACGAGGTGCTGGCGGGGCACCGCCTGGTATCGTCGAGCAGTTATGCGCTGCCGGCGCTGCTGCGCGGAGCAGGCGCGCAGGTGACCATGGCCCCGCTGGTCTCGGATTCGCTCGACGCCCTTACGACAGCGCTCGCGCGTGCGCTCGACGCCGGATGCGACCTGCTGGTGACCACCGGCGGCGTCTCGGTAGGAGCGCACGATTACACGCGGGATGCACTCGCGGCGCTGGGGGGCACCCAAGGGTTCTGGCGGGCCCGCATTCGCCCTGGCGGCCCAATTGGCACCGGTATGGTGCGCGATGTGCCGTGGCTGGGGCTGCCGGGCAATCCGGTATCGACGCTGGTGACGGCGGCCCTGTTCGCGTGGCCGCTCATTCGGGCGCTGGGTGGGCACGCCGGCGTACACCACGCACGTATCCCGGTGCGCATGATGGACAGCGCCGACACGCCGGCCGCGCTGCGCTACTTTCTGCGCGTGACGCTCGGCGTTGGCAGCGATGGGCTGCTGGAGGCCCGGCTGTCGGGGGCGCAGGGTTCGAATCTGTTGCGCACCATGGCGCTCGCCGACGCGTTGCTGGAGGTGCCCGAGGTGATGACACGCGTGGATGCCGGCGCCATGATGCACGCCATCCTGCTTCCCGACGCCCCCCCGCTGCTGCCCATGGCCGCGGCTCTGCCGCACACCGGGTCGTGAGCGACACCGCAAGTCCCCTGCGCGCTCTGCACGGCGCGGCGCTCGACGCAGCCTTCACGCAGAAGTGGACGACGGACTTCGAGACGGTGCCCGTGGGATCGGGTGCGCTGGCCCGGACCTTCACCCTGTTCAAACCGGCCAACGCCGATCACCTGATCAGCGAAGCCGACTACGTCATGGATGAGCGGCTCCCGTACTGGGCCGACCTCTGGCCATCGGCGCGCGTGCTGGCGGGCGCCCTGCTGACCATGCACGGAGAGGGGCGCACGCTGCTGGAGTTGGGGTGCGGTCTGGGCCTCGACACCACGGCAGCCATGGCCGCCGGCTTCTCGGTCACGGCCACCGATTACTACGAGGACGCCATCCACATGGCGCGGGGCAATGCCGCGCGCAATCTCGGTCGGGAGCCGCAGGCGCGGCTGGTAAACTGGCGTGCCTGGCCCGACGACCTCGGCACGTTCGACGTGGTCATCGCGGCCGACGTGTTGTACGAGAAGGAGTACGCCTCGCTGGTGGGCGCCTGCGTGGCGCGCGCCCTCGCCCCACAGGGCGAGGCGATCATTGCCGACCCCGGGCGCCTCGCCCTACCGGCGTTCCTCGAACAGCTGCCGGCCGTGGGCCTCGAGTTGGTGCACCGCTCGCACACGCCCTACGAGAGCGGGGCCGTAAAGCAGGTGGTGCAGCTGCTGCATCTGCGGCACGCGGTGCGCTGACGGGCCCCGTCAGCGCAACCGCGCCGCCACCACTTCGGAGATGTCCAGCACCGGCACCTCGCTGCCGGCCCCGGTGACCCCGTCGGTGATCATCGTCATGCAGAAGGGGCACGCCACGGCAATCTGATCGGCGCCGGTGGCCAGCAGTTCTTCGCTGCGCTCGACGTTCACCCGCTTGCCCACGTTCTCTTCCATCCACATGCGGCCGCCACCGGCCCCGCAGCAGAGCCCGCGGCTCTTCGTGCGCGCCGGCTCCACCAGCTCCATGATAGGCAGCGCCTTCTTGAGCGTGTTGCGCGGCGCATCGTACACCTCGTTGTAGCGCCCCAGGTAGCAGGAATCGTGGTACGCCACCTTGAGCCGCTGCCCATGCTCGGTGTCGAGCGGCACGCGCCCCTCGTTGAGCAGCCGCTCGATGTACTCGGTGTGGTGAATGACCTCGTAATGCCCGCCAAGATCGGGGAACTCCTTCCCCATCTGATGGAAGCAGTGCGGACAGAAGGTCACCACGGTCTTGATCTCGTACCCGTTGAGCGTCTCGATCACGCCCTTGGCCATCATCTGGTACAGGTACTCATTGCCCATGCGACGGGCGGGGTCGCCATGGCAGGTTTCTTCCTGGCCAAGAATGGCAAACTTCACGTTGGCCGCCTGCAGAATGCGCGCGAACGCCACCGTGATCTTCTTGCTGCGATCGTCGAACGACCCGGCACAGCCCACCCAGAAGAGCAGATCGGGCTTCTCGCCGCTGGCCGCCATTTCGGCCATGGTGGGAATGTTCATCCCCTCGGCCCACTGTTCGCGATCGGCGGCGCTGAAGGCCCACGGGCTGCCGTTGCGTTCGAGGCTCGTGAGCGCAGGCTGCAGTTCGTCGGGAAAGCGCGACTCCATGAGCATGAGATCGCGACGCAGCTCGTTGATGATGTCGAGCTGGTCGATGCTCACCGGGCACTCCTGCACGCAGGCGCGACAGCTGGTGCACGCCCACAGCTCCTCCTCGGTGATCCAGCTGTCGAGCAGCTTCCTGTCGAGCACGACCTGCTGTTCGGCCGTGGCGGTGCCCCCCCCGGCCGCCACGGCATCGAGCACGGTGGCTTTTTCGGTGAGTCGTGCCCGCGTCTTCACCACGATCATGCGGGGCGACAGCACCTTGCCGGTGATGTTGGCCGGGCAGGCTGCGGTGCAGCGCCCGCACTCGGTGCAGCTGTAGCCGTCGAGCAGGTTCTTCCAGCTCAGGTGCTCCACATCGCTGGCCCCGAACTGTTCGGCGTCCTCCGCCTCGAGGTCCATGGGGCGCATGGCGCCCACCCGTCCCGGCCCATCGGTGTTGGAGAACCACACGTTGATGAGCGACGTGAGGACGTGCAGGTGCTTCGACTTGGGGAGGTGATTGAGGAACCAGAGAATGCCGAGGGCGTGCAGCCACCAGGAGACCCGCGCCATGGTGTGTGCCGCCTCCACGCTCATCATGCCGGCAAAGAGCGGCAGGAAGCCCCTGGTAACGACGTGCCCCGCCTGCGAGGCGCCGGGCTGCATCTGCTCGCCGATGTACAGCAGCAGCAGGGTGATCATCAACCCGGCGATCACGCTGAGGATGAGCACGGCCTCGCCGCTGTGCACCGCATCGACCGTGAACCGGCGCGGGCGAATGACGAGGCGCCGGTAAAGCAGGTAGAACACGGGGATCAGCACGAACACCGCGAACAGCTCCTGCGACGCCACGAAGGCCGTGTAGAGCACGTCGGGGAGGAGCACGTTCCACGTGAAGGGCGTATACAGCCCCTGGATCATGATCTCGATGGTGCCCAGCCCCAGCACGCAGAAGCCCCAGAACACCAGGGCGTGCATCATGCCGCCCAGCGGGTCGCGCAGGATCTTGGTCTGCGCCAGTCCGATCAGCAGGAAGTTCTTCGTGCGGACATCCGGGTGATCGGTGCGATCCTCGGGCTTGGCCAGTTTGAGCCATCGAACGAGCCGCTGGGCCTGCTGGCTGAACATCCAGAGGGCGCCGGCAAGGATCACCGCGAAAAGGTAGTTCTGCAGGGTCATGGCGCGAAGCTAGACCGTGGAATGGGCCGCGACAAGCGCGGCGGGGAGGCACGGAGGGGAGGAGGCACGGGGAACGCAGCGGGCCCCACCGCCTTGATGGCGATGGGGCCCGTCCTGTCTGACTGAGCGTGCCAAGGGGACGTCAGCCCTGCGCGCGCGCCGCCTTCACTGCCGCGATGAGCGCCGGCATGACCTCGAAGACGTCGCCCACGATGCCGTAGTCGGCCACCTTGAAGATCGGGGCGTCCTTGTCCTTGTTGATCGCCACGATCGTCTTGGAGGTGCGCATGCCGGCAAGGTGCTGGATGGCGCCCGAGATGCCCACGGCGATGTACAGGTTCGGACTCACATTCCGGCCTGTCTGGCCAATCTGGTCCGAATGCGGACGCCACCCTTCGTCGGTCACCGCGCGCGTGGCACCGACCGCAGCGTTGCCGAAGGCATCGGCGAGCTCGTCGCACAGCGCGAAGTTTTCGGGCGCCTTGAGCCCGCGACCGCCGGCCACGATGACGGGCGCATCGTTGAGATCGATCTTGCCGGTGTTACCCTGCTTGAGCTCCACCACCTTCACTCGCGAGGCTGACGGATCCGTGGCGCTCGTGACGGACTCCGTGGCCAGCGGCTTGGCGTTGACCACCGGCTGAAACGCCGCCGGACGTACCGACAGCACGGCCGGCGTCCCCGTGAGGGTGAGGGTGGCGATGGTCTTGCCGTTCATGTTGAAGTGCTGCCCCAACACGTTGCCGCCTTCCACCGTGAACCCCGTGAGATCGGGGGCGAGACCACTCCCCAACTTGGCCGCCACGCGCGGGGAAAGGTCACGACCCTGCGCCGTGGCGCTGAAGACGGCAAAGGCGTACGTGCCACCCGACAGCTGCTGCGCCAACGTGGCCGCCAGCGCCTCGGGGTTGTACTGCGCAAACCCGGCATGTTCGAGCACGAGCACACGGTCGGCGCCGTACTCGGCGAGCGCACCGGCCTTGGACGCGATACCCGCGTCGCCCACCAGCACGGCGTGCACACTGCCGCCGCCGGACAGATCGGCGAGCTGACGCCCGGCCGTCACGGCCTCCAGCGCCACCTTGCGCAGGTCACCGGCGCGGACTTCAGCAAAAACGAGAACGTTGGCCATGGCTCAGAGCACCTTCGCTTCGGTCTGGAGGAGACGGACGAGTTCGGGCACCGCCGCCGCGCTGTCGCCGAGAATACGGCCAGCGGCACGCTCGGGGGGGAGCACCATTTTCGTGACCGACACCTTGATGTCACCCAGCTGCGCCGGCTTCACATCGAGCGGCTTCTTCTTGGCCGCCATGATGCCCTTGAGGCTGGGCAGGCGCTCCTTGTTGAGCCCGTCGTCGATGGTGAGCAGCGCCGGGAGCGGGAACTCCACCACCTCGCTGGCGCCTTCCAGCTGACGCTCGGCGCGGCCGGTGCCCCCGCTGATCTCCAGCTTGCACACGTTGGTCACGCACGGCAGGTCGAGCAGCTCGGCCACCATGGGCCCCGTCATCTGGTTCATGGAGTCGATGGCAATGCGGCCCATGAGCACGAGGTCGTAGCTACCCTCCTTGAGCTCGGCCGCCAGCGCGCGCGCGACCGCCAGACCGTCGGCCGGCACGGACGCCGCCTGCAACAGCACCCCACGATCGGCGCCCATGGCCAGCGCCTTGCGGATCTGCTCCTGCGCCGCATCGGGGCCGAGGCAGATGGCGACCACTTCGCCGGTGTTGTTGTTCTTTTCCTTGAGCTGCAGCCCCGCCTCGATGGCCCAGAGGTCGAAGTCGTTCACGTCGTACTTGAGCCCCGCCTCGTCCACGCGCGTGCCATCGGCCGCGATCGCGAACTTGGTTTCCATCACGGGGACACGCTTGATGCACACGGCGATCTTCACCGCGGTCGCTCCGTTCGAATGTCAGGTAGGATTGGGAGACTACGTGAGTGCAAGCTAAGGGACGGGGACAGAGGGGGGCAATGCGCCCCTGCCGTCCGAAAACAGCGCGGGTCGGACCCGCCCGCAGGCAAGTCCGACCCGTCCGTCCCGCGGGAACCGGCGTAGCGACCGGCTCCCGTGCGGGTTTCCCGTTTCAGCGCCCGAAGTTGGGGTTCGCCAGCTTCTCCGCGTCCGGCAGCGGCCAGCAGCGCTGATCACCATACACCCCACCCTTGGCGTACAGCGTTCCGGCAGCGGGTACCTGCGGCAGGTTGAAGCGCTTCACGTCGAACCAGCGGTTCCCCTGCAGGAACAGCTCGCGGCGGCGCTCTTCAGCCACGGCGGCGTCCACGTTGGCCGTTTCCTGGGCCGTGAGGGGCGGCAACGCCACGCCCGCACGGGCGCGCAGGGTGTTGAGCACGGTCACCCCGGCGGCCCCGCCCCGCGCTTCGGCAAGGATGAGCTGCGCCTCGATACCCGTGGCAATGGGATACGTCGCCACGAGGCTCGCGTACTTGTTCTGGTTCCACAACCGGTTGATCTGATCCGGTGCCGTGCGGCCAAGATCCGTGACCGACACGCGGGGATCATTCAACGTGCGATACGCCGGCGCCACGCTGGTGGCGTTCGACTGGTTCACCTGCTGGAAGATGCGATTGTTGCGGCGGCCGATGGTGGCGTCGGCGGTGGCGTTGTACACGAAGCCCACCGGCACGCGGGCGGCATCGTCGGCCGCGCCGGGCTTCGCCCCCTTGTTGATGCGCGCGCGCGCCCGCCCCACGTAGGCCAGGTTGAGCACGGTGGCATCGCCGGCCGTGGTGGCGGCGGCAATGGCCTTCGTGAAGCGCACCTCCGCCGAGTCGAACAGCTGCGTGGGCGTGAGCGCACTGCCCAGACCAATGACCCCCTCACAGAAGCCTTCACCCAGCAGCAGGAGGCTGAAGCCCGCCATGGCCGAGTTCAGGGCAATGAGCCGCTGCCGGTTGGGTACCTGGGCGTCGCTCCACCCCTCGAGCCGCGACACCGCCTGGTCGTTGGTGTACCGGGCCGTATTGATGGGCGTGTACACCCCAATGCCCTCGCAGCCGCTGGTGGAGTAGAGCGCGTCCACGGCCTCGACGTTGCGGCGGTCGTAGTTCCACCGCGCCGCCGTCTGCGTGGCGTCCACGAGCTCACCGGCGGCAAGACCGCTGGCCACCACGTAGCCGCCCAGAGCGCATTCGTAGTCGGCCACGGCGCTGGCCGAAATGAGCGCCGCGTTGGCCGGCACCAGAAACGCTTCTTCGGCCAGACGGCTGGGGGTCTGGACCGTGAGCAGGCGATCGAAATTGCCGCAGGCCGCGGTGAGGCCGAGCGACGCGACCGCCGTCAGGACCTTCATCGTGTTTCGCATGATGGTCAGAAGTTGAAGTTGACGGTGGTCACGAACTGCCGGAGCTGCGGCAGCACGTTCTGCTCCCACTGGCCGAAGGCACCACCACGGGTGCCGCCGTTGAACGACGCCTCGGGTTCGATACCCGGGAAGTTCGTCCAGAGGCCGAGGTTGCGGCCGGCCACGGTGATGGACGCGCGCGTGGCCCCCACGCGGCGCGCGAAGTTGCCGGGCAGGGTGTAGGTGGCCGAGAGCTCGCGGAAGCGCGCGAAGCTGGCGTCGTGAATGAGGTGATGCGTGAACGCGGTACCGGCCTGGACGGCGGCCAGCTGCGCCCGGTCCTGCACTTCGTCGGGGTAGTACAGCTCCCGACACAGCACGAACGCGCCGCAGCGCACGCGGTAGTTGCCGTCGAGCTTCTTGTAGCCACCGCGCCAGTCGACGAAGGCGTTCACGCGGAGGTTCTTGAACATGGTGAGGCCGGCCGAGAACGAGCCTTCCTGCATGGGCACCGAGTTGCCGAGGAAGACGCGCGGTGCCTGGGCACAGGCAATGGTGCCGCCGGCGCCATTGTCGCAGAGCACGTTCGTGGCGCGGCGGGTGGTGGCGTCGTAGTCGGCGCTCACGATGCGGCGATCCCACCACGCACCGGGCGCATAGCCCACGCGGTGCCCGATGTTACTCGACAGCGACACGAACTGCGTGGAGCCCCCCAGTGACGCGATGTTGTACGCGGTGGTGGAGCCGCTCAGCGTGAGATCGAGCGACAGATTGTCGCGGCGCAGCGGCGTGCCGCGCACGACCCACTCGACCCCCTGCCGATCCACCTTGCCGGCGTTGAACAGCTGGAAGCCGGGGAAGCCGTTCGACGGCGGGGCCTGGCGCGACAGGATGGCGTCACGCGTGGAGCCACCGAAGTACGTGACCTCCATGCCCACGCGGTCGTTCCACATGCCCGCGTCGAAGCCCAGCTCGAGCTCGGTGCTGCGCTCGGGGCCGAGGTCGACATTACCGGCGGAGGACGGCGTGAGGAAGCCACCCGCCGCGGTGTAGGTGCGGATGGCGTCGAAGGCGCCGGGCTGGAGCCCCGAGGCGCCGTAGGCCGCGCGCAGGCGCAGCTGGTTCATGAAGGCCGGAATGGGGAGCGACGGCTCCTCGCTCACCACCCACGAGGCGCTGAGCTTGGGATACGTCACGGCATCGAAGTTGGTGCCGAAGGCCGAGTTGTCGTCGGTACGCACCGCGGCCGTGAGGAAGAGGCGATCGTTCCAGACGAACTGCTGCTGGATGAACGCGCCCACGGTGTTGTTCTGCGTGAGCTCGTCGCCGCCCACGTTGCGGATGGCCGCCGACGAGATGGAGGTGAGCCCCACGGCGGGGAACGTCGCGCCGCTGATGGACCGGAAGCGCGTCTGGCGCAGATAGATCTGCCCACCAACCGACGTGACGCTCTTGATCGCCGACGACGGCTGGAATTCGGCATTGGCGACGTAGTCGTACGACGTGAGCGTGACGTCGCGCGTGCTGGCCGAGATCGCGCCGGCGGTCGGCAGCCCCGACCCGGCGAACGCCGCGTACGTGGCGGCGATGATGTCGTTGCGCGGCGTCCGGTCTTCGTTGTTCTCGGCGAGGCGGTCAATGCCCACGATGAGCCGGTGGTTGAGCCACTTGGCCGGGCGATTGGTGAACTGGAAGCTGCCCGTGAAGCGGTCGGCGTCCTGGAAGACGTCGTACGCTTCGTAGTAGGCGTTGGGCGGCCCGGAGCGGAAGCCCAGCTGCGGATTGCCGGGGGTGCGCGAGTTCACGCCCACGCCGCCGTACAGGAAGCTGGGCGACGAGAAGAGCGTCCCCCAGACGGCCCCGCCGCCACCGGATTCGAAGGGCAGATAGGTGCGCCCCGTGGTGTAGCCGAGGCTCGTCTGCACGTCGACGCTGGGCGAGGGGTTCGCCTGCAGGTTGACGCGCAGATTGGTGCGACGGAGACGATTGACGCGTTCGGCACCCTGGTTCTCCTCGTAGCCGCCACCCACGTAGTAGCGCACGGCGCTGGTGCCGCCGGACACCGACATCTGGATGTCCTGCAGCTGCCCGCTGGTGAACACATCGTTGCCGAAGCGCGCATTCAGCGAGTCGTTGAGCTGGCGCGTGGAAATGCTCACCGTGTCGAGCGCCGTGGCGCTGCCGGCGCGCGGGACGGTGCCGTAGTTGTCGTCGAAGCGGTTGAGCCAGTTGGGCACCCAGCTGGAGCCACCGCGGGCGGTGAGGCTCCACACCGGCCGGCCGGCGGCACCCTTCTTGGTGATGATCTGGATGACGCCGTTCGACGCCTCGGTGCCGTACAGCGTAGCGGCAGCCGGGCCCTTGATGACTTCGATGCTCTCGATGTCATCGGGGTTGAAGTCGTTCCAGCGCGAGATCGACGCGGAGCCGAACCCCTGATTCGATGGGCCAGAGGCCTGCGTGTTGTCGACGCGCACGCCATCCACGTAGATGAGCGGGTCGTTGGAGAGCGACAGCGAGGACGCGCCGCGCACGCGGATGCGCGAGCCGGTGCCCACCTGCCCCGAGCTGGCCACGATGCTCACGCCCGCCGCGCGCCCGTTCAGCAGCTCCTGAAAGGAGTTCACCGGCTGCGTGGCCACCACCTCGGCCGCATTCACGGTGCTGACGGCGTTACCGATGGCGCGCTTCTCGGCCACCCCGGCCGTACCCGTCACGACCACGGACGTGAGCTCCATGGCGCGCTCGGAGAGCGCAATGCGCACATTGGCGTCACCGATGGTGGCCCCCAGGGTGCGCGGCAGGAAGCCAATGCGACGCACGGTGATCTGGACCTGTCCGGTGCCGGTGAGCCCGGCCAACCGGAAGCGGCCGGCGTTGTCGGAGGTGGTGCCCACGTTGCGCCCTTCGACCACGATCTGGGCGTCGCCAATGGGCGATCCGTTCTTGTCGTTCACGACCGTACCGGCGATGGTGCCAGTGCCCTGCGCATGCAGGGGGGCGCGTGGGGCCAGACTCGCTGCCACGAGCCCGAGCGCCACACCGACGGTGCGCGACCGGACCGCGACCAAGCGGGCGGCGGAGTGCAGCATGTGCGTCATCTCCAGGGGATTGGGGAGGAAACCACTGTTGCGGCGGAACCTATGCGCCCAAACAACGGAGACAAGCGCCCGGTCACCGCGGAGTGCGGTTGAGCACGGCGGACTGCGGGAGCAGGGTGCAGGGGGCAGGGAGCAGGGAGCAGGGAGCAGGGGGCAGAGCAGTTGGGGACAACGCGAAGGGGACGGCGAAGATCGCTCTTCGTCCGCCCCCTGCTTCCTGCTTCCTGCTTCCTGCTTCCTGCTTCCTGCTTCCTGCTTCCTGTTTTTGCTGGCGCGCGTCTACTTGAACGCGTTCAGCCCCGTGATGGCCTGACCGAGGATGAGCGAGTGCACATCATGCGTGCCCTCGTACGTGTACACGCTCTCCAGGTTGGCCATGTGGCGCATGGCGCCATACTCGGCCAGGATACCATTGCCGCCGAGCAGACGCCGCGTCTCACGCGCGATGTTCGTGGCAATGTCCACGTTGTTGCGCTTGGCCAGCGACACCTGTGTGGGGGTGAAGTTGCCGGCATCCTTGAGACGGCCCAGGTGCAGCGAGACCAGCTGCCCCTTCACGATTTCCGTGAGCATGTCGGCGAGGCGCACCTGCTGAATCTGGAAGCCGCCGATGGGCTTGTCGAACATGACGCGCGTCTTGCCGTAGCTGACCGCTTCCTCGAAACACGCCATGGCCGCACCGAGCACGCCCCAGGAAATGCCGTAGCGCGCCTGGGTGAGGCACATGAGCGGGCTCTTTAAGCCCTTCGACAGCGGGAGGATGGCGTCGGCGGGAACGTGCACATCGGTGAGCACCAATTCCGAGGTGTGACTGGCCCGGAGCGACAGCTTGCCGTGCTGGTCCTTGGCGTGGAAGCCGGGCAACGAGGTATCGACGACGAAGCCGCGGATGCTGCTGTCGTCGGTGCTGTCGCCGGTCTTGGCCCAGACGATCGCGATGTGCGCCCTGGAACCGTTGGTGATCCACATCTTGCCGCCGTTGATGATCCAGCTGCCGTCGGCCTGCTGACGCGCCCGCGTGATCATCCCGGAGGGGTTCGATCCGTAGTCCGCCTCGGTAAGGCCGAAGCAGCCGATCATCTCGGCCTTGGCCAGCTTCGGCAGATAGTGGCGCTTCTGCTCTTCACTGCCGAACGCGAAGATCGGATACATGACCAGGGCGCCCTGCACCGAGGCGAACGAGCGGATGCCGCTGTCACCGCGCTCGAGCTCCTGCATAATGAGCCCGTAGGCCACGCTCGACAGGCCGGCGCAGCCGTACTCCTCGGGGAGGTTCGCGCCCAGCACGCCCAGTTCGGCGAGTTCCGGGATGAGTTCATCGGGGAAGCGCCCGTCGACGTAGCAGCTGCCGATGATGGGCAGGATCTTCTCGTTGACGAAGGCGCGAATCGTGTCGCGAATGGCGCGCTCTTCTTCGGTGAGCGCCGCGTCGATGTTGAACAGGTCGCCCGGGTGAGCGGTGAGTTCCACGGACGGGAGCGCAGGGATCGCGCTCGCCAGCAGGGTATCGAGGGCCATGGGGCGCTGCGGGAGAGAGGGAAAAGGTCGACCCCGTAATGTAGCAAGGCGCACGGGAAGGGAGGCACCGGGGCATGGTCGAGGCTGGTTGCACTGCGCGTCGTCGTCATGATATTCGGGACCGGTGGTGGTCTATTGCCGGTCGTCCCATTCCCTCCCCTGCGCCGAGCCTCCCATGCGCCGCTCCCTTGCGCTGCTCTCCCTGGTCTGTGCCGCCTGTTCGGGTGGTGGCGGAGACGACACGGGCCCCGTTACCCCGCCCCCCACGCCAACCATTGCGGTGGCGCTGGCGCCAGGCGCCGGCACGGCGGCGCGCGGCGCCACCACCGCCACCACCGTGTCGCTCACCCGCGGTGGTGGCTACGCCGGCACGGTCACGCTGGCTGCCGACGCGTTGCCGGCGGGGGTGCAGGTCAGCTTCGCGCCCGCCACGCTGAGTGGCACCACCACCAGTGCCACCGCCACCATTTCGGTGGGCAGCACGGCCGCGGCCGGGAACGCGACGGTCAACATCTCGGCCTCGGGGAGCGGCGTCTCCACCGCCAGTGCCGCCTTCGCGCTCACCGTCCCCGCGCCCACCATTGGCGTGACCACGGCGGCCAGCGCCCTCACGGTGACGCAGGGCACCAGCGGCAACGTGGGCATCACGGTCTCGCGCACGAACGGCTTTGCCGATGCGATAACCCTGACGGCAACGGGCGTGCCGACCGGAGTGACCGCCACCTTCGCTCCGGCATCGGTGGCGGCGGGCAGCAGCGCCAGTACGCTGGCGCTGGCCGTTTCGGGGACCACCACGCCGGGCAACTACCCCATAACGGTCACCGCGTCGGGCACGGGAGTGAGCAACGCCACCGCCACGGTCACGCTTACGGTGGCGGCAGCGGCCACGCCGGCGTTCGGCTTGAGCGCCGCACCGGCCGCGCTCAGCCTCGTGGCCGGCCAGAGCGCCACGAGCACCATTACCGCGGCGCGCACCGGCGGCTTTGCGGGTGAGGTAGCGCTGGCGATCAGCGGGGCACCGACGGGCATGACCGCCACGATCACCCCAGCCAGCCTTGGTACCAGCGTGACGACCGCGTCGGTGTCGGTCACCACGACGGCAGCCGTGGCGCCGGGTGCGTACACGCTCACCGTGAATGGCACCGGCACTGGCGTGCAGGCGCAGAGCACCACCATTGGCGTGACGGTGGCGGCCGCGCCGGCCATTGGCCTGGCGCTGGCGAGCGGCTCGCTCAGCACCGCGGCCGGATCACCGGTAAGCACTGGGGTCACGCTCACGCGCTTGGGTGGCTTTGCCGGCGAGGTAGCACTGGCCGTACAGGGGCTGCCGTCGGGCGTTACGGCGGCGTTTGCGCCAGCGACGCTGACCGGGAGCACGCTGGCATCGACGCTCACCCTTACCGTAGGGAGCGCGGTGCCGGTCGGTAGCTATCCACTGACGGTCAGCGCGTCCGGCACGGGGGTAAGCGCCACCACCGCGCCGCTATCGCTCACGGTGAGCGCGGCGCAGGGCTACTCGCTCACCGCCACCGCGGTGAACCTCACGCAGGGCGGTACGGCCACGAGCACGGTGACGATCAATCGCACCGGCGGCTTCGCCGGCAGCGTGGCGCTGGCTGTGAGTGGGCTCCCGAGCGGAGTGACCGCCACGGTGAACCCCGCCAGCACCACCGGAAGCAACGCCTCAATCACCTTCAACGCCGCGAGCAACGCCAGCACAGGCGCCTTTACGGCCACCCTCACCGGTACGGCGACGGGGCTGGCCAATGTGACCACGAGCCTTGGCGGATCGGTGGCCGGTGCCCCCACCGGCGGGAGCATCAGCTGGACCTTCTGCGAGACGGACCGCTTCCCGGTATGGTTTGCCGTGCAAAGCGGGACCGGTGGGGCATGGAACGCCGTCACGCCAAGCGGCACTACCACGCGTGTGTACTCGTTCAACATCAGCGGCAGTGTGGGCGGCGTGGCGTACGCCATTCCGCGGACGGGCGGCGGGACGGACCTGTCGGTGCTGTATTTCTCGTCGGCCGAGCTGGGCCAGCAGGCAGCGAATGAATGTGTCTCCAACCGCAGCACCAAGACGCTCAACGGCTCGGTGGCGAACGTGCCGGCGGGTGCGCAGGCGTTCATCGGCGTGGGCGGTGCGACGGCAACGGTGAGCGGCCCGGCGACGACGTTCACCGTCAGCGGTGTCGATGACGGGCCGACGGACATCGTCGGCGTGCGCAGCGTGTCAAGTCCGCCCACGTTCTTCCCGGCGCCCGACCGCGGCGTCATCCGTCGCAACCAGAACTACGCGGCCGGCAGCACCATCCCGGTGCTCGACTTCACGGGGAGCGAGTCGTTCGCGGTGGCGTCGGCCGACTACACGGTGGCCAATGCCACCGGTGAACAAGTGACGCTCGCGTCGTCGTTCGTGACGCAGAACGGCTTCGCGGGTTCGTTCACGTTCTTCAATCCGCTGTTCACCGGCGCGACCCAGAAGGCGTACGGGGTGCCGCTGGCCAACACGGTGAGCGGGGACCTGCATCAGGTGCTGGTGACTGCCATCGGCGGCAATGGCGCGAGCGTGCGAACCGTCGCGCAATACAACCGTGAGCTCACCAACCGTACCCTCACGCTGGGTCCGGCGCTGTCCAGCACGGCGCCCACCTCGCTGGGTTCGAGCCCGTACCCGCGCTTCTCGGTGACGGGCACCTGGCAGACCGAGTACCCGGATGCCGTTGGCGCCTCCTTCTTCCAGCAGGCGCAGACGTCGAACACGTGGACGGTCACCATGTCGCGAAGTTATTTCGGCAGCGGCGCAACCTGGACGCTCGCGGTGCCGAATTTCGCCGGGGTGAGCGGCTTCAACAGCGCGTGGGCGCTCGCCAACGCCAGCACGAGCTGGTCGCTCACCGCTCTCGGTGGCCTGTTTGCCCCGGGAAACAACGCGCTCGGATTCGGCGAAGGCGGCACGTTCCGCTCCGCCTCGCGAACCGGCACCGTGTCGCCATAACGGCAACCGACCTCAGTACGGTTGGGAACGCGGGGCGCCGGTGCATGTCACCGGCGCCCCGTGTCGTTTGCCGATGGCGCGCGGAACGGCGATCGTCGGCGCGGCCGCAACACTCAGCGCCCGTGCGCCTGCCGCTGCCGCCGCCGTTCGAGCGGCGTTACGTCGCGTCGCGCGGCGGGAGTAATGCCCACCTCGCGCGCCTTCTGGCGGAACTCCGGCCCATGATCGACGGGGCGTCCGGTCTCGTGCTGCCACTGGTGTACCATTTCGTGCAGCAGGGTATGCAGGGCTTCGCGCCACCCGTGCCGCACAATGTGCGTGCGCGACATGACGATCTCCGCCCGCAGATGCCGCGAGCCCGGGTCGTAGTGCCCCAGGCGGGTGGCCATGCGGCCGGAGAGGCGCAGCGGAATGCTCGCGAGCACGCCGCCGAACCACTGTGCGTTGAGCTGGCGGTGCGCCTCGGCGAGCTGCGTGATGAGGGCGGCATCGCCCGGACGCGCCGGCTCCTGTCGCCGCGCCACCGGGGCACGCTCCACCTCGTGTGCCAGAATGACTTCGCGCGCGGCCAGCCGCTCGGCCTTGGTGCGGGCCGTGGCAAAGGCCACAATGGCGCGCAACACCGCCTCCGGGGCCTCCGCATAGCCTTCGTTCACGCGCAGCGTGCGGCCAATGAGCGACACCATGACGGTACGCGTGCGCATCAGCACGAGCTGCTCCACCCCGCGCAGCCCCATCTCCTGCAAACGGGAGAAGAGCACCGCCGTGCGCGCGCGCACGGCACTGCGGCCGCGCACCTGCCGCCCCTCGCCTGCCGCCGCGGGCGTCGACGACACCGCCGGCGCCGGTGGTGTGGGCGCCTCGGAGAAGAACCCGAGCTGCAGATCGTCGAAAAGGGACACGGTAGCAACTTGGAGGTCCCCCCGCGTTCGGGCAACGCCTGCGCCCCGGCCAGCGACATGACCCGCCCCATGGGGGACGTGGCCGGCGGGGCACGCGACCTCGCCGATGAGACCACCGACGTGTAGCCTTTGCCACGAGGCGCCGTCCCCACCTACCGTTCCTGCAACATGCCGCCCTCCCCGACTCCGCTTCCCCCCGCCCTGACCGCGACCTTCGAAACCGTGCGCCTCCTCGGCACGGGCGGCATGGGGGCCGTGTGGCTCGTCCGCGATCGATTCCTCGATCGCCTGGCGGCGCTCAAGGTGCTGCTGGCCGAAGAGGCTAGCCCCGCGGCGCGAGAACGCTTCCTGCGGGAGGCCCGCACCAGTGCGCGGCTGGAGCATCCGCACATCATCGACGTCTACCGCGCCGATGAGACCGACGGTGTGGTGTGGTTCAGCATGCGCTACATCAACGGCGAGTCGCTTGGCGATCGCCTCCGCGACCGCGGCGCTCTCCCCGTGTCCGACGTGGTGCGCATCCTGCGCGAGGTGTCGTGGGGGCTGGCGTACGCGCATGCGCGCGGCGTGGTGCACCGCGACATCAAGCCCGACAACATCCTGCTCGACCGCGAGTCCGGGCGCGCCGTGGTGACCGACTTTGGCATCGCGCGTGACGCGGGCGATGCCCACGGGCTGACCATGATGGGCAACGTGCTGGGCTCGGTGCACTACATGAGCCCCGAGCAGGCGTCAGGTGATGCGCTGGATGGCCGCAGCGACATTTATGCGTTGGGGTGCGTGGGCTTCCATGCCCTGAGTGGTGTACCGCCCTTCGATGGCGCGCCGCAGACCGTGCTGGTGGCGCACGTGACGCGCCCCACGCCCTCGCTGGGCACACTCGCCGGTCATGTGCCGGCCAGCGTGGTGGCGGTGATCGAGAGGTGCCTGGCCAAGGACCCGGCCGGGCGCTACCAGACCGCCGACGCCGTGGCGGCGGCGCTCGACGCGGCCCTCCTCGACGCCGAGGCGAGCGAACGGGCCGCGGCCGATGCGGCACCGGGTGGCGTGCTGAACGAAGACGATGCGCGCGTGGTGTGGCAGCGCGCGGCGCAACTGCAAGCGGAGGCCGCGCACCGCATGGAGCGTTCAGCCGCCCTGCGATCCACCAGCAGCGGCGCGCATGCCCGTGTCACGGGTGACACGCAGGAGGCGCTCGATACGGGACAGTTCCGGGTGCGCGACGTGGAAGCGGCGGCGGTGGAAGCCGGGATTTCGCGCCAGTACGTGGCCATCGCGTTGGCCGAACTGCGTGCGCGCGGCGCCAGCGCAGCTCCTGCGCGTGTGCTCAGCGAGAGCGAGGACCGTCGACTCACGCTGCTCATGGGCACCGCCGACCGCGCCGTGTCGGTGTCACGGGTCATCAAGGCCAGTCCCAAGGCCACGTTGCAGGCGCTCGGCGCGCTCTTCACGACCGCCCCCAACGACTTCACGCTGCAGGACACCGTGAACGGGCATCCGCTCGACGGCGGCATCATGCGCTTCAGGGTCCCGCGACTCATGGAGGCCTACGGCAACCCGCTGGTGGCCTTCTCCAAGGAGAAGCAACTCCGCTACCGCCTCGAGCAGATCGAGCTGTTCGATCTCAACGTCACCCTGCAGCCGCGCGGCTCTGCGGCGAACCCCGCGTGCGAAGTGGTCATCACCGGCGATCTGCGTCCCGGGCTCACGCGCAACGCCAAGCTCGACCTGATGCTCATGGGGCTCGCCAGCGGCACGGCGCTCGTGGCCACGGCGATGGGCTTGGGCAAGGTCATGGGGGTGTCCCCACTGAGTGTGGCCCCGGCATTGGGGGCGGCCGGGGCCGCCGTGATCGCGGGCGCTCTCGAGATCGTCTGGTACCGCTGGCTATTCCGTGATGCGCTGAAGAAGATGGTCGATGAACTGCAAACCCTGCTGCAGCAGATCGAACGGCAGTTGGCGCAGCAGGCGCTCTTCAGTGGCGAGCCGCCGCGTCAGGTGGGCGCGGGGGAGCGGTAGCGTGGTGAACTGTCGGTGCGGTCTGCCACGAGCTGCATGGGGCCCGGCACGAACGCACCACCGTCGAACGTCCACGCCTGCACCATCACTCGCCCCGTGTCAGCCTCGATCACGTTGAGTGCACTGGGGCGCCTGCCGCGCATGCGACTGCTCAGCGTGTTCGCCGCACTTACCAGCACGCGGCCACCCACCAGCTCCACGCGCTCCTCGTGATCGTGTCCGGTACACACGACGTCCACGGGCATAGCGGCAAGCGCCTGCAGCACCCGCTGCGGCTGCTTGAGCCCCCACCGGTTGGAAAGACGGCCTCGCACCACGTTGTGATGCACCACCAACACGCGCAGGGCGCCCGCGGGGGCCGCAGCCAGCCGCTCGTGCGCCTGCTGCAGCTGGGCCTCGGTGAGCCCACCCTTCACGCGCCAGTCACGCGGATACCAGGTGAGCGACTCGGGGTGGGTGCCCCACGCCGAGTTGAGCCCCACCATGGTCACCCCCGGCGCATGGATGGTGGGCTGGGTGTCCTGGCAGATGTACTGGCGATAGCGCTCGTGCAGCCGCGCATACTCGCCGAAGCCGAAGGGCGCGTGCCACCAGGCCGTATCGTGATTGCCGGGCACCGTGATGACCGGCGCCACGGCGCGAAACTGCGCCACGATCTCGCGCGCCTGCTCGAACTCGTGCACCCGGGCGCGCTGCGAGAAGTCCCCCGACAGCACGATGGCGTTCCAGCGCTGCGCGCGGGCGAGCGCCAATGCAGCGTCGACGTGGGCCGAAACAAACGGGCGTCCGCAGTGGATGTCCGACAGGTGCAGCACCCGCACGGCCGCCGGCGCGGAGGGCGCGGGCTCAGCCAAGCTTCGCAATCACGGCATCGGTGAACGCGTCCGTGCCCGCGGTGCCGCCCAGATCGCGCGTGAGCACACGCCCCTCCCGGATGGTGCGCTCGAAGGCGTCGCGGATGCGCGTGGCGTTGCCGCTGTCGCCGATGTGATCGAGCATCATGCAGGCTGCCAGAACGAGCGCGCCCGGGTTGGCGATGTTCCTGCCGGCAATATCGGGGGCCGTGCCGTGCACCGCCTCGAAGATGGCCGTGTTGCGCCCGATGTTGGCGCCGGGTGCCAGCCCGAGTCCTCCCACGAGCCCCGAGATTTCGTCGGAGAGGATATCCCCGAAGAGGTTCGTCGTGACCACCACGTCGAACTGCTCCGGGCGCATCACGAGGTGCATGGCCATGGCATCGATGATGCGCTCCTCGAACTGCACCCGTCCTTCGTACTCACGGGCCACCATGCGCCCCACGTCGAGGAAGAGCCCCTGCGAGTACTTGAGGATGTTGGCCTTGTGCACCAGCGTGACCTTGCGACGGTCGTTGGCGAGGGCGTACTCGAAGGCATAGCGCACGATGCGCTCGCTCCCCTGCCGGGTAATGATGGCCACCGACTCGGCCGCCGCCCGCGGGTCGTCGCCAATGCGCACATAGTGCTCGACGCCGATGTACAGCCCCTCGGTGTTCTCGCGCACCAGCGTGATGTCGATGTTCTCGAAGCGGCCGGGCACGATGGTGCGCGCCGGACGCACGTTGGCGTAGAGGTCGAACGTCTTGCGCAGCGCCACGTTGATGGAGCGGAACCCCTCGCCGACCGGCGTTTCGAGCGGCCCCTTGAGCGCCACCCGGGTCTGCTTGATGGAATCGAGCGTGGCGTCGGGAATGGGGTCGTTCCAGCGGGCCACCCCCGCCATGCCGGCCACCTGCCGGTCCCAGGCGATGTCGCATCCGGCGGCGCCGAGGATGCGGACGGTGGCGTCGGCAATGGAGGGGCCGATGCCGTCGCCGGGGATGAGGGTGACAGGTGTGGGCATCCCGAAGCATAGCCACTCCGGGGGACGGGGAGATAGGAACAGTGGGTCCGACCGCCGGACAACGCCCCCCCGAGGATGCGCGTTCATTGACAAGCCGCCGCCCCACGCTGCATATGGGCACGTCGGTTCCCACCTTTCCCCCCTCCGCGTGACTCGACTGCTGAAAGTCCTCCCCTGGCTGGCCCTGGCCGCCCTCGGCGCGGGTTCCCTGGCCTTCGTGGCCGTGAACCGTGGCGAGCAGGTCAGCGCGGCGTGGCTGCTGACCGCTGCCGTGTGCACGTACCTCATCGGGTACCGGTTCTACAGCCGCATCATTGCGCACGACATCTTCAACCTCGACCCTGAGCGGGCCACCCCCGCCGAGCGGCTCGAGGACGGGCGCGACTACGTGCCCACCAACAAGTGGGTGGTGTTCGGGCACCACTTCGCCGCCATTGCCGGCCCCGGCCCGCTGGTGGGGCCCACCCTGGCCGCCCAGTTCGGCTTCCTTCCGGGGGCGATCTGGATTCTGGTGGGTGTGGTGCTGGGAGGGGCCGTGCAGGACTTCGTGATCCTGGCGGCCTCGGTACGGCGCGACGGCAAGTCGCTGGGACAGATGGCGAAGGAGGAGATCGGCACGGTGGCCGGTACCACGGCGCTCATCGCCGTGCTGGGCATCATGATCATCCTCATTTCGGTACTGGCGCTGGTGGTGGTGAATGCGCTGCGCGACAGCCCCTGGGGCACCGTCACGATTGGCCTCACCATTCCCATCGCGCTGCTCATGGGGCTGTACATGCGCTACGTGCGCCCGGGCGCGGTGCTCGAGACCACGGCCATCGGCCTCGTGCTGCTCGGCGTGTCACTGTGGGCCGGCAAGTGGGTATCGGAGTCGGCGGTGTGGGCGCCCGTCTTCACGCTCGACGGCACGACGCTGTCGATCGCCATCATGATCTATGGCTTCGCGGCCTCGGTGTTGCCGGTGTGGCTGCTGCTGGCGCCGCGCGACTATCTCTCCGCGTTCGTGAAGGTGGGCGTGGTGGTGGCCCTGGCGATCGGCATTCTGTGGGTGTTGCCGCCGCTCGAGATGCCGGCGGTCACCAAGTTCGTGGACGGCACCGGCCCGGTGTTTTCCGGCAAGCTCTTCCCGTTCGTGTTCGTCACCATTGCCTGCGGTGCGATCTCGGGGTTCCATGCCCTCATCTCCAGCGGCACCACCCCCAAGATTCTCAAGCGCGAGTCGGACGCCCGCCTCATTGGATACGGCTCCATGCTCACGGAGTCGCTCGTGGCCACGATGGCGCTCATTGCCGCCTGCGTGCTCACTCCGGGTATCTACTTCGCGATCAACTCGCCAGCGGGGGTGATCGGCACCACCGCCATGGCCGCGGCCGATACGATCAACAACTGGGCCCTGTTCAAGCCCATCACGGCCGCGGAGCTCGATGCCCTGGCGAAGGCCGTCGGCGAGAACTCGCTGCTGTCGCGTACGGGTGGGGCGCCGTCGTTGGCGGTGGGCATGGCCCACCTGTTCTCGCAGGCGCTGGGCGGTGAAGCCACGATGGCGCTCTGGTACCACTTCGCCATCATGTTCGAGGCGCTGTTCATCCTTACCACGCTCGACGCCGGCACGCGCGTGGGTCGGTTCATGCTGCAGGACATGCTGGGCAACATCTGGAAGCCGCTCGGCAAGGTCTCGTCGTATCCCGCCGGCATCTTCGCCAGCGCGCTCTTCGTGTGCATGTGGGGCTACTTCCTGTATCAGGGCGTGACCGACCCCCTCGGTGGCATCAACTCGCTCTGGCCGCTCTTCGGCATTTCCAACCAGCTGCTGGCCACGGTGGCGCTGTGCGTGGGCACCACGGTCATCATCAAGATGGGGAAGGCGCGCTACGCGTTCGTGACGCTGCTGCCCATGGTGTGGCTGGTGATCGTGACGATGACGGCGGGGCTCACCAAGATCTTCTCCAGCGATCCCAAGCTGGGCTTCCTCTCGCACGCCGCGCTGCTCAAGCAGCAGATCGCCTCGGGCACGTTGCCGGCCAACATCAAGACCGTGGAAGCGGCGCAACGCATGATCTTCAACGATCAGCTCGACGCGGGTGTCGCCGCCTTCTTCCTGGTGTCGGTGATCGTCATTCTGGGTGCGTCCATCAAGGAGTGGCTGGCCGTGACGAGCGGCCGCAAGGCCATGGTGTCGAGCGAGACGCCGTTCGTGCGCACCCAGCTCACGGGCGCGTGATGCACACGACGTGGAGTCGGCGCTGATGCCCGCCGCCCCCGTCGGCACGGCGCCATCGCCAAGTGCATCGCCGTCGGCATCGCCGTTCCGTCGTTGGCTCGCCGCCTGGCGGCGGGCCGCGGCGGTGGTGCGGCGCATGATCGGCGTGCCCGACTACGACACCTACCTCGTGCACATGCGGCACCGCTATCCGGGGTGCACGCCGCTCGACCGTGCCACGTTCGAGCGCGAGCGCCTCACGGCGCGCTACAAGGCCACCGGCTCTCGCTGCTGCTGAGGCGTGGTACCGCCGGTCGCGGCCATCCACGCCGCGGCCGCCAGCGCCACGGTGGCGCCCATGCCGAAGGCGGTGCTGGCCGACCAGCCATCCCACACCGCGCCGAAGAGCACGCTGGCCGGCAACGCCGCCACCCCCACCACGCCGTGATACCAGCCGAACGCGGTGCCCCGCTGCGCCGCCGGTACGAGGTCGGCGACCAGCGCCTTCTCGGTGCCCTCGGTGAGTCCGAACACCACGCCGTACGTGGCAAAGAGCGCCCACGCGTGCCACTCGGCAGTGGCGAGTGCAAAGCCGGCATAGACCGCGGCATAGAGCATCCACCCGGCAACGAGCAGCGGTCGTCTGCCGATTCGATCGGAGAGTGCCCCGCCAGGGGTGGAGGCGGCGCTCTTCACCAGATGCAGCACGACCCACAGCAGCGGGATGAGGGCGGTGGATACCCCGAGCTGCGAGGCGCGCAGCAGGAGGAACGCGTCGGTGGAGTTGCCCAGGGTGAAGAGCACGATGGGGGCAATGCCGCGCCAGAAGTCGCGCGGCAGCGGTGCGGCCGCGGAGCGCGGCGCCACAGGGCGGGGCTGGGGCGCGACGGGGCGTTCGCGGACCCAGATCGCGGCTACCATCACGGCCAGTGCGCCCGGCACGGCGGCCACCCAGAACACGTCACGTACGGGCATCCCCGCCCATTGGAGACAGGTCAGGGCCACCAGCGGGCCCACCACGGCGCCGGCATGGTCCGCGGCACGATGGAAACCGAAGGCGCGCCCCCGTTGGATTGCAGGTACCGATGCGGCCAGCAGCGCATCGCGCGGCGCACCGCGTATACCCTTCCCCACCCGGTCGGTGAGCCGAATGGCCAGCACCTGCCCTCCCGTCTGGGCGACCGCCACCAGCGGCCGCGCCAGTGAGGCGAGCGCATACCCGGCCACAATGAGCGGCTTGCGCCGGGCGACCCTGTCCGACCACCATCCGCTGGCCACCTTGAGCAGCGCCGCCACCGCCTCCGCGGCGCCCTCGATCACGCCCACCATGCGCACCGACGAGCCCAGCGTGCCCACCAGAAAGAGCGGCAGGAGCGGGGCGATGATTTCGCTCGAGGCGTCGGTGAGGAAGCTCACGACGGCCAGCGCAAGCACGTTGCCGCGTGGTCGCCACGCGGCATCCGCAGGATCGTGGTGATGGACAGCTGATGGCACGGAGACCTCGAGGCGCCGATGGGATATCGGCTGCCGGTGATGCGTGGGGCTCAGCGCTCACCGACGCTGCGGTGGCGCACCGGAGCTGGACACTCGACCAGCAGATCCTGTTGACGCAGACTGCCGCTCCCACCGGCAACGAAAGTGCCCGGGCGCGTCTCGTGCAACTGGCGCTGCGGCAGGCAGGCTCCTCGACCGTGCGCCTCGATGCGGTCGGGAATGTCTGCGATGTGCACGGCAAGGGGACGGTGCCGCCGCTGGTATGCATGGCGCATCTCGATGCCGTTTACGAAGCCGGAGCACCAGTTGGCATGGTGCCGGTGCACCGCGACGGCCCCGTTGTCCGAGCCCCCGGCATTGGCGACAACGGACGCGGGCTGGCCGCACTGCTCACGCTGGCGCGGCTGCTGCGTGCCCCGCAGTTTGCGGCACGCCTGATGCGCCCGGTCCACCTGGTGGCCACCGTGGGCGAGGAGGGAGACGGCAACCTGCGCGGCGCGCGCGCCTGGTTCAACGAGGCCGCGCGGCAGGGAGTGTCACCGCATGCCGTGATTGCCGTGGATGGCCCTGGGGACGAGTCCATCGTGCACCACGCGGTCGGCTCGCATCGCCTGCGCGTCACGCTGCGCGGAGCGGGTGGGCACAGTTGGGTACACGCCCACGCGGCCAATCCCATCCACGCCCTCGGCGAATTCATTGCGGCCGCCGCGCGCCTCGGGGATGCCCACCGACGTGATGTCGTCGTGCACGTGACTCGCATGCAGGGAGGCGAGTCGCTCACCGCCGTTCCGCAGCAGGCGTGGGTGGAAATCGACGTGCGCGGCACGTCGGCGGTGCGCCTCGAGTGGGTGCGGCAGGAACTGCGTCGTCTGGTAGCACGACTCACGCCGCCGTCACTGCGCGCCGAGTTCACCGTGCTGGGCGACCGGCCGGCCGGCGTCCTCGATGCGTCGCATCCGCTGGTGCAGGCGGCCGTACGGGCCACCGAAGCGGTGGGGCGCTGCCCCCGTTCAGCGGTCGCCAGCTCCGACGCCAACATCGCGCTCTCGCGCGGCATTCCCGCCATCGCCCTGGGAGCCGGCGGTGCCGGCGGCGGGGCACACACACGCGACGAGTGGTACGACGACACGCACGCCGTGCGAGGTCTTGATCGCCTGATACGGCTGGTCGTGCAGCTCGCGGCCAGCTGAGGGACGACGCGGTCGTCGCGCCGCGGCTGAGTTCAGCGCCAGGCCCACACCATGCCGGCGAGACACGCGAGCACCAGTCCGAGGCTCATCCAGCTCAGCATGCGCACCCATCGCGCGGGTCGCGCGTCGCCCACCACGGCCACGTCCGCGTCGAGCAGGTTGAGCGCCAGCAGTTGCAGTGGCAGCAGCACGGCATTCACCACCTGACTGGAGTAGATGAGGGGAATGAGCGGCAGGCGGGGAAGTGCCACGACACTCACCGCCGCTACGGTAAGCCCAACGAACGCCGCGTAGAACCAGTGGAAGTGCCGCGAATCCAGCCCCAGTGACGCCGGTTCTCCCGTCGCTTCGGCGATGGAGTACGCCGTGGAAATGGGTACGATGGCCGCCGCGAGCAGCGAGGCGCCCAGCAGCGCCGCGCCGAACAGGGTCGTGGCGAACGAGCCGGCCAGTGGCCGCAGGGCCATGGCCGCATCGGCAGCGGTCTCCACGTGCGCCCGCACCGGGTACAGCGTGGCTGCACACGCCACGGCAATGGCGAGCCCCACCACGCCGGTGAGTACCGAGCCGATCACGACGTCCACACGCGCCCAGCGCAAGGTGGCCACCGTGATCTTCTTGTCCACCGCGTACGACTGAATGAATGCCAATCCCCACGGGGCGAGGGTAGTGCCAAGCGCGGCTGCGAGCGCCACCCAGCCGGCCGGTTCGAGGGGCAGACGCGGGGTCACCGCGCCACTTGCCGCGGCCCGCCAGTCCGGGGCAGCCAGCACGCCGTCCACGATGTACAGCACGAGGGTGGAAGACACCAGCAGCAACACGCGTTCGATGCGATGGAATGATCCTACCACCACCATGAGGGCAATGAGCGTCCCGGCAATCGGTGCGCTGAGCCAGGCGGGAACCCCCACCATGGCGCCGGCGGCGGCGATGCCGGCGTACTCCGCGCAAATGGTGCCGAAGTTGGCGAACAGCAGGCCGAGTACGGCCGCGTAACCCCACCCGCGCCCCCAGCGGCTTCGCACGAGCGCCACGAAGCCCTTGCCGCTCACGGCCCCCAGGCGGACCGCGATGAGGTGGAACTGGATGAGCAACACCGTGGACGCCGGGATGATCCACAGGAGGCGATATCCGTACTCGGTGCCGAGTATGGAGTAGGTGGTGATGCCGGCCGGGTCGTCGTCCGACAGTCCAGCCAGCAGCCCTGGGCCCAGCACGGCCAGAAACGCTGCCCACGCGCCCGGCGCTGAACGGCCCCCGCGAGCGCCTAGCCGTTCACCAGTTCGAACGCTGGTGGGCTGGGTAACGTGGCGAAGAAAATCGATCGGCGCCCGGCGTTGGGGTGTACACGCAGATACTTGTCGCGCCACCGGCCGGCGAAGCGCTCGACGTCGGTGGTCGGCACCATGGCCCATACGGCCCCACCGAAACCGGCACCAAATGCACTGGCGGCCGTGGCGCCGAGATCACGGGCGTACCGCTGCAGGTGCACGGTTTCGGCGATCTGGTTCTCGAGCGCGCGCTCGGCGCCCGCCTGCGATTTGTCCACGAGGCGCCCGAACTGCGTCAGCTGCCCGGCGGCGAGTGCCTCGGTCGCCTGCGGCACAATGACGAACGTTTCGTCGAAGAACTGCCCGAGCCGTGCCGTGAGGTGGCCCGCCGAGAACTCCGCAGTGGCAGCGGCTTCGGCCGCCGCAATCAGCGTCGGTGGCACCTCGTCGAGCGGCGCGTCTCCCGCCGCCGCCAGGAACGCTTCGCGCAGGGTACGTACCGGCGCCTGTCCGGTCGCGTTCCACGCGTCCACGAGTCGGTGCGCCGTTCGCGCCGCGCGATTGTAGCGCTCCTTGGCCGCTCCGGTCTTGGCCGCCACGACGCCACTCACGCCAATCACGAAGGTGTGTGAGTCGGGCCACCCGACCGATTGCTCGAAACGCACCGGTGCCCACGAGAAGACGTCCAGCCGTGCACGCTCGCAGCAGAGAATGGCCGTCTGATCCTGCGCGCCGCCCATGGTCCCCACGCCCTTCTCGCCGGACAGCACGCCATAGTCCATGCCGTTCTCCAGCGCCCCCACGTAGCCGGCAAGCGCCGCGCGGTCCCTGATGGCCTCGCGCCATAGCGGGTGTGAGGGCAGATCGCAGAGCGCGGCGAACGCCAGCGTCAGGCCAACGGTCAACGCGCTGGAGCTGGAGACACCGGCCGCTGGAGGCAGGTTGCTGGCCAAGGAGACGTCGGCGCCCCGCAGGCGGTCGCCGAAGTTGCGCTGGAGCCGATTGAGCACCGTGCGCGGATAGATCGCCCACGGTGCCGCCACGCGCGCCTGCGTGTCGAGCGACAGCGAGATCGCCTCGCGACGGCGCGCGTCGCGCAGCACGACGTGCCGGTCGTCGCGCGGGCGCGCCACCAGCACGATGCCGCGCTCGACGGTGCACAGCAGCGAGCGGCCGCCGGCATAGTCCACATGCTTGCCCAGCACTTCAATGCGACCGGGGATGATCCAGGTGCGTCGGCCGTCGCGCGAGACCCCCGCCTCGTCGAGGGCCCGGTGGGCATCGCGCAGCAGCGTACGATACGCCTCGGCGGCGGCGACAGGAAACGCGGCGTCAGCCAGGGACCTGCCTGCGAACAGATCGTTCACGTCAGGGCCGGGGCTCGATGTCCTGCAGCCGCGCCGCAACCGAGGCAATGTCGCCGCGACGCGACAGGTCGAGCACGGGAGCCGCGAGGCGTACGGCCCGCACCGGCACCCCGTCCCGCACGGCCATGGCGACGGCCTCCGGCAACTCGTATTCGCCGCGCACCGAGCGCGGGACCTGCCGGCACGCGTTCACGATGGCGGGGGTGACGGCCCACAGGTTCATGCCGACCCAGCGCGCCGCCTCCGAGCCAAGGTCGAGTGTGTCGCCCGGCTTTTCCACGATGCCGTGCAGGTAGCCGTCGTCTCCCACCTCGAGCACGGCAAAGGCGCGCACGCGCTCCGCATCGATATTGCCCGCGCTGACCAGCACGTCACGATCGAACGCCACCACGCCAGCGGTTGCCTCGGCAGCGAGCAGGCGGAATGCCTCGACCGGGTAGTAGTTGTCGGCATTGAGCACGAGGAATGGCTCCGCGCCGATGACATCGGCGGCGCTCGTCACGGCGTTCGCGGTGCCGATGGGCTCGGGTTGAACGGCAAAGCGGATCCGCGTGCGGACCGGCGGCGCCTCCTCCACGAAGTAGCGACGCATGCCATCATGCTCGGGGCCAATGACCAGCACGACGTCGGTGATCCCCGCATCCGCGAGAGCCGAGATGACGTACTCGAGGAACGGGCGCCTGATGGGGATCATCCCCTTCACGCCGGATTCGGCCGCCGCCGATTGGCTCGCGCTTAGCGTGGCGGTGGCGTCGGCGCGGCGCATGCGGGAGCCAAGCCCTCTGGCCATGATGACGGCGGTACGAATCATGGTGCGGAACGCAGCGGGTGAGAACGCGCAGGACTCAGCCGGCGACGATCGCCGGGCCCTGCGGCGCCGTGCTCGTCCGCCAGGCGCCGCGCGTGAAGTCGGGGAACTTCACCGGCGCACTCCCCTTCCGGATGGACTGTTCGCACAGCGCATACGGCACACTCCACGCCGCGGCGTCGTACACGTCGAAATCCGGCGCCAATCCTTCGCGCATGCACTGGACCAGCCGATAGGCCATGATGAAGTCCATGCCGCCGTGCCCCCCGTTCTTGCGCGCAAGCTCCCCCATCGCGGTCCAGAGCGGATGCTGGTACTTCTGCCGGAACTCGGCAAAGGGCGTCCACCGATGGCCTCCGGGCTGGCCGTCGATGTACAGGCGCGGGGGATAGTCGTTGAAGGCGGCCTTCGAGCCCTGCAGGTTGTTGAGTCGTGAGTAGGGGCGCGGGCTCGTCACGTTGTGCTGCAGCAGGATGGTACGTCCCTTGGCCGTCTTGATGAGCGAGGTGTTCACGTCGCCCGTCTTGTACGACTCCCGCCACTTGGGGCTGTCGCGTGGCTCATGCCGTTCGCGCCATTCGGTAAGCCCCGCTTCCGGCGACGACATGGAGACCACGTACTCGAAGCGGTCACCGCGGTGAATGCCCAGATACTGCGCCACGGGGCCGAGCCCGTGCGTGGGATAGAGATTGGTGTCGCGTTCGGTGTGCGGCTGACGCCGCCACAATCCCTCGTCCCGATTTTCGAAGAGGATGTCGCGCAGGTCGTGATTGTACGCGGCCTCGGCGTGCAGCAGGGTGCCGAAGACCCCTTCGCGCACCATGCGCAGCACGGTGAGCTCGCTCTCCCCGTAGCAGCAGTTCTCCATCATGAGACAATGCCGCCGCGTCTTCTCCGACAGCTCGACCAGCTCCCAGGCCTGTTCGGTGGTGAGCGCAATGGGGACTTCGCTGCCGCAGTGCTTGCCTGCCTGCAGCGCGGCGCGCATGACCGGCGTGTGCCACGGCCACGGCGTCGCCGTGTAGACGAAATCGATGTCGGCCCGCTGCACGAGTCGCTCGAAGTCGCGCTCGCCGTTGGTGAACACCGCCGGCGCCGGCCGACCGGCCTTCGTGCACATGGCGACGGCCAACTGCGCCTTCTCGGCGACGATGTCGGCCACCGCGGTGATTTCCACGCCGTCGATCGCGAGCAGTTCTCCCAGCACGCTGCGCCCGCGCAGCCCGGTGCCCACGATGGCCACACGGACCTTGTCGTATTTCTCGAAGGGGATCCCGAGCATGGTGCCGTTCCCGGCGGGAGACGGCGGGATGAGGTCGGCGCGCCACGCATCGGTACTGGCAAGCAGCTGCGCCGGGGCGGCCGTGACCGCGGCGGCGGCCGCGGCCGCGGCACCAGCCAGCAGGTCACGCCGCGACAGGGGAGTACGCGATTCGCTCATCCTTCGCCCCGGATCTCCGAGTGATCACCGATGTTGAGGCTCCCGGCCACGCCTTCCACCCGGACATGATCCCCCAGGAAGCAGTCGTGGAGGGACGCGTTGGTGATGGTGACCTGATCACCAGCGACCGTATCGCGCACCGTGCTTTGGCGCACGACGCTGCCCTTGCCCAGCGAGACGTTGGGGCCAATGGTCGCGTGTTCGATGGTGCAGCCATCCTCGATGTACACGGGTTCCACAATCGTGGCGCCCTCGCCCAGCGCAGCGGGACGACGGGCGCGTCCCTTCTCGAGCATGACGCGGTTCGTGTCGAGGAACGTCTCGAGCTGTCCGGCATCGTACCAACCGTCCACATCGACCACGCGGATCTTCGCACCCTGATCGATCATGTACTGGAAGGCGTCGGTGAGATACCACTCCCCCTTGTTGGGCGGCGTGGTGAGGACGTGGGCGATGCCTTCGAGCAGGAGCTGCCAGTTGCGGATGTAGTAGAGTCCGATGTTGGCACGCTTGCTGATGGGCTCCTTCGGCTTCTCGACGATGCGGGTCATGTGGCCATTCGCATCGGTCACCACGACGCCGAAGCGCTGATAATCCTCGACTTCCTTGGTCCAGATGATCCCGTCGTCCGTGCAATGCTTGAGCAGGCTGAGATCGGCGTCGAAGATGGTATCGACGAAGATGATGAGCACCGGCGAATCGATGAGCGCCCTCGCGCGCGCGACCGCGCCGGCGGTGCCGTCCTGCACATCCTGCTCGATGAACACCGACGGGACGTCATAGGCGGCCGCAGCAAAGGCCTCGACCTTTTCCTTGAGGTGCCCGGTGATGTACACCACCTGTTCGACATTGCCGAGCTGCATCACGTCGTCCATCACGTAGCTCATGACGGGGCGTCCGGCCACCTTGAGCATGGGCTTGGGAACGACATGCGTATGGGGCCGCAATCGGGTGCCTTTGCCGGCGAGCGGGATGATCACTTTCATGACGGCAGTCTGTGGGTGGGAGTCGGCGCCACGCGCCGCCGTGCGCGCCATGCCGCGTGGGCGGTGCCGAGGCAGTGCCCCAAGATGCAGAACGGCGACACCCCGGGGGAAGGGTATCGCCGTACCGACTTTGTACGCCCCGGCCCCGTGCAGGCAGGCACCGGTTCACGCGCGCCTCAGGGGGCGCTGGTGCCTTCCCGGCCGTAGCGATCCTTGATGCGGACCACGTCGTCGAGTTCGGGCGTACTGGCCTCGAGCACATCACAATCCGTGACGGCTTCCATGTAGTGGATGGTGCCCGGGGTGATGTGAAATGACTGTCCGGCCACGAGGGCCTGATCCTGCAGCTCCGGCTCGCCCGGCCGCTGCACCCAGTACTTCATCTCGCCCTGCAGCAGGTAGACCGTTTCGTCCTTGCGCTCATGGTACTGTACGGAGAGCGCGTGCCCGGCCTTGATGTGCAGGATCTTGCCGACATAGCGATCGGTATGGGCCCAGATCGTTTCGTGCCCCCACGGTTTCGGCACGTGCCGGACATCGACATAACCACTCATCAGCGTTTCCGGGGGGGGCGATAATGGAGGCCGCCGAGCGCCGCTCAGCGGCGCCCGGTACCCATGCGTGCGCGCAGCGTGGCCAGCCTGCGGCTCACCGAGCCGTCCATGACGGTGTCGCCCATGCGAACGACCACACCGCCAAGAATGGTGGGATCGACGGTCACGTGGGGTACCACCGTGCGTCCGACCACCTTGGAGAGCCGCTGACCAATCATGGCCGTTTCGTCGTGCCCGGCCGGGCGCGCGAGCGTCACCTTGGCGTGCACGATGCCCTGGGACGCGTCAAGCAGCGTGTCGTACTCATCGGCAATGACGGGTACGAGCATCTGCCGTCGGTTGCGCACGAGTTGCTGCAGGAAGCGGAGGAAATGCCGGGGCACCCGATCGCCGAGGGCCTTGCTGAGCAGCGCCGACTTGGCGTCGGCGGCGATGCGCGGGGACTCGAGGAAGCGCGACAGGGTGATGTCGGTGGTCATGGCCGTGGCAACCTGCCGCAGCATCACGCCCCACCCCGCCGGATCCTCGGCCTTGCGCGCCAGCGTCAGCAGCGCCTCGGCGTAGTTGCGGGCAACCGACTCGCCCTGTACGCCGGCGGGCATCAGCGGGCCGCCTGCTGATCGAGCGAGGCCAGGAAGCTCTCGACGATCTTGCGGTTCCCGGCGGAGTCGAGGTTCTGCTCGATGACGCGCGAGGCGCCGGCGATGGCGAGATCGACCGCTTCCTTGCGCAGGTCGGCGATCGCCGCGGCCTTTTCGCCCTCGATGGCGCGACGCGCCTGCTCGATCATCTCCTCCTGCTGCTGCTTCGTCTGCGCGAGCAGGTCGGCACGCATCTTTTCGGCGGTACCCCGGCTGTCGGCGATGATCTGCTGCGCCTCGCTACGGGCGGCCTCGAGCTGCGCCCGCTGCTGCGCCAGCGCCTCTTCCGTGGCGGCACGATCACGCTTCGCGCCCTCGATGGCGTCTTCGAGTGCCTTTTCGCGCGCCTCGACGGCGGCGAAGAGCGGCTTGAAGGCGAACTTGGACAACACGAAGAGCAACAGCACGAAGATGATGAGCGTCCACGCCATCACGCCGACGTTCGGATCGAGCAGATTCGGCGGGCCGCCCTCGGCGGACTCGGACGCCAGCGCCGGCGTGGCGGAGATCATCAGGGCGGCGGCGAGTGCACCGACGCGGCGGGCAGAAAGAGCGAACATGGAGAAGTCCACGAAGAGAGAGAGTGCGGCGGGGCGCCCGGGAGGACGCCCCGCACGCGGACACATCAGAACGTGATCTTGCCCTGAATGAGGAAGCCCACGACGACGCCGAACAGCGCGGCGCCTTCGACGAGAGCGGCCAGGATGAGGGCGGCCGTCTGGATCTTGCCAGCGGCTTCGGGCTGACGCGCCATGCCTTCCACGGCCGAGCCGCCGATGCGGCCGATGCCCATGCCGGCACCGATGACCGCGCCGCCGGCGGCGATGCCGGCACCGATCATCGCGAGACCCTTCGGATCCTGCACCACCGGAGCGGCGGCCTGGAGGAAACCCATGATTTCCATCGTATAACTCCAAGAAGAAAGTCGTGTGGTTGCTGCGCTCCCGACGGACACTCAGGTCCGCATGCCCCGTCGGCGAGCCCAAGGGCTCAACGGGTATCGCCGGTCGCTCAACCGGCTACGCGATCCTCGGCCCGGGAGTGGGGCGGTCGGATCACTGAAAATCGCTGAACGGATCAGTCGCGAGTTACGGGTCCGGGTAACGGGTTGTGAGTACCCGGAACCCGCGACTCGAAACTCTCGACTGTTGTTTAGTGGTGCGCTTCCCGAATCTGGCCGATGAACACGGAGGCCAGCAGCGTGAAGATGAATGCCTGCAGGAATGCGACGAACAGTTCGAGCATGCTGATGGCGGTGGCCATGAGCACCGGGACTGGCGCCAGCGCCCAGCTCTTGAACGTGAAGATGATGCCGATGAGCGCCAGCAGCACGATGTGACCGGCCGTCATGTTGGCGAACAGACGGATCGTGAGGGCGAACGGCTTGGAGAGCTTACCCACGATTTCGACCGGCGTCATGACGAAGAACATGAGGATGCGCATGGGGAGCGGCAGATCCTTGTTCCAGTAGAAGATGGTGTTGAGATATCCGAGCCCATTGGCGCGGATGCCAGCCACTTCCACGATGACGGCGGTGATGATGGCGAGCGTCGCCGTCACCGCGATGTTGCCGGTGGCCGTGGCTCCCCACGGCAGCATGCCCAGCAGGTTGCAGACGAGGATGAAGAAGAAGAGCGTGAGGGCGAAGGGCACGAAGCCTTCACCATGGTGCCCCACGTTCGGCAGCACCACCTCGTTGCGGAGGTAGAGCGCCATGGCTTCAATCGCGCCCGCGAAGCCCTTCGAGTGTCCGTGGGTTGCGTGCTGCTTCCTGGAGGCGTTGCCTGCCACGATGAGCAGGAGCGAGACGATGACCGCCGCCAGCAGCATGAAGACCACGTGCTTGGTGGGCGAGAGATCGATGGACATGCCGCCGATGTGGATTGGCTCCCACGTCGGCAGCTCGACTTCCGCCGCCAGATGCGAATTGAGTGCGGGGATCTCGAGATGGCGACTGTCGGTGATGTGCGGCGTGATGAAATCCACCGGCTTCTCACCCGCCGGGGCGGCGGTATGCGCGGCAGACTCGGCGCCATGCTCCTGCGCGCTCGCCACGAACGGCGCGGCCGCGACGGTAGCCGCAGCGAGCGTGAAGACACGAATGACACGCGACAACGAACGGAGCATGTGCTGCATCCGGAGAGTTCAGTTCAGGAAGAGCGGCTCGACCAGGGTCGAGACGAAGTAGAACACCACGAGTGAGATGAGCGCCGGACCCGACACGAGCCCGAGCGCCTTGATGCCGAGAAACGCCCACAGGAGGAGCGAGGCAAAGCGCATCAGCACGCCGAGTCCCCATCCTGCGATGACCTGCTCGCGCGCCACCAGCCGCGCGATGACGAACGTGAAGCTCTGCACGGAGAACGCCACCCACGCGCTCGCCCGCACTGCACCGGCCGCCGCCGCATCGGTCCAGATGAACCGCTGCATTACCAGCATCGCGACGACAATGATGGCGCCCTGTGCGGCAGTGAACCCGAGCAGTGCCCGGCCCATCCTCATGGGTACAGCGGCGGTGGCCGGCGGCATGGCGTGCTCCGTCATGATGGCGGCGAGTCGTTGTCCCGTGAGTTCGAACGTTTCGGCGACGTGAGTCGCCGATAGCTCAGATAGAAGCTGCCTCCTCCTCCCAGCAGCACACCGCCCAGCAGAAAGAGCGGCGTACTGTCGAACCGGCGATCGAGCCACCCGCCGATCCAGACGAAGAGCAGGATGGCCCCGAAGAACTGCGTGCCCAACCCCGCCAACGCCCAGGGGGACACGTCTCTGTCCGCTGGCCTGGAATCACGCGTCGGCTTTTCCGGGATCTCTGCCATTCGACGGCGGAACCTAGACGCTTGTGAAATTTTTCGCAAGCGAACCTTTTGACCGAAAACGAACATACACCGAAAACCGGCAAACCGAACCGAAGGCCAATGACCACCGTTACTTAGCAGGTCCGTGGCGTGTCAATTCGCTCTTGACAGTCTGAAGGGTGGTTAATAACGTGGCGGAGTATCGAAATGTGATGCCGAATCGTCCAACCGTATGCAGGACCTACGGATTGGCATTGTGGCGTCGCTCCCCCGACATTTCGCCCCGTTCACTGATGCTTGCACGCATCACCGTTCCACTGCTGGCTGCTGCCGGGCTCGTCTTTGCGTGCGGTCCCCGCACCCCGAGCCCGTTGGCCGGCGCGCGCCCCAAGGCCGGCGCCGACCACGGCGTGACCTCCCACGTCATGGTGGATACGGCCAACGGGACGGTTCGCTTCGCCATCGAAGTGGCGAACGATTCGCCCAAGCGGGTGGAGCTCACCTTCCCCGACGGGCGCACACACGATTTCGTGGTCCTCGACAGCACGGGACGCGAAGTGTGGCGTTGGAGCGAAGGGCGCCTGTTCACGCAGGGCATGCAGAACCGGCTGCTCGACGCCCGCGACCGCACGGTGTACGACGAACGGTGGCAGGCACCGGGTTCCGGGCGCTACACGCTGGTCGCGCAGTTGCACAGCGAAAACTATCCGGTACGGCAGCAGGTGGAATTCGCGCTGCGCTGAAGGGCGTGCCGCAGATCCGCCGCCGGGCGGCTAGATTCCCGGTCACCACAACGGACGCCCCGCGGCGTCCGTTACTGTTTGCGACAGTGGCCACGCGAGACCCTCCAACCCACCCCCGTGACCTCGACCTCCGAGACCGCAGCGCCGGACAGCCAGGATCTGCAGCTCCTCGACCGGCTCGCGCAGGCGCGCCGGCAGTTAACGGCACAGATCGCTCAACGGATCGTTGGCCAGTCGCACGTGGTGGATGACCTCGTGACCGCCTTGCTCGCCGGCGGTCACGCGGTGCTCGTGGGTGTGCCCGGGCTCGCCAAGACGCTGCTCGTGCAAACGGTGGCGCAGGCACTCGACCTCAGCTTCTCGCGCGTGCAGTTCACCCCCGATCTCATGCCGAGTGACATCACCGGCACCGAGCTGATGGAAGAGGAGCCGGGTACGGGGAAGCGGGCGTTCCGCTTTGCGCCCGGTCCGGTGTTCGGCAACATGGTGCTGGCCGACGAAATCAATCGCGCCCCGCCAAAAACGCAGGCCGCGCTGTTGCAGGCCATGCAGGAGCGTACCGTCACCGTGGCGGGGCGCACGTACGAACTGCCGCGCCCGTTCTTCGTGCTCGCCACGCAGAATCCGGTGGAGCAGGAAGGCACGTACCCGCTGCCGGAAGCGCAGCTCGACCGATTCATGTTCGAGCTGAACATCGGCTATCCGACGCGTGAGGAAGAGGAGCAGATCGTGCGCTCCACCACGGGGGACAGCCAGGGCACCATCACGCCGGTGTTGGGCGGCGAGGAGCTGCTTCGGCTGCAGCGTCTCGTGCGGCGGCTGCCGGCGCCGCCGAGCCTGGTGAGCTATGCGGTGGCGCTCGTGCGCAGTACGCGCCCCGACACGCCGGAAGCCACGGCGAAGGTAAAGAAGTATGTGAGCTGGGGGGCCGGTCCGCGCGCGTCCCAGTATCTCGTGCTGGGGGCCAAGGCGCGCGCGGCGATGGACGGCCGCGCGATGCCGGATATTGCCGATGTGAAGAGCGTGGCCAAGAGTGTCCTGCGGCACCGCCTGGTGGTGAATTTCCAGGCCGAGGCCGACGGCATTCCCACCGAGTCCCTCATCGAACTGCCGTAACCTCGGCGCCGCCGCCCGGCACGCGGTGTACGGTTGGCAGTGGAAGTGGCGGGAGACTATCACGCGGGCGGCACTCATGGCGAGTGTCGCCCGTCGTGTCGTGGCGGATCACGCCTCACGGCTGGCACGGCGGACGGCTGCGCGCGTGCTCAGGCATCATCGGTAACGACGCCCTGCGTGACCACGCGACCATTCCAGATGACGCGGCGCTGACAGCAACGCTCGAAGTTGCGGCTCATCCCACCGTGCTGCATCCTGTCTCTCTCGTCGGCCGCTGAGCCGTAGCCATGTCACTGCCTTCCACCCTGCCGGACCTGACGGACATCGTGAGCGCCGTGCCCGATACCGAGGAGGACGCGCTGCACGCCGTCTCCATTCAGCTGCAGACCTTGGGGGCGTCTCGCGTGCTGCTGGGTGAGCAGGCACTGGGGATGCACAACGCGTTGCTCTTCCTGCTGGTGCTGCGCATGGCGTACACCCCTGGCATGGCGGTGGCGCGCGACACGCTGGTGCGGGAGTTCTGGCCCGACCAGGAGGAGTCGCGTCAGCGCGGGAACTTGCGGCAGGCGTTGTATAAGCTGCGCACGATGGGGGTACGCACGGCGTTGCGAGGGGATGTGGTGCACCTCGATACCACGCAGGTGCAGCGGAACTTCGCGTTGGCGCCGAGCGCCGACAGCTTCGATCGCGATGTCACGCGCGGGACGGAACCGTATGGCAGCTTCCTGCCCGGTGTGACGCCGCCGACGGCCCCGCTGCAGGAGTGGCTCGACGTAACGCGCGAGACGCTGCACGGGGCGATGCGGCGGGTGCTGGTGGACGTCCTGCGTCAGCGCCGGGAGCGCGCCGACTGGAAGGGAACGCAGATGGTGGCCGCGTGGCTGCTGCAGCTGGATCCGCTGAATGAGGATGCCACGCTGGCGCTCGCGGAGTGCGCGGCGCTGTCGGGGTCGAAGGCGGAGGCCGTGGCCATCCTCGATCGGTATCTGCAGGAGCTTGGCCCGGGCGCCGGCGACATCCGCCTGCCGGCCACGCTGCTGCGGCGGCGCTTCGTGGAGGCGCCCGCGCGTCGGCGCTCGGTGGCGCTGGTGACGGACAAGCATTTCCACGGCCGTGACGTGGAGTTGAGCGAACTCACGATGTCGCTGCGGCGCGCGCGCTGGCACGACGGCAGCGCCGTCCTGCTGCATGGTCCGCCGGGGATGGGCAAGACTCGGCTGATGCTGGAGATCCTCAAGGTGGCCCAGGTGGAGGGGTACCGTGAGGTGGTGATGGAGTGCCGGGAGAGCATTACGACGCGGCCGCTGGGGGCGCTGATCGAAGCGCTCCCTGACCTGTTGAGTGCCCCGGGGGCCATCGGTTGCGCGCCGGAGAGCCTCACGGTGCTGCGCAAGCTGCTGGGGCCCAACCCCATGGCTGTGGGCGAGGAGGAGGCGGCGGAGGCCGACGCCGTGTCGAACCACGAGCTCTCGGTGACGGAGCGGGTGGAGTTGGCGATTCGTACGATGCGGGCGCAGTCGATCCGTCACGCGGTGGTGGATCTGTTTGCTGCGGTGTCGGAAGAGCGGCCGATCTTCCTGCTGGCGGAGGATGTGAACTGGCTGGACGACGCGTCGTGGGAGGTGCTGGCGGACGTGATCCAGCGGGTGAACGAGATGCGGGTGTACATCGTGCTGACCTCGCGTTTCGCGACGATTCGCGAAGAGCGACCGGCGCGCTTGCCGACGCCTCTCACCTACCGTCGCCTGCTGCCGTTGGCGGAAGACGCGCTCCTGTCGCTGGTGCGCGGCGCGGCGGACGAACATGGCGTATCGGTGCCGGAGGAAGTGGAGCGGTGGATCATCCGCGGGTGCGAGGGGAATCCGCTGATGTTGCGGGCGCTTCTTGAGCACTGGCACGTAACCGGAACATCGGGTGGTGTCCCACCGTCACTGAGCGCACTGTTGGATCAGAGGATCGATCGATTAGATGCGCGCGCGCAGCATACACTCCACACAGTCTGCCTACTAGCCTCTCTCGCGACACTCGAACGCATCAAGCTTGTTCTTGAGCTTCCAGTACATGAGCTCATACACTCGATCGAGCAGCTTGAGCTTTCTGGGTGCTTGATGACGGGTCTAGCCTCCGTCGTGATTACACACGACATGGTTCGCCAGGTGTCCCTTCGACGTATGTCGCCGCTGGTGGAAGCAGCGCTACGTGCGTCTATCGCAGACGCGCTTGAATCGGAGTACTCGAGAAGCGCGGACCTTACCGTACTTCTTGAGGCACTCACCCATACGTCAATGAGCGGACGCCCAGAGGTTCTATACCGCTTCTTCGTCAACCACGACGAGGCATTGATTAAGGGTGATCGACCTTCAACGGTGCTCGGAGCGATAGAGATACTCCATGAGGAGGTGCCCAAGACTCGTACCGAGCAGCGCATTGCGCGGCTTCAGGTGAACCAAGAGTCGCAGAATGGAGCATCCAGTCGTGCCCTCTCTTTGCTCCCCAAGGGGCTGCGACTACCTGCCGATATCGATTCATTGCCGGAGACTGAACTGGACTTATGCCTCTCGTTCGCGGAGGCAGCATACCGTTCGTCACCGACGACCGACCCTCGCACGCTTTCTGATTTTGCGGCGAACGTAGCCAAGAGCCAGTCTACGTCACTCGATTATCGTATTCGCGCTGCCGATGTCGGCCTCTTGATTGCATCTAACACGTGCGATCCTAAGGTGGCAGAAGACTGCTACCTTGGCCTTCAGTTGTCAGACGATTATGTCCGATCTAGTGAAAAGACGCAGAAGCTAGGGCTTACCTACCATACCGTATTCGGATCCGTCGACATCGCAGTAGGCATTGCCGACGAGCTTATCCGGAGAAACAGCGATTCCCGGTCCACGGCGCAACGCGTCGTCGAATGCGGAAGAGCTGGTTTTGTCTACCGCATCATTGGAAATACAAATGCGGCCGTTAGCGCACTGCATCGCGCGAGAGAGGTCGCCTTGGAGATAGGCTCACCTCGCTTGGCAGAGTATCCAATCTGGCAGTTGGCGCAGT
Source organism: Gemmatimonas sp. (assembly GCF_027531815.1). Lineage (NCBI taxonomy): Bacteria > Pseudomonadati > Gemmatimonadota > Gemmatimonadia > Gemmatimonadales > Gemmatimonadaceae > Gemmatimonas > Gemmatimonas sp. The sequence goes on along the minus strand of NZ_JAPZSK010000002.1, from coordinate 17,810 downwards.
TGGCGCTCGAGACTGGTGATGTACAGGGTGCTAAGCGCTGGACGACAGAGCTCCGCCGGCTCGGCGAAGCGAACGCTGACGATGCCGCGAACAACTACATCCACGCGCATCTGTGTCTCATGGCTATCGCGGAAGAGGATCGCGAGGAGGCCGCGCTGCAGTGCGAAAGGGTAATGCAAACGCTCTCGCGCACTCGCCCACTACGGACATTGGCATATTCCGCAGGCCTGGAGCTTGGCGTAGGGCTGATTGACAGGAAGTGGCGTCCAAGTTCAGCACAAGTTACGACCGCAGTTTCTCGCTTCTTTCAGTCGGCTGGGTACTGCGCCTCTGACTTCCTGGCGTCGAGAATCGGAGAGTCGCTGATCAGACTGAATCGCCACGAAGATGCAGCGAGCATTCTCGGTGAATACATGCAAAAGACGCGGAGAGAACGTTCAGCTCCAAATGCGTTCCTCCGACCCGTACTCCACAAGCTTAAGCTTGCGAGGACAGGTCGCTAAGCGACGGCCGGCGTCTTGGGGCGGCGCCTACGGATGGAATCGAACATCTGAGTTAGCGAATAGACACCGCCATCATCATTCTTATCGAAGATACGCGAGAACTTATCTGAACCGAGGAGGGCGTCGCAAATATCCGGGTCGAATTGCCTTCCCCTGAAATTCACAAGCTCGGCTCGCACATCCGCTTCGCCGAGCGCTTTGCGGTATGGCCGGTCGGTTGTCATGGCATCGATCGTGTCTGCGAACATGATGATTCGAGACGCGAGCGGAATTTCCTTGCCCTGCAGTCGGTCCGGATATCCCGTACCGTCCCAGTTCTCATGATGGTGGCGAACGGCGGGCACAATGTCCTGGAGCTCGGAGATCTTTGCCACGAGTTCAGCACTCTTGATTGGGTGCAGTTCCATGATGGCTCGTTCTTCCGGAGTAAGCCGTCCTGGCTTCATGAGGACTGGCGCGAAGATCTCGTGAATCTTGCCAACATCGTGGAGGAGTGCAGCCTTGGATACCTGTTCGACTTCCTTTGGTGAAAGGCCGATCACCTGCGCAATGATCCGCGAGAATCGACGCACCCGCTGTGAATGACCCGAGGTGTAAGGGTCCCGAAATTCGACGGTGTGGACGAAGAGCTCCAGCAGTTCCTTGTTGGTAGTCTCAAGCTGGTGCTTCGACTGGTAGGTAAATCGTAGCACCACCAGGATTGCACAGAAGCCCAAGATACCCCAAAGGCCCCAATCGACGGCGGCACGTGCAAATGCGTAGACAGCGAGTACGGCAACCACGTCGTAAGCTAGCCCCGCAACGTTTCCCTTTGCCCACGTCTTTACGATACTCTTGCCTTCAGCAAGACCAATCGCAGTCGCGACCGCGAAGGTGTTGACGAGCAGGAATGAGACCACTGCTGCGGAATGAGGAAGCGGCTGAAACGCCTTTTCGACCTGCAAGGCTACGCCGCCGAGCAGTACATACGCGAAAAGGGCAGCGGCGCCGGCAAGAACTGTCTGGGCTACATTGAACGCCCGTTTGATACCCGTCTTGGGCTTCGCAACCTCAGCTAGTAACGCACCAACGCCGATTGCGCCTAGAGTCGACCATGACGGATAAAGGACAACCGCCGTCAAGTACGGGATGAATGAGATTTCACCAAAAGTGCTACCCTGAATCCTGTAGCTAGAGATCGCACCGAAAAAGGCGACGAACGCAAGCAATCCTGGGACAGCAAATAGTGCGATGGCAAAACTCGGATCGTACCAATACGACAAGACAAGCGCTGCCGCCGCGGCGACAACGATCGAGTAAACGTAGGCGATTACGCTTGTCTTCATGAGAAAAATGTCCCGCCAGCCGGCTGATTAAATCAGCCCCACGTCTTCATGTCGGCGAAGAAGATCGCCAGGACCGCATTCACGAGCTGGGCCATGAATTCCATCGAACGTCACCTCCCTTCGGGTCAGTCACGTGTGCCCCGCTCGGGACCGCACGTGCTCGATCAAAGTTGGCTCCGCTCCTACCGCTTGGCCTGCCCGCTCAGCTCCGCTCTAGACGGCTGACGGGGACGTTTGTGATGTCGTCGTGTCGATGACGAATGAGGGTTATGTGTGTGAACGCGTGCGTCCGCGCTCTACCGATCGAGGTGCACCCACCGGTTGGTCGCGTCGAGTACGCTCAACACCGCACTCGTTTCCGCGCTCTCCCGGATCTCGCAGCTACCCGTGAGACAGACCGGCTCGCGACCGACGCGCGCCGACACGCTCACGAACACGAACTCACGATCGAAGGCGTCGATGAACTTGGCGCCCTCCAGCGACAGACTCCGTTCGCCGCCCGCCGTGGACTTCATCGCCGTGCCGATGGCCAGCAACGTCGCGCGCGCCGCCAACTCGATGCGCGATCGCTCAGAATCCTGCCCCTCGGCCTCACCGAAGTACTCCTGCCCGTCCCGCGACAACGTCACTCGACACAGCACCCCGCGCGAACGCGAACGCCGCACCTCGACATCCTCGAAGATCAGCAGCCGACGACCAGCCGACAGGTCGGGAGCCGCCGCCACCCCTAGGGACGATCGAGCCCGCCCAAAGGTACCGGACGCGAATTCGACAGGGACGAAATCCGGCGGTGGCGCCGGCGTTCCCGCGGCAGCCGACCCGCCTGGGGTGGGGCTTCCAGCCACGAACGGCATGGGCGCGGGGGGGGTGGCCGCCGCCGGCGCGCCGCCGGGAATGGCGCTCAACCCCGCAACCGCCGAAGGCTCCGGCGCCGCGTCCATGGCCCGCGGTGCATCGAGCGTGGTCGCCACCGACACCTTGCGGTGGTTCACCCGCAGCCCCAACTGCGCCATCAGTGCGCTCTCGATGTTGCGCACCGTGTTCTTCGGCGGCACCTGATCGGTGGTCAGCACGTGGATCTCCTCCACAGCACCCGACTCGCCAGGCACGATACGCACGGAAATGACCCCCGGCAGGGTCGCAATGAGCTCCTCGGCGCGACGGAGCGGCAGCACACTGCCGGCAATGGCACCAGGGGCCGCCGACGGGGTGCTTATGCCGAAATTGACTGGAATAGACAGATCAGGCTCCGGTGCGAGGGCAAACCGGTGGAATGGGTCCGGCTGTCATCGGGGCCAATATGTGGTCGGGATTGCTTTCCGGCAAGGCTTCAGAGCGCCCAACGTCTTGTCCCGCATGAAGGTAACCCGCCACACCTCAACCTTCGTCTTCGGGGAGGAACCCCTCGACGCCCTCCTCTCCTTCGTACTCCCGCAGTTTGCGGTACAGGGTGCGCTCGCCAATACCCAGCAGATCCGCTGCCTTGCGGCGATTTCCGCCCGTGTCACGCAGCGCCGCCTGGATGGCGACCCGCTCGATTTCCGCCATCGTCATCCCCGGACCCAGCGTGATGACCGTCGCCGGAGGCGTTTCGTCACGTGGCTCGATGCCGCGCACGAGGCCGTAGCCGTTGCCGGGAAGAATCTCCGTGAGCCCGGCCATTGGCGCTGATGGACGCGCATCGCCCACCCACCCGGCAGGCGCCACCGGCCGTTGCTCGATATCGATGCGACGTCGCAGCTCTTCAACTTGCAGCTTGAGCTCCACCAACGACCGCACAATGAACTCGAGCTCGCGCCCCTGCGCCCGCTCGCTACCCTGCACCAGCGGACCAACCGGCACGGGAAGCAAGCGGCGCCCGCCGCGCTCCCGAATGGCACGCGGGATGTCATCGGCGCCAATCACACGCCCGTGCGCGAGCACCACCATGCTCTCCACCAGATTGCGCAGCTCCCGCACATTGCCGGGCCACGGATACTCCACGAGCATCTCCAGCGCTTCACCCGAAATGCCAGGGAACTCGCGATCGTGCAACGCGCTGAACTCGGTTACGAAAGTGCGCACCAGCAGCGGAATGTCCTCACGTCGCTCGCGCAGCGGCGGCAGGTACACACTCAGCACGTTCAGGCGATAGAACAGGTCGGCACGGAAGCCCCCCTCCTCCACGTGCTCACGCAGCGGCCGGTTGGTGGCGGCCACCACTCGCACATCCACCGGAATGCTCTGACTGCCGCCCACCCGTGTGACTTCGCGCTCCTCCAGCACCCGCAGCAGCTTCACCTGGGTGGCCGAGGGGATCTCGCCAATCTCGTCGAGAAACAGTGTGCCCGCATCAGCCAGTTCGAAGCGCCCCAACCGTCGCTCGGCGGCACCGGTGAACGCGCCCTTTTCGTGGCCGAACAGTTCGCTTTCCAGCAGCGTTTCGGGCAACGCGCCCACATTCACGGCAATGAACGGTTTGCCGCGCCGAGGACTGAGCCGGTGCACCGCACGCGCCACGAGCTCCTTGCCCGTGCCGCTTTCCCCTTCGATGAGCACCGTACTGGTGACCGGCGCGATCTGCTCCACCTTCACCAGCACCTCGCGAATGGCCGCCGACTCGCCGACCAGCCCCGTGTCGCTGGCCAGGCGCAACCGCTCCAGACGGCGGCGGATGCTGTCCACCACGTCGTCGATCGGCACCGGCTTGGGCCACGTTTCGACGTAGCCGATGTCACGCAGCCGCTCCAGCAGCAGCGGGTCGCTCACATCGGTGAAGCCGATCACCGCCACGTTATCCCACAGCAGCTGGCGCACCAGCGCCACGGTGGCCGTGTCCAGCAGTGCGCCGGTGAGCACCAGCACGGTGGGACGTGCGCGGCGCAGGTCGCCGCGCACGTCGTCCATGGGGGAGATGGTGACCGTGGCCATTCCCAGCGCCTCGAGCGCTGCGTTGAGCCGCACGGCCAGCTCCACATCGGTCATGAGAATGGCGACGACCGGCGCGCTGCCGTCGTCGCTGCCGGTGCGCCGCCCCGTGGGGCGCGCGCGGGTGCTCACGCCTTCCCCGGACGCTTGTAGAACGGGAGCTTCACCACGCGAGCGGGGATCATCTTGCCACGAATCTCCACGTCGAAGGTGGTGCCCTCCACCGCCGCCGCGGTGGGGAGGTAGCAGGTGCCCACCGGGATGCCGAGGGTGGGACTCATGGTGCCGCTGCACACGTCGCCCACCTTCACGCCGCCGTAGTACACGCCGTAGCCGTGACGCGGAATGGCGCGCTCGTCGAACGTGAAGCCCACCAGCTTGCGGTCAGTGCCTTCCTGGTGCTGGCGCACGAGCACATCCTTGCCGAGGAACGGCTCGCTCTTGCCGAGCTTGACGAGCCAGTTGAGCCCCGCTTCCAGCGGCGTGGTGTGGTCGTCGAGTTCATGGCCGTACAGCGCCATGCCCGCTTCCAGCCGCAGCGAGTCGCGACAGCCCAGCCCCGCGGGGGTCACGGCGCCGGCGTTCATCACGGCGTTCCACACGTGCGCCGCCTGCGCCTGGTCGAAGTACAGCTCGAAACCCAGCTCGCCGGTGTAGCCGGTGCGCGAAATGATGGCGGGCACGCCGGCAATGCGGCCTTCGGTGAACCAGTAGTACTTGATGCCATCCAGCGGTACACTGGCGAGCGACGCCACAATGGCGGGCGCCTGCGGCCCCTGCACCGCCAGCAGCGCGGTGTCGTCGCTGACGTCGGTGAGCGTGCAGTCGAACGCCGCCTGATGCGCGCGCAGATGCGCCAGATCCTTGTCGCGATTGCTGGCGTTGATGACCAGCATGAGGTGATCGGCGAAGCGGTACACGAGCAGGTCGTCGACAATGGTACCATCGGCGCGCAGGAGCGTGCTGTACTGCACCTGCCCCACCGCCAGCGCGGCCACGTCGTTGCTGGTCACGCTGTTCACGAAGCGGATGGCGTCGGGCCCCTGCACGAGCACCTCGCCCATGTGCGACACATCGAACATGCCGCAGGTCTCTCGCACGGCCTTGTGTTCGACGGTAATGCCGGTGGGGTACTGCACCGGCATTTCGTAGCCCGCGAAGGGGACGAGCTTGGCGCCGAGGGCACCGTGAATATCGTGAAGCGGCGTGCGCTTGAGCGCGCCGGAATCGATGGCAGTCATGGGCTGGAAAGAAGCGGGGTGCGGCCGTGATTGGCCGCACCCCGGAAAGATGCCCGTTCTGGCAGTCGTGTGCCAGCCATTGCGGCAGCCCCGAGGCCGCAGATCAGCCGATGACGGCCATGACCGCTTCGGCGTGGCCGGCGGGCTTCACCTTTTCGAACACGTGGGCAATGACGCCCTCGGGGTTGATGACGAAGGTGGTGCGCTCGACGCCCATGTACTTGCGTCCGTACATGCTCTTCTCCTTCCAGATGTCATAGGCCTGCAGTGCGACCTTGTCCTCATCGGCGAGCAGCGTGAAGGGGAGCGCGTACTTGGTCTTGAACTTCTGGTGGCTCTTGACGGAATCGGGGCTGATGCCAAGCACGACAGCCTGGTGCTTGCCCTTCTTGAACTTCGGGAAGAGATCGCGGAACTCGCACGCCTCGGTGGTGCAGCCGGAGGTGTCGTCCTTGGGATAGGCGTACAGCACCACCCACTGGCCGCGCAGCGAGGAGAGCGTGAGCGACTCGCCGGAGTCGGTGGGGAGCGTGAAGTCGGGGGCGGGCTGACCGGCAGCGATGGGCATAAGGGAGAGACGAAAGTTCAGAGGGGCACGTTGCCCATGAGCGCGGCCATGATGGCCTTCTGGATGTGCAGACGGTTTTCGGCTTCGTCCCACACCACGCTCTGGGGGCCGTCGATCACGTCGGCGGTGACTTCTTCGCCGCGGTGCGCCGGCAGACAGTGCAGGAAGATCGCGTGACGTCGGGCGCGGGCCATGAGGTCGGCATCCACCTGATATAGTGCGAATGCCATCGCCCGCCTGCCCTGTTCCTCCTCCTGCCCCATGGAGGCCCAGACATCGGTGGTCACGACATCGGCGGCCTCCACTGCCTCGCGCGGATCGCGCAGCAGTCGCACATCGCCGCCCGTGGCCTCGGCCTGGGCGAGGAACTGGGCATCGGGCTCATACCCCTCGGGACACGCCACGCGCAACGCGAAGCCAAGATGCGCAGCCGCCTCGATCCAGGAGTTGGCCATGTTGTTGCCGTCGCCGATCCACGCCACGGTCTTGCCGCGGATGTCGCCCAGATGCTGCTGCACCGTGAGGACATCGGCGAGGATCTGACAGGGGTGCGACAGATCGGTGAGGCCATTGATGACCGGCACGCTCGCGTACTCGGCGAGTTCGACGACATCCTGATGCGCGAAGGTGCGGATCATGATGCCCTGCACATAGCGTGACAGCACCCGCGCGGTGTCGGCGATGGGCTCCCCCCGGCCGATCTGCACGTCGCGCGGAGAAAGGAAGTGCGCCGTGCCGCCCAGCTGAATGGCGCCCACCTCGAACGACATGCGCGTGCGGGTGGAGGACTTCATGAACAGCATGGCCAGCGCCTTCCCGGCGAGTGGCCTGGCGTCGTACGTCCCGGCTCGCATGCGCTCGGCGAGGTCGAGCAGGGCGAACGTCTCCGCCGGCGTGAAGTCGGCGATGTTCAGAAAGTCGCGGTGCGGGCGCGCGGCCCCGGACGGTGCGTGCATGGATATGCGACCCAGGCTGGGGAGCGCTCGGGCGGCTCCCCGGTGGGAAAAGCAGACGGCGCGGCTGGAGGCCGCGCCGGGTGAATCGGGAAACTATGCGTTCGTGGAAGCCAGGGGAACGGGGGCGCGGTAGTGACGTGATACGACGTTCCTGCTCTGGCGGCGGCAGGGGTCTGTACGTTCGCGCCGGCGGTTCCGTACCTCCTGCGCACGACGTGCTCGCTCGACGCCGGCGACCAACTCAGGCTGGGCCTGCAGTGCTCGTTCCACATGGACTCGCCGTGCGCATCACCAGCTCGGTCACGGTACCGGATGTCGTGCCCGCACCGAATACCTTCGCGCTCATGCCCGCCGGCCTTGCGGGGCTCGCCGGTGTCGCGCTCCGGCGCCGGCGCCGCCTGCGTGCATGCATCGCGGCGGCGAGGCGGGCGTGTGCTGCGGTCATGCGGGGGCGTCCGTGTCGATCCAGGTGTGCTGATCGATCTCGTACCAGGGCACGAGTTGGGTGGGGCCGCGTGTCTGTCGCGTCATGCCGCCATGGATGACCCGCGTGGCGATCGGGCGGTCGTGGGCGCGGGCACGCAGGACGCGCGCAAGCCGATCGACCCCATCGGTGTAATCACTGGCGATGGTGGCCCCCGACTTCGCCTCGATGAGCGTCACGCTGCGGCCGTCGGTCGACACCAGAGCCACCTCCAGACCGGCCGCGTCGCGGTAGTGATGGAGATCGCGTCGCAGCTGCTGATGGGCGCCCCGCTCATCGCGCCCCCTGGCGCTGGCGATAGAGCGCCTCCAACTCGTGCACCAGCACGATCCGGCTGATTTCGCCAGCCTCGACGAACACGAAGCGGCTGCCGTCGGGGGCCACGTCGAAGTTCGTGTGCGGGGTGGCGGGAGAGTAGCGATCGATTGGAAAGCGCGTGGTCGCGGGGGTAATGCGCAGCTCCGCCCCGGGCTCGACCCGCGCGACGCCCATGCGCTCGCCGCGTCCGTCGATCATCCGGAAGTACAGCGTACGGCCGTCGCGCGACCAGAGTGGCTCACTGCCGCCATCGGGGGTGACGGTCACGGCGGGCCCGGCGCCATTGGCTGGGCGGACGTAGACGCGCGAGCGACCGCCGACATCGGACCCGTAGGCCAGCCAACGACCATCCGGGGAAATGGCGCCGGAGATCTCGTCGGAGGTGGCCTCGCCGTACAGAGTGGAGACCGGGCCGCGCCCCGCCGCGCCGATGCGCAGCACGTCCATGTTGCTGCGCCCGGCGGGGACGGCCGACACGAGAAGATCACCGCTTCCCGGGTGCCAGCCGGTCGGTGCCCCGGCGAGCGGACCGGTGTACAGCGACTCGGGGCGCGCGGCGGCGTCGAGGGTGCCTCGGCGCAGGCCAAGCGGCCCCGACTCGTCGGACAGGAACACGAAGCTCCGTCCGTCGGGGGCCCAGATGGCATCGTGGCCGTTGCGGGCGGTCGTTGCACGGGTGGGGACCCCGCTCGCGAGGTCGATGGCCCAGACGTTGCGACCGTCTTCGCCGGAGAGGTCGGCCAGCAGGCGACGGCCGTCGGGGGAGAAGGTGGGCCGGTGCCACTCTCCGGAGCGGGTGGTCACCGGCGTGGCGCCCCCGTCGTTATCCACCAGCACGAGGCGGGTCAGATCGCGGCCGCCATAGACGATCATGGGATGGCGACGCGCCGCCGCGAGTTGCGTGGAGCCGTTGCCGCCCACCTGGAAGACGCCGCGCGCCACGGTGACGGGCGCCCCGGTCACCGTGCCGCGCCGCTCGTCGAACGGCACCAGCTGCACATCGCCACCGGCGACTTGCACGGCGAGAAACCCGGGGGTGAGGCGCGCCGCCGCGACCTGTGCGTCGAGGACGGTCGCCAGGGTCCCGGTGGCCAGGTCGAGCACGGCCAGCGTCCCGGTCTTGGCTGAGTTCCCCCCCCGCACGACCAGCGCGCGGTCTCCACCCGCCAGCACCGCCTGCACCCAGACCCCCGGATCGGGCACCCTGACCAGCGTGGTGAGGGTGCGCGTCGCGGGGTCGAGCCGCTCGACACTAAGGAAGTCCCCTCGGGAAAGCACCAGCGTACCGTCGTCGGCCCACGCCAGGAAGTTGAAGGTCCCGTCCACCAAAGGGCGCAGGTCGGCGGCGCCGCCGCGCAAGGGGATGACCACCAGCCGGCCACTCGCATTGTTGGCCGCCAGCCAGCGACCGTCGGGGGACGGCGTAGGCGCCGTCAGGTCTTCCGAGCCGGGGATGAGCGTGGCGCTGTCCTCATCGATGCGCTGGATGTAGAGGCGCGAGACCGGGTCATCGTTCCCGGCGCGGGCGCTGTAGATCACCTCGCGCCCATCGTCGGTGACACCGATGGCCCGGTCGCCCAGCGAGCGGGCGAAGCTCAGGCGCGGGGGCACCAACAGGGCCCCCTGCACCGCCACGCGATCGTCGTCGCGGCGCCTCTGCTGCCCCATCCACCAGGCGCCGGCGGCCAGCAGGGCGGCGGCGGCGATGCCCACGGCTGGCCGCCACCGGCTGCGAGCGCTCGCCGGTGCGCCAACCGCATCAGCCCGCGCGGTGTGGGAGTCCCCCAGTGCCCGCGCGAACTCGGCGCAGCTGGCGAACCGGTCGGCCGGGAGCTTTTCCAGCGCGCGGCCCACCGCAGCGGAGACGGCGGGCGGCACCGACGCACGCTGCTCATGCACCGGCCTCGGACGCTCGGTCATGAGTCGCGCCATCACCGCCGCCACGGACGGGCCGGTGAAGGGCGGCGCCCCAGCGAGCATCTCGTACAGCACCGCTGCCAGCGCGTATTGGTCGCTGCGGCCATCCAGCGTCTTCTCGGCGCCGGCCTGCTCGGGGCTCATGTAGGCGGGGGTGCCCAGCGACAGCCCCGTCTGCGTGATGCGCTGCCCGCCCGCCTGCTGCACCGCGAGCGCGATGCCGAAATCGGCCACCAGGGCGTGCCCGTCCTGCAGCAGGATATTCTCGGGCTTGATGTCGCGGTGCACGATGCCGAGGGCATGCGCCGCCTGCAGCGCCTCGGCCACCTCGGTGGCGATGCGCACAGCGTCGGCAATCGGCAGCTGGGTTTCCCGCTCGAGCCGCGCGCGCAGCGTTTCGCCGCGCACGTAGGGCATGACGTAGTACAGCAGGCCATCCGCGGCACCACTGTCGAGCAGCGGCAGAATGTGCGGGTGCTGCAGCCTGGCGGTGGTCTTGATTTCGCTCAGGAACCGCTCGGCGCCGAGGGCGGCGCCAAGATCCGGATGCAGCACCTTGATGGCCACATCGCGCTCATGGCGCAGGTCGTGCGCGAGGTACACGGTAGCCATGCCGCCCTGCCCGAGTTCACGCTCAACACGGTAGCGGTTATGCAGGGCGGTGGTGAGACGCGACATGGTCGTCATTCGCACTCCGAGAGTTGCAGCACGCGCACTCCGTCCGGTGACGGCAGACGCCGGTCGTTGGTGACAAACGTGGTGCACCCCGCGCCAATGGCCGCCGCCAGCTGCATGGCATCAGGGGTGCGGAGGGTGGGGTACTGCGCCCGGAGCCGCGCTGCGGTCCGCAACTGATCCCGCGTCAGGTCCACCACCTTCACCCCGCGCGATCGGGTCAGCAGCGCGTCATACCTCGCGGCGAGCGCCCGGTCGCCGGCGCGATACGGCACCACCAGCACTTCGAGCAGGGTCAACGCCGAGGTGACAATCTCCTGATCGCCCGCATCTGCCCTGGCGAAGAGTGCACGGACCGGCGCAAGAAATCGCGGGTGCTCCTCGATGAAGTAGATGAAGAGCGCCGTATCGACGGCGATCGGGCCCGACCCCGCCGCCTCGGTCAATCCCACGCGCGGCGCTCGGCGTCCACGTGCGCGACCGCATCGGTTCCGGCCCACGCCGACTTGCCAAGACCCTGCAGGTCGAGAATGGAGAGCGGCTCAGCGCCCCCCAGCACCTGATCGAGGATGTGCGTGACTTCCTGCGCCACCGACCGATGCTGCTGCTCGGCGCGAGCCTTGAGTCGCTCGTACAGGGCGTCGGGAAGATTCTTGATGTTGAGAATAGCCACGAAACGCCTCCTTTTTCCTCCAAAGTGGAGGCATATAGGCTTTCCGTCAAGCGCACAGAACCGTTACCGTGGTCGCACCGCCGGCGTGGCGGTGTACACGGGGGGCTCACTACAAGCCGTAGCCTAATGCTGGCGTTTTGCTGGCGTATAGCTGGCACATATAGAGCGCTCCAAAGGCGTGCTTGCGGCAATCGCCAGGGGTCGCGAGCGGATGCGCCTACCGAAGATCAGCGGGTGCGTTCGAGCACAAAGCACACGCCATCCCACACGGTGTACGAGCGAAAATCTCAGGTATGGCGGGTGCCTCACGGCGCCTGGAGCCGGGCCCGCACTTCGGCCGCCCAGTTCAGCACCATCACGACCGGCGCCCGATCCTCCCTGGCCTTGAGCATGAGCAGGTGCTTGCCATCGGGCGCTACGTCGTAGGTGGCGTGGGGGCCCGAGGCCTCATAGGGGCCCACGAACAGCTGCCGGCGTGACTGCACGGTAAAGGTCGGTGTCGCCGATACCGCCGCGGCGATCAGGGCATCGCCCTGCCGGTAGTACAACGTGCGCCCGTCACGCGACCACACCGGTTCGCTTCCGCCCTCGTTCGAGACCTGAATGCGCCCGCCCGGGCCGGGGAAGGGGCGCACGTAGATCTCCGCCGTTCCCGACTCGTCGGAGCTGTAGGCAATCCACTGGCCGTTCGGGGAGAACCGGGGGGCCCAGTTGACCGCCCTTGTGACCAGCGGCGTGGGCGGCGCCGACTTGTCCATCGGCATGGTGATGATGTGCTGGTCGCCGGTCCCCTCGTCGGTGCGATACATGAGCGTGCGCCCGTCGGGGGAGATCACCCCTTCGTTCGGTCCGCCCGGCACCTCCACGAGCAACTCTGGCGCGCCACTGCCATTGGCGGGCTGCCACCAGATGCCTTTGCGCGGCGTGACCTGCCGATAGAGCACGCGCTGACCGTCGGGGCTCCACTCCGGCCGCACGTTGCTGCCGGCGGAGGTGAGCCGGGTGAGGGTGGCCGAGGCGATCTCGAAGATCCAGATGTCACGCCCCTGCGGGCTGCCGATATCGAAGGCCACCCGCCGGCCATCGGGGGAATAACGCGGGTTGCCGAACTGGCGCGGCTCGCCAACCAGAGGCGTGGCGGCGCCGGCCTCGTCGACGAGCACAGCCGTCGTGGCCGGCTGCCCCGGCGAGTACATGAGCGTACCGGAGGCGGACATGACCGGACTGCTCACCGCCTCGAGGAGTGCGGTGGGCGGCCCGGTGAGCTTGCGCGCGCTCAGGTCGATGGGGACGGCCATGATGGTGCCGTCGTTGCGCAGGTAGATGAGCCGATCATCCACGAAGCCGAGTGGTCGCTCGGCCCCGACCTCGAGGCGCGTGAGCTCGCCATCGGGGCCGAGCAGACAGAGCGGGGTGACCGACCCCGCCTTGATGCGCGACTGGACCCAGATACCGACCATCGTCTTGCCATCGGGCGCCATGATCGGACTCGACACCTCCCCCAGCGTGCTGTCACGACGCCCGAAGGGGCTGATCGGGCCGCCGGTTGCCGGGACGCGCAGCAGGATCGCTTCGGCGAACTTGGTATCGTTGGTGCGCGAGAAGATGACGTCGCCGGCGGGGGTCCACACGCCGCCCGTGTTGTCGGGGAGGATGCTGCCATCGGTGAGCTCGGTCACGGGGCCCCCCTCCACCGACACCTTCCGCAGCTTGCCGCGCGCCACAAAGGCGACCCACTTGCCGTCGGGGGAGAAGAAGGGCGCGCGCGAGCCCTCGGTGCCCGGCAGCGCCCGCGGGGTGAGCTCGTCGAGCCGGCGCACATACAGCAAGCCGTTGCTGGCCGTGGCGGCGATGTAGGCGATGGCGCTGCCGTCGGGGGCGATGGCGAGCATCTCGCCGGTGCCAAGGATGCTCCCGGCCTGGGCGTCGGCCAGCGGCAGCGAGAAGCGGACCACGGGCAGCGTGGGGGCGGCCGTTCGCTGTGTGATGCCGACTGCCGCCGCCAGCGCCGCGACGCCGGCCGCGGCCCACAGCGGAGAGGAGAGCAGCCTCCGCCACCGCGGCTGCGGCCGCGCGGCGGCGGCGAACCCGGTGTCGCCCGTGAGCCCCGGCCGTTCGAGGGCATCGGCAAAGCCCTTCGTGGACGCGAAGCGGTCGGCCGGCAGCTTCTCCAGTGCGCGGCGGATGGCCGCGTCTACATGCGCCGGCACCGACGGGCGCAGCACGGTCGCCGGGCGCACCGCCTCGGTGAGCAGCTTGGCCACGATCGCCTGCGGGTTGGTACCCGTGTGCGGCGGTTCGCTGGTGAGCATCTCGTAGGTCACGGCGGCCAGCGCATACTGGTCGGCGCGGTGATCCACCGCCCTGTCGCCCATGGCCTGCTCGGGGGCCATGTACTGCGGCGTGCCCAACGAGAGGCCGGTTTGCGTCATGCGCTGCCCGCCCGCCTGCTGCACCGCCAGCGCGATGCCGAAGTCGGCCACGAGGGCGTGGCCGCCCTGCAGGAGAATGTTCTCGGGCTTGATGTCGCGGTGCACGATCCCCTGTCCGTGCGCCTCGCTGAGCGCGTCGGCCACTTCGCGGGCAATGAGCAGCGCGTCGGCCACCGGCAGCTGCGACTCGCGCTCGAGGCGCGTGCGCAGCGTTTCGCCCTTCACCAGCGGCATCACGTAGTACAGCAACCCATCCGCCGCGCCGGAATCCAGCAGCGGCAGAATGTGCGGATGCTGCAGCTTGGCGGTGGTCTTGATTTCGCTCAGGAACCGCTCGGCGCCGAGCGCCGCCCCGAGATCGGGGTGCAGCACCTTGATGGCCACGTCGCGCTCGTGCTTGAGGTCGTGCGCGAGATACACGGTGGCCATGCCGCCGGCGCCGAGCTCGCGGTCAATGCGGTAGCTGCGGCTAAGGGCGGCGGTGAGGCGGTCGGAAGGGGGAGTCACGAACGACGGCATTGTAGAAGTGGCGCCGATTGGCACGCGCCAACCGGCGCGTGGCGAAGATACCCGTGGGCGCACGACGCGGCCAGCACGTCGCTTATCCGAACGGATTCACCACCCTCACACCGCCAATCACCTGTCCAGCATTCAAGTCTTCACTGTAGATCGTCGTGCACCCGCTGGCGGCCGATGCGGCCACGATGAGGGCATCCCAAAACGAGAGCTGGCTCAGCACCGACCGATCGATGGCCTGCTCGATCAGATCGGGCGAGAGCTGCACAATCTCGAACATGCGGAACGATTGCACGACAGACTTCGCGGCCAGCGGTGTGACACCCAGTTTGCGCGTGGCGGTGACGTAGTACTCCTGCAGCACCTGGGTCGAGATCACACCGCCGCCCGCCGCCGCCACCTCCGCCATCAGCTGGCGACTGCGTTCACGCTTGTGCGGCGCATCAAGATCCTGCGCGTACACCAACACGTTCGTATCGAAAAAGACCTTACCGCCGCTCATACAGCTCGTCTCGCGTCCACCGTGTGCCGCCCGAGCGGCCCGGCGCCTGGTCCATCAACCGAAACAGCTCCTCAACGGCGGCCGCGCGATCCACATGAACGGTGCGTGCCAGCAGATCGCGCACCAGCGCATTCAGCGTGGTGTGATGACGCTCCGCGTAGGCGCGGCCGGCCGCGAGCGTTTCCTCATCGAGCGCGAGGGTGATGTTCTTCATTACACATAATACGTGTACACACGCTGTGTGTCAATTCGATTGCCAATTCGCGCACAGAAGCTAAACCGTTGTGAATTATATCTTTCGGGAGCAGCATCGACGTCTGAGAGTTCACTCACTCCTCCCGTCGCGCGTCGCGCGTCGAACGGTGCATGTCCCCCGACGTCGACGCCCCTCAACTCTCCCGGTCCATGCGCTCCCCGGCAAACCAGGCATCGAGCAGCCGCGCGACCTCGGGGTCGCTGCGATAGCGGTCGAGGAACACCCCACTCGTGACCCGAAAGCTGAACGGCGGCGTGACCTCCTCCAGCGCGGCGGCGAGCTCGCGGCGGACGTGCACCAGGTCGCCGAGCCCCACATGGAGGGCCAGCCGTGTGAACGGGGGCACGTACTCGCCGCGCGAGGCCCGATCGTCGAGCTCGGCGAGCAAGAGCCGCGCGTCTTCCGCGCGACCAGCCAGCCCCAACCCCAGTCCCAGTACGCACACGAAGAACGGCGCCCGTGACATCGCCACCGCACGCTCGAGCTGCGCGATACCCTCGGTATACCGCCCGAGCGCGCACAACGCGAGCCCGTGCGTCCAGACCCCGAGCAGGTAGTCGGGCTGCAACTCGATCGCCCGTTGCGCCGCCGCCAGCGCTGGCTCGTGCATGCCCATCGTGTAGTAGGCCGTGGACCGGAGGCCATGCAGGAAGGGCGACAACGGATCAAGCGCCACGCTGCGCGCGAGCAACTGCTCGACCTCGTCGGCGCGGTACTCCATCGACGCGAACAGCGCGAAGTACATCAGATGCAACGACGCGCGCGGATTGATCTCGATGGATCGGGCGAAATAGGGCCGCGCCTCGCGCCACTTCCGTTCGAAGTAGAACGTGTAGAACGCCTTCGAGAAGTTCGCCTCGGCCAGCGACGCATCGATGGTCATTGCGCGATCCACGGCAGCCTTCGCCTTGTCCCGGATGGCGTGGGGTGCCACCCATCCGTACACGCGCAGGATGCCATAGCAGTCGGCGAGGCCGCAGTACGCCAAGGCATAGTCGGCATCGAGGGCGATGGCCTGCTCGAACTGCTGGATCGCGATGCGCACCGTGGCCGGCGACCGCTGGTGCCAGTAGTGCCGCCCCTTGAGGTACAACTCGTAGGCCTCGAGGTTTTCGGTCGAGCGACGCACCGCGGGTACTGCTGGCGGCACCACGCCCCCGGCCAGCAGCGTCGGCATCAACGCACTCACGATCGACGCGACGATCTCGTCCTGGATCTCGAACACGTCGGCCATCTCGCGATCGTACCGCTCCGACCAGAGCTGAAAGCCGGTCTCTACACTCACCAGTTGCGCGGTGACGCGGAGTTTGGAGCCCACGCGTCGCACGCTCCCTTCCAGCACGCAGGCGACGTTGAGCTGGTCGCCGATCTCGCGGATGTCCAACTCGCTGCCGCGAAAGCGGAAGGCCGAGGTCCGCGATGCCACGTGCAGCCCGGGCAGCGCGGTGAGTGCGTTGATGAGATCTTCACTGAGGCCATCGGAGAAGAACTGATTGTCGGCGTCGCCGCTGCGATTGACGAACGCCATCACGGCCAGCGACTGCGCCGGCGGTGCGGGTTTGGCGGTCACGCTGTCCACTTCCTGCAGCGCCGTGACGAACAGGGCGGCGGTGGCGTAGCGATCCATGGGCGCCCTCGCCAACGCCTTCTGCACCGCGTTCGCCACCGTCCGCGAAATTCCTTCACGCAGCCCGGTCACGTCGGCCGGCGTTTGCACGAAGCGCTTGGCGATCACCGCCTGCACCGTGGCCCCGGTGAACGGCTGCTCGCCCACCAGCATCTCGTACAGCACGCACCCCAGCGAATACAGATCGCTGCGGCCGTCGACGGCTTCGCCTGACGCCTGCTCGGGACTCATGTAGGCGGGGGTCCCGACACTCATGCCGGTTTGTGTGGCCGTCGCGGGATCGACGGCGCCAAGCGCCTTGCCGATGCCGAAGTCGGCGACGAGCGCATGCCCGTCTTGCAGCAAGATGTTGTCGGGCTTGATGTCGCGGTGCACCACCCCGCTCCGGTGCGCGTGCTCCAGCGCGCCAGCGACTTCGGCGGCGATGCGCACGGCGTCCTCCACGGGCAGCATGCGTTCACGATCCAAGCGGTCGCGCAGCGACTCCCCGCGCACCACCGGCATCACGTAGTACAGGGTGTCCTCCACCTGCCCCGAGTCGAACAGTGGCAGGATGTGCGGATGACTGAGCCGGGCAGCCATGCGGATCTCGCGCAGGAATCGCTCGGCGCCGAGCGATTGGGCGACGTCGGCACGCAGCACCTTGATGGCGACATCGCGCTCGTGCTTGATGTCGTGCGCGAGGTACACGGTGGCCATACCGCCGGCGCCGAGCTCACGCTCGAGGCGGTAGCTGCGGCCAAGGGCGGTGGTGAGGCGTTCCGGCGTATCGGTCATGGGGCCGAGTCCTTGGGCGCCGGCGGCATGGGCAACCCGGATCCGCCCTGGCCACCGCGGGCCCCTTGCCCCGCGAGGATCGCCGTCGAGGTGAGGATGGCGAAGTGCGGGAAATGAAAGGCCACGCCGGTGC